>NZ_CANLRP010000156.1 GCF_947493425.1 uncultured Microscilla sp. | reverse complement strand
AATTCACCCAAAAACCCATACACAAGTCGTTTTTCAAGTCTTGGTTTAGCATTGCTCAGGTCACCCTACGGTAAGATTGTTTAATTACGAATGGGTCAATTACGAATTACCCTCCTTGTATTGGTCTTAAGGCTTTAGCCATACCAATGAGCCCAACCATTCCGACGAATGACGGAATACAGGCAAAAGCTCGTACACAAGTCGTTTTTCAAGTCTGCTTCAAACCTGCCAGGATTCTATAAGACGCTAAAAAATCCTGGCAGGTTTTCGAAGACAATTCACCCAAAAACCCATACACAAGTCGTTTTTCAAGTCTTGGTTTAGCATTGCTCAGGTCACCCTACGGTAAGATGGTTTAATTACGAGTGTGAAGTTGTAAAGTACTTGTTTTCAGTGAATTAAGGTGGTGTTTTACTTGCGAAAGGTGAGTTTTTTTATTATATTTGCTTATACTTTCACGGTGAAAGTAAGCCCAAGAGGTTTAGTTTGAGACCTTTCCCTCAAGGGCTTTTTTGCAACAAATAAATCATTACAGTATGCAATTTACTGATTTAAACTCAGAGCTACAAAATGTAGCCATTCCTCAATCTATGATCAACCTATTTGCGCAAAGCCTATATGCACAATTAGAAGCATTAGCGCTTGACGCCAGTGCTTCATTAGAGTTGTTCGAAAATAAAGCGTATACAGAAGTAAAAACGTTTTTACAAGCACACATTCAACAAATGCAATACGTGCTCAACAGCGTAGAAATATTGGATAGGATGGAGCAATCACAAGCTTAAAAACATCAAAGCCCTGACATAAGTGTTAGGGCTTTTTATCTATTTTGTTCTTAAAAAGCAACCATTCAACCACCATCATTGCTTAGTAAGTAGCAGCAAGCAATCAGCTATAAGCTGCAAGCAAAGATAACTCTCTCATAATATGATAGTTATACTTGCATATTAGGTATATTTAATTTTGTCTTGGTACATACTTACTTAATGATCTCCTTCCTAAAATCTTCCTGCAACCTTATCATATACTCAGGCGCCAATTCCATCAAGGCATACTGTTGAATGTCGGCACGTTTGGGGGCATACTTGCGAGTGGGTAGTTGGGCAAACTTGTCTTGCCAGTTTTGGGGCAGCTTGTCCATTGCCAACACGGTACCATCGCCCCAGATGGCAGGCTTAAACTTTTCGTATTGGGCTTCGGGCGAGATCATATAATTGATGGCCACCATTGCCGCTGCCTTGTTGGGCGAGGTTTGAGTAATGCCCAAGTAGTGCGAGTTTTGGATAGTACCACTCTCTAGCACATAAGCCCTTGCCCACGCCGGAAAAGTACCTTGAGCTATTTTGTTGTCTACCTCACAATCGTTGTTGCTCATGGTAAACCACAGCTCACCATTGGCAAACATTTGGTGCATGGCCGCCAGGGTAGAGGGAAAGGTTTTGCCCTTTTTCCAGAGGTAAGGCTTAAGACGCTTAAGGTATTGCCAAAGCTTTGCTGAGTATTGATCGTATTTTGCCTGGTCAAACTTTCCATACAAATCTTTAGGTTCATTGGCAAGGGCTATCAGCATAGATTTGAGTAAGGTAATGCCTGTAAACTCAGTGCCCAGGGTAAATTTGCCTGGATGTGCCTTTACAAACTGTTCTAACTCCTTGAGGTTTTTAGGCGGATTTTTTACCTGATGACTGTTATAAATCAGCGCCAGCTGTACATTGCCCCAGGGACACTCCATACCATTGACAGGTTGTTGGAAGTCGGTATTGATAAAACGGCTGTTAAAATTAATCAACCGGGCATTGGGCAATTGGGTTGTAAAAGGACCATATAAAGCTTTGATTTGTTTTAGCTGAAAAAAAGTTTCCCCATTGATCCACATCATGTCAATTTCGCTGTTGGTTTTGCCCGCCTCCTTTTCGGCAATCAATGTCGATACTATCTCTTTGCCCTGCCCACTGATTATATTCAGACGAATGTCGTATTTTTCTTTTAATTTGGCTTGTACAAACTTTTTCATGTAGGCATTGATTAAAGGGTCGCCCATCCACATCATCAGGTTTACGGTTTGCCCTTTTGCCTGTGCCTCTATTTGTTGCCAGTTGAGTTTACTTACCTCAGTTTTGTTGCGGGTTTGTGGTTGACTTTGTTTGGTTGAGCTGCCCCCACAAGCATATAAACACCCCAAGATAAGTAAGCATAAAATTTGTCGAATTGTAAAAGTGTGTTTCATAAATGTTTTTTAACTTGTTGCGCTTACGCAAATAATAAATCAGTTCAATAGCCAATGGCCTGAGTTTATGCCGAAAGTATAAAGTTTTTAGTATAAAAATAGTTCCCTGACTTACATTACAAAACATGGATAAAAAACTATGGAAGGGCACCCGCTACCAACAAATGCACAAACAAATGATTGTAGCCGCCAATGGAATAGTAGACGATATTTTTGTGCTAAAAACAGGGGTATTAATCACCAAAAAAAGCAGGGTTACTGCCGAGGCAAAACAATTGTTTGACCAGATGAACATAGACACTACTCGTCCGGTATATGAGCAACATGCGGAGTTTAACAGTCGACTGACTTACTTGTCCTTTAAAGACCAACAAGAGAGTGCAGCAGCCTACAACCAGCGCCTGATCCAAGAGTATGGGCATCGGAGCGTTTACAACGACGAACATGTTACCTTTTTAATTGCAGGCTGTGCTTTAGAAACTTCGCTAGAGTTTGTAGCGCACAACGAAGCCACCATTGCAAGGCTTACATCGTCTAAAACAAATGCCCAAAACAACCCCTTCTTTAAGTTGTTGGGTTACCCTCACCAACCCGAATACCTGGAAAAGCAAAAACAAGTAGTAGCTCAATACCTGGAGCAAAAAGACAAAGCCAACGAACTTACCAATATATTGGCACCAGGCAACAAGGCAACATCGTTTACCATAAGTATGTCGATAAAAGACTGGCACAAAACCCTGATAGGGCGCTTGAGCCTTCATGGAGTAGAAACCGATATGCGGCAGGTGATGGAAGAAGTAGCCCGTCAGCTTAAAGTCAACTATCCGTTGTTTTTCAATACCATAGAAGAGTACTACGCCTTGGGCAATAATAAAAAGTATGAAGAATAACAAAGAGAGGCATAAATAGGAGGGGTTAGATTTTCCAGCCAATCACGGCAATGTCATCGCGTTGTTCAGTATCTTTCATAAACTCATCGAGTGACTTTTCGAGGTGGGTAAGTTGTGTGGCACAGCTTTGTTGATATATTTGCTGTAGCATCTCTCTGAAAGCCTGTTGTCCAAACTTTCGTCGATCCTGGTTGTTTTGGTCAGAGTAACCATCTGTATACAAGTAAAAGCTGGTTTGATGAGGTACCTCAACGGTATGTTGGTCAAAGGTGCCATTATTTTTTCTAAACCCTCCAATCGACTTTCGGTTAGCCTTTAATTCCTGCATTTCCTGGTCATTGGGGCGCATATACAATAAAGGACGGCGAGCTCCGGCAAAAGTCAAATGTGTTACTTCTTTATCTTTTGGGGTAAAAACACAAATACCTATGTCTACCCCATCCTGATTGTCATTGTCTTGTTGGTGCAATATATTCCTTACCTCTTGATGCATCATCGTAAGTATAGCGGCAGGTTCGGTTACCCTCCAGTTTTTTACAATCCGGTCGATCAGTGTGGTAGCAATCAACGCCATAAATGCGCCTGGTACTCCATGTCCGGTGCCATCGCCCATGATAACAAAAGTTTGTGCTTCTATTTTTTCTACCCAATAAAAATCCCCCGAAACAATGTCTTTGGGGCGGTACATAATAAAGTGCTTCGGCAATATGCCTAAAACATGTTCGGTAGCGGGTAGGGTTGCTCGCTGCAAATGATTGGCCGCCTGTAGGCTTTTGGTGATCTTAGTATGTTGTTCTTCCAAACGATCGCGTTGCTCTTCAATAAAATCGTGTTGGGCAATGATCTCGTCCTGATGTTGGTTGAGTTCATAGTTAAGTTTTTGCAACTGCTCGTTATTCTTCTTTTTATTGATGTAGTACCTATACCAAACATACGCCAAGGCAAGTGCACTAAACAACCCTAGCCCAATAATGCCAAGCCACAGGTTTTTGCGTTTGATGATGTATTTTTGAATGCGCTCTTTTTCTTTGAGCAACAAAATGGTTTGTTCTTTTTCTTTAGTTTTAAACTGGGTTTGCATTCGGGCAATTTGCTTACTCTTCTGAATGTTAAATAAGCTGTCCTTGACCGATGTATATTGTTTGTAAGCTTCAAAAGCATCCAGGTATTTGCCCTGGCTAGAGTCAAGCCTTGCCTGAAACAAGTAATTGTACTTGAGCTCAGTACGCGCCTTAGATTTTTTTGCCAAGTCGTTGCTGAGCTTCAACAAGGCTTCTGCTTCTTGGTACTCTTTGAGCATTCTATAACTCTCTGCCAAAAAATTATAAGTATAGGCTTGTCCTGGCAAACTCTTAAATTCTTCCTCTATGTCAATGGTTTTTTGGTAATAAACAATGGCTTCACGGTGTTTGCCCTGGCTGGCTTTTACCTCACCTATGTTGTGGTAGCAAGTAGAAAGAGCTCTCTTGTTATTGGTTTTTTTGGCAATTTTTAGCGCCTTAAAGTTAAAATCAATCGCTTGCTTCCATTGCCCCTGTACTTGACTGATGCGCCCCAAATTGATGAGTGCTGAGGCAATACCTGCATCGTTTTTTGCTCCCCGAAATCCTGTAAGTGCAAGTTGATAATATTTTTTTGCTTCGTTCAAATCACCCCGTCTTTTATGCACCACCCCCAAGCTATTATAACAGTTGGCCAATGCTCCGTGGTCGTTAATGCTTTTGAAATAGGTTACTGCCTTCATGAAATGCTTGATAGACTGGTCATAGTTTGCCTGCCAGATGGAGAGGGTACCCAAATTGCTTTGTATGCTTGCTACTTTGTAGCGGTTATTGGTCTTGCGGTAAAAATTAAGCGCTTTTCGGTAATATTGAGCTGCTTGAGCATATTTGCCCTTTACATAGCGACTTACCCCTAAAGTATGGTAGGCTTGGGCAATGCCTTTCAGATAATTTAATTTCTGAGAGAGTTCTAATGCTTTTTTACCATAACCAGCCGTTTGTTCTGGGTTGCTAGAGTAGATTTTCATACCTGTGGCATTCAACAGGTTTACATATTGAGTATCGCGCTGAGGGTAGTTTTTTAGCAATGCTTTCAGGCTGTCAGCTTTGGGGGTTTGGGCTTGTACATGGGCTACCAATACTCCACTTAACAGTACACATGCCAGTTGGACACGAATGATACAGAAAAACAACTTTGATAAAAACATTCTAAAAAAACAAATTAATAAAATAGTCAACAGCCATGGTCAAAGGTATAGAATAGATGTTTGTTAAAAAAATCAACTACTTTGTAGCCTGGCCTACAATACAGCACAATCTATTTGTGTATCTTCTTTGTTAGAAGTTAGAGAGTGTATTTATACTCATTATAAGTTGCCCTTTAACTACTGGTTTGCTGTATTTAATTTCACCTCAGTACTTATCTATGCGATAAAGTATTTGTTGAAAAATATTGTTTACCTCAAAAAGCCTGCAAAGTAATGGTTTACCTTTATTATACGTAAAGGCATAGATTGTGTCATCCTAAATTAGTTTTTAACTTTTTGTTATACAACAATAGTCCATAGCATTTAGTCCGTAGTCCATAGCTGATTCGAGTAAATGTTTACCCTATGAATCCTTGTAAACCAATGGCGTATATTAAATTTGCGTACTTGCTTTATTTTTCAAAGGGTTTCAGTTTTACGTCTAAACACGTAATTAAATAGTTTTTAAACTTATAACCATTTGATAACCGACCAAAGGGAGCTCACCGAAGGTAATCAGTAATCAACTTTGACTAAAATCACTGAGGAGTATTGATACAAAATCGCCTAATGATATATAAATCAAGGTGTTTTATGCGTGGTTTGCCCGACTCATCCCCTTTTTTTAGACGAGTTTTTGAATTGCGAAGGGGCAGTTAATCAATAAAAATGCGGATATTTATTTCATCTCTTATATTCATAGTGTGTGTGTTTGCAACTACGCCAGTACAGGCACAAACCCGGTGCAAATGGGTGAAGTATGACCGCAAGGGAGTAGCATTAGATACTTTATCTTTGGTGGCGGGTAGTTTGCAAATAAAAAGCCCATCGAGCGGCATAAAACCTACCTACAACATTAACACCAATCGGGTAAGTTTTGCCCAGCCTTTTGCCGACTCAGTACTGGTCTGTTATCAAGTGCTCCCTTTTTTGCTCAACAAAGCCCACTTCAAGCGCGATATTGCCACTTATAATGACAGCGCAAAATTGAATCAAAATACTTTTTTAACTTTTGACACGCCTGATAAACCCGAAGAAATATTTAAAACGCCTGGCATTCAAAAAAGCGGTAGCCTTACCCGTGGAGTGGGGGTAGGCAACCAACAAAGTGTATTTGTAAACTCTGCCCTTAACCTGCAGCTAGAGGGCAAACTCACCAAAGATATTCAAGTACTTGCCACTATTTCCGATCAACAAGTGCCCTTTCAGCCAGAAGGCAATACGCAACAACTACAGGAATTTGACAAAGTATTCATTCAGTTTAGGCACAAATCGGGTAGTAGGCTCACGGTAGGCGATGTGGTTTTTCAAAATCAGCCTTCTCAGTTTCTAAGGTATTATAAAAACGTACAGGGAGGCTATCTGGAGTTAGACTACCAGGCGTTTCCGGAAGAAAAACAGAGCCATGCCGAAACCAAGGTAGGCATTGCCATTTCGAAAGGAAAGTTTGCCTCGGTATGGCTCAACGATCAACTACGTGAAGGAGTACAAGGACCTTATCGCCTGCAAGGGCCTAACGGCGAGCGTTTTATCATTATTCTTGCCAACTCTGAAAAGGTATACCTCGATGGTCAGCTTTTGCAACGGGGGTTTAACTTTGACTATACTATAGACTATAACAACGCCCAGGTTACCTTCAATACCAACGTAGTCATTACACAGTTTTCGCGGGTGAGGGTAGATTTTGAATACGCCGACCGTAACTATAACCGCACTATTACAACTGCAAGCCATTACCAACAATTCAGAAAGTTTTCATTGTATGGCAATTACTTTTCATCAGGCGACAACCCTAACAACCCGCTGGGGCTTGATTTGTCCGACGCAGATATTGAGGCATTGTCGCTGGCGGGCGACGATCCAACCTTGGCGCTTGCCAGTAGTATAGACTCGGTAGGAGCCCTGGCCAATCAAGTGTTGTATAGGCGTAAAGATACTGTGGTAAATGGACAAATATTTAATATTTTGCAATATGCAATAGATTCTTCGGCTATTTTTAGGGTGTCGTTTACCGAGGTAGGCCTCAACCGAGGCGACTATCAATTATTGCAAAGTACTGCCAATGGGCGGGTTTTTGGCTGGGTAGCGCCAGTCAATGGTGTGCCACAAGGTAGTTTTGCCCCTGTAAAGCTAGTGCCCACACCTACGCTACAAAAGATGATGACTGTAGGAGCGGCTTACCAATTGAGCAAGCAAGATAAAATATACGCTGAAATGGCTTTTTCGGAGCGTGACCTCAATCGCTTTTCCGACTTAGACAATGCTGATAACCAAGGCAGAGCGTGGAAGGTAGGCTACCTCAACCAAGGCAGAAAAATTGCTGGCTGGAAGGGCTACCGTTGGCTTGCTGATGTGAGCCTGGAATGGAATGACGCCACTTTTTTACCTATTGACCGCTACCGAAGTGTGGAGTTTGACCGTGACTGGAGCATTAACGCGGATACGTCGCAGGTAAACGACCTGATTTTTAGGGGTAGGGCAGGGGTGCGCAAAGATGCCAACAATCAATTGATCTACTCTTATAACCACCGGGTAAGGGGCACACAGGTAAACGGTTGGCAACAAAAGCTGGTGGCAGCCAAGCGTTTGGGCATTTGGCAGTTAAAGACTGAGGGATTTTTGATGAACAACCGCCAAACGCTGCCATTGAACGGAGCCTTGACCGAGGTGGTGTCTCAATGGCAAAGGTTTTCGGGCGACCTCAGCCAGCATTACAGGTGGGCAGTATTGGGCTACAACTATTCGCTAGACCAAAACCGGGTAGCAACGTTGGCTTCCGATTCGGTGGTGACTACAGCCATGAATTTTGATCAACACCGTTGGTATATTCAAAATGCCGATTCGGCAAGATTTCAATGGTTGGTAGACTATAGTGTACGCTACGACAACCTGCCAGTAGAGGGTAAGCTCAAGCGGGGGTTAGAGACACAGGCTGTAAATGTTCGAATGAACGCCCGCCTGAACCGCAACCAACAGGTAAAGTTGATCATGACTTATCGTACCATTGACAACAAACTAGACACCAGTAACAATGTGTTGAATGCAGACAACATTATGGGGCGGATTGACTGGAATGCGTTCTTTTTTAATAAATCTTTGCGTTCGCAACTTACCTTTGCTACTTCTACCGGACGTGAGCTTCGGCGTGAATTTGTTTTTATTCCGGTAAACGGAGGACAAGGTACCCATACCTGGCGCGACGACAATGAAGACGGAATACAAGACTTGAACGAGTTTTACCTTGCCATAAATCTGGATGAACGAAACTTTATCAAAGTATTTGTACCCACTGATGATTTTATAAGCGCGTTTACCAACAACTTTAGTTACAGGGCAGGGTTACGGGCACCTTTTAGCTGGCGTAAGTCCGACAGCCGCCTCCGGCAGTTTGTGAGCAAGTGGTCGGCAAATGCTGCCTGGACAATTGTCCGACGAATGACCGATGATGACATTTATAATCGTTTTGTGCCATTCAGCAATCGCATTGCCGCTATCGATTTGTTGTCTACCCGTGAAATTATTCGCAGTACACTGTTTTTCAACCGAGCCAATCCTAGCTATGGTTTTACGTTCAATTTTTTGCAAAGCAAACAAAAACAACTGCTCACCAATGGTTTTGAGGCAAGCGACCAAGAGACTTATGGGCTAATATTGAGGCGAAACCTGGGCAAAAGTTTTAATTTACAGTTAGACGCATCGGCCGATAACAAATTTGTCCGCTCCGATTTTTTGCAAACTCGCAACTATAATATTATCAGTCGTGAAGGCAAACCTGCCCTGGCTTTTCAGCCCAACCCTTCGTGGCGGCTCACGGGCTTTTATCGCTTGACGCAAAAAATGAATACACTCAAACGAGGAGAGACCGATACGCTGGAAAATGCTCAGGTGCAAGAATTTGGGGCAGAGCTAAGAGTAAACATCGTGGGTAAACGCAGCATTGTCATGCGCGCCAGCAACATTAGAATCGATTATCGGGGTGAGCTCAACAATGCAGTGGCTTATGAAATGCTGGAAGCACTACAGCCAGGTTCTAACTGGCGCTGGTCGATCAACTGGCAACAACGCTTGGGCAATGGCTTGCGGCTGACTTTGGTATATGAAGGAAGAAATACAGCAGAAGCTCCTGTGCCCATTCATTCGGGCAGGGCACAGATCACAGCACTTTTTTAAGACAAACGATGCTACCAATGCGTTGCTAATGCTTATAAAAACATTTAAGCCTCCCTATTTCACTACCTTAAATTGAGTAGGGCTTATCAGTTTGTACTTGATGCCATTGATTACTTTTGTTTGTCCTACTACCCATTTGCTAAACTGGGTAATGTCGGCCTTGAGGGTATGTACCGAGCCTCCGGTGGCTTTTGCCAAGTCTAGGTAATAAGGGTGAATTTTTTGCACATTGACTACAATGATTTTTACCGGTACTTTTATCTTTCCGAAGAGCTTCTTTTCCGCAGCCGAAATGTGGTTATTGGCAGTAATCAAAACTATATCTTTAGCATTGGGTTGGTGCTTAAGCGCCCTAAAAATAGACAATACATCGCTGGGGGTTTGCTTGGCCAGTACAATGCGAGGGTTGTTAATGGTAGGAATCAAAGGGTTGAAGTTCTTTTGGTCGTAGGGTTCGCAAATGCGGCAATGCGGGCACACCACCAGTTTAGTACGCTGGTGTACTTGGTGGGCTTTCATAAACTGTTGGTACATCTTGAAATGGTCATGAAACCAACCCCCTGCCAACACTACCAATGAGTTTTGCCAATGCTTGTTTCTTTTCAGTATTTGACTAATGCCCGACGATGAACTAGGACGACCAGAACCTGATGGAGGGGGTGAACAACGGGTTTGGTAATGGTAATGAAACTCTTTGCCAAAGTCCAGGTCTTGGATAGTAAACAGCTCCGAAAAATTGCTGCCTCTTACCTTAAAACTGGGGTAAATAGTATAGGCTGCTCCTTTTAATACGACATAGTAAAACCGATTGATTTGGGCTCTAAAAGCGGCAATGCCTTTGCTATTGGTTTTGCCTCTATATACTACTTTTTTAGTTTTCACATCTTGTATTTTTATCAACAAGTTGGCTTCAGGTTTTCCTGTGTCACAATTGGTCATGTGTACAAACAGGTTTTCGGGATTGAGTTCATCCAGGGTTAGGTTTACCCTAAATCGGTGGCGGGGTTTGTTGGGCACTACCAGGGCTTTGGGACGGGCAGCCCCCAAAAAGTCTACCCGGTAAGCGCGGCGATTGCGTACTAAAAACTCCACTACTCCTTGAGCGTCAGTAGTACCATAAGTTTTAGTAGCACGAGCTCCACCTTCTATCATCAGGAGTTTTTGGTGGGCATAAGGCGTTCCATCAGGTGCTTTGATGTGCAATTGCACTACTGCCATATTAAAAGTAGGGGTAAGCTTGGTCTTCAGTACAGGTGGTTGGGCTTGTGCTACCATACAGACCCCCAGCAGGCACAGACATAGCCACACTGCCTTTGTTTTGTAAGAATCAATCATTTAAATGTAGGTTTTGTAAAAGTTCGTAAATAAATAGTTTACGTTTTTTTTCGGACGAAAGCCAAATTAATAATTTAATAACTTACCATTGATGCTTACTGAGCGAGGGTTATGCATTTTTGCAGTTCAAAATTAATGACTATACTGCCATGCTGCTATTTAAATCAACACTTACAATCATTATATCTTTGTTTGCTGCCGGGTTTACTCTGAGCGCCCAACCTGCCAAGCCTGCCCCTTATGCTACAACCCATGTGTTAAAAAATCGGCTCGCCACCGCCAAAGAAGACCGATTAAAAATCAATATTCTCAATCAATTGGCGCAATTACACCTAAAGCATGCTCCTGATACTACATTTAAATACGCTCGTCAGGCATTGCAATTGTCACAAACACTGAATTACCCGGAAGGGCAAGCTGCCAGTCATTATTATTTAGGCAAAGTATTTTATAGTTATGGCAGCTTCAATCAGGCAATTGGGCAATATATGCAGGCATTGCCACTTTACCGTAGCCAACCCAAAGGACAAGCCCAGGTATACAATGCTTTGGGGCAAACCCACTACTACGCCAACCAAACCGCTGCTGCACTCAAGTGTCACCAGCAGGCTTTGCAATGGTATAAAAAACTAGCTGACTCCAAAGGTGAAGCCGTATCGTTGGGATATTTGGGGCATATTTATGAGAAAAAAGCAAACTATACTCAAGCATTAGACTATCAACAACGTGCGCTTAAGATTTACGAAGCATTGGACGATAAAACGGGGCTTTCGCAGATTTATGACCATTTGGGTAGCATTTACGAAGACCAACACCAATATGAACAAGCCCATCATTATTTTTCCAAGGCATTGGCGCTTAATCAAAAGCTTAACAACCAGCTCGACATGATTTTAAACTACAATGACCTGGGCGATGTATACCGCAAACAAGGCAACTATACCCAAGCGCTTAAGTTTACCCAGGCGGCGTATGACCTTGCCAAAAAACTACACCATAAATACCAGCAACGCAGTGCTTTACGCGATTTGGCCAAAACCTACAAACATCTCAACAATTACCAAAAAGCCCACGAATTGCTTGATCGATCTTATAAATTGTATACAGAAATATATGATAAAACAAGTGCGCGACAACTTGCCCATGCGCAGGCTTTGTATGAGGCAAGCCAAAAAGAAAAGCAAATAGCTTTGTTGGAAAAAGATAAAAAAATAGCCTTGATTTACCGGACTTTGTTAGGTGGTGGGGCGTTGATCTTATTTTTGATCGCCTGGGTAGTGTTTCGTCAACAAAAACTGAAGTTACGGAGCAACCGCGAAATTATAGAACAAAATCAACGCATATATGAAACCCGGCAGGCATTGGTCAATACAGAGTTGCATAATGCCCAGCTCAACGAGCAAAAACTAAAAACAGAGTTGGAAAATAAGCTGCTCAAAGAACAAAAATTGCAAAGCCAGCTAGAAGCTAAATCGAAAGAGTTGACCAGTCATGCCTTGCATGTAATCCAGAAAAATAAAATGTTGGAAGAGCTCAAAGACAAGCTTAGAACACTAAAGCAACAGCATAAAAAGGGGGAGTTAACAGATGTAGGCAAACAAATACAACAAGTGATTAACCGGATCAATTACAGTTTTAGCCAAGACAAAGACTGGAAAGACTTTAAGAAGGTGTTTGAAGAGGTACATCAGGATTTTTTTGTGAAATTGCAGAAACAGCATCCGGGCTTGACCCCCGCCGAAACCCGTTTATGTGCTTTGCTCAAGCTCAACCTGAGTTCTAAAGACATTTCTACCATTATGGGCATTTCTACCGATAGCTTGCGCATTGCCCGTTATCGCTTACGCAAAAAATTACAATTGCCCAAAGAGGTAAAGCTGCACAATTTTGTAACTAAAATTGTGTAAAAGTGCATGTTTGCTGCTGCACAAAGCATAAAAAAACTCCCTGGAGTATTACCCGCAGAGAGCTATATATGTTTATAAATGATACAATCAAATACGAATTACCAAAGTAGTTAAGTAACGGACAAAAAATAACCTTTCTATTTCGGAAATGATCTTTACTATCAATACTTCGTTACTTTTATTGCCCGTAGTACCGTCCCACGGTCTGGCTCAACATCCCCCAGATGTTGCCTTGAACGCAAAAAAGGCCTCGCCTTGGCAGCAAATTTCTATCTCCAAATGGATATCTTATTGTTCAACCGTTACTAAGTTTCAATTTCTACCCTGCCAAAAGAATCTTCTTTGTTGGCTTGAGGGTAAATCTGAAGTACTTTGGCTAACACCAGTAAAATAAGGGTGCGTGAAGCCACTTTGCGTGGAATTTCTGCCGCTTTGGCAAACTGTTGCACCGTAATGTGGTGGTTCAGTTCAAGGTATTTCATCAATACCTCTTCTTTTTTACCGTACTGAAAACGCACATCACGTTTTTTGCGCCTTCCTTTCAGAATTTCGCGCATTTCTTTGCCCGCAATGATACTTTCGTGATCAACCCGGACATACACTTTGCCTTGATTGGGCTTATCGCCCTCTATCACACGATGAGGTCCCTTGTCGCTCGCCGGAATCGTATATGCCAACACTTCGCGGTTGCCCTCTATCGGTATCTTTTCTAACTGATAATTGATAGGAGGGTAACAACATTCTTCGATGGCTTTTTTCATGACATACTCGTCTTCCTGAGGGAACTTTACCCCTTTGATGTTGAGGTCATCACGAATGCCCACTAGCAATATGCCTCCATCGCTGTTAGCAAAAGCTACTATTTCCTTTACGATTTTTTCGGGGTGGGTTGTTTTGAGCTTAAACTCAAGGGTTTGTCCTTCACCTTTCCTTACCAACCTTTTGAGATCATGGTATAACATGGTGTTTGTGAAGTTTAAAGGTTAGACAATAAGAATAATGCATAGGAGTTTGGTTGTACATTTCTGCAGCAGTTGCCTGCTTTTACCACCTTCCTTTAGTTTATTGAAGAATTGTAAAATTGTGTATTTCGTTTGATTGGAAACTCTACAAATACAATAGGTTGGTTATCAAGTGTTTGACTAATTGTTACACTTGAACATTGTCTATTGGTTGGTAGTTGCCTGCAACCTAAACGGTGATCAACACCTCGCACATTACTTTGGCGGGCTATGGCAATATACACAATTAAATATTACGTTCATGTTAAATATCGTCTGTTGTGGTTACAATTAATACAAGCGCTGATATACTACATAAACCTAATAAAATGAGGTGTTACATGGGCGTTTTATTAAAAGTTTAACCATTTCATACACAGTGCTTTAGGATAGCGCCTATAAATTAAACGACGAAAATTATCGCATAGTTTAAACTTTTGAGATAAATTGTTGTCTAAGTGCCGAACCACCGTTCGCGCCTCTATGAAAGCAACAAGCAATATAAATGCAGAATACTTGAAAGATCAAGAGATAGTAGAAAAATTTAAGCAGCCTGAGTCTAAAAACTATGCGTTCAATATATTGGTAAGAACTTACCAGGAGCGCATTTACTGGCATATTCGCAAAATGGTGATTGACCATGAAGACGCAAATGACCTTACCCAGGAAGTGTTTGTGAAAGTTTGGAAAAATCTACATAAATTTCAGGGAAAGTCGCAGTTATATACCTGGATCTATAAGATAGCTACCAACGAGTGTTTGAATTTTTTGACCAAAAAACGTAAAAAGTTTTTTGTGCCTATAGTGGATGTAAAGAGCGAACTGCTTAGCAAGCTCGAAAGCAGCGAACATGTCAGCGGTGACGAAATTCAGCTTAAACTGCAAAAGGCATTGTTAACCTTGCCCGACAAACAACGCCTGGTATTTAATATGAAGTATTTTGATGAGATGAAGTACGACGACATTTCGGAAGTGGTGGGCACCAGTGTAGGTGCTCTGAAAGCGTCTTACCATTTGGCAGTAAAGAAGATAGAAAAATTTTTGAAAGAAGATTAAACCTTTCACCCGCCTGCATGTCTATTAAAAACAGTATCACAAGTTGAACAAGGGAAAAGCAAATGTCTAAGGGTTTGAACATAAACGATATACCAAAAGAGAATATCTTTACTACACCGCCTCATTACTTTGAGCAGTTGCCCTTGCGCATACAGCAAAAAGTACAGCTTGCTGAAGGTTTAAAACTGCATGACATTCCCCATCACCAGGTTTTTATTGTACCTCCTCATTATTTCAAAGAATTACCCCAATGCATTGAGCAACGAATTGCTTTGCGCGAAGGACTGAGCCTGGCTCAAATCCCACCATACCTGGTGTTTACAACTCCTGCACTTTATTTTGAAGAATTGACCGAAAGCATCGAGCAAAAAATACAATTGCTGGAAGCCCAACCCAATGCTTTATTGTCTAAAAATACCGCTTTTAGCACACCAGAAGGTTACTTTGATGATTTGGCGGCACAAATCCAACACCGGGTAACGAGCCAAAAAACAAGTGGCTTGCCAAGGTTTTGGTTCACAGTAGGCGAACTCTTGCAAACAAAGGCTTTGCGTTATACCGGGGCATTGATGGGGGTATTGTTGATGGCGTTTATAGGAGTATGGATGTTTGACCAAACCAACAAAGCATTGCCTACTGCCCAGCGCAGCAATGGCCAGGCGTTGGATAGCTACAGCCTTGCGGCAAACAAAGTGGTGAAAAAAATACCAGTAGATGAGATAAAAACAACAAATAGCCTTAATATTGACCCAAAAAATGCCATTGCTCAAAACACACAGGTAACCACTCTACCTACACAAGTAAAACCAGTATCTGTGGTGGCTGACCTAAACAACCTTTCGGCAAAAGATGTATCAGCATTTTTGGCAGAGGTAAGCCCTACCGATCTTGAAGTGTTGGCAGAGCCTGTTACCGAAAATAAAGAGGCAGCAGTAGAAACTTTTTTACTGAATGCCCTAGAGAGCAATAAAGAATTATTATTTGAACAATTGAAAGACGTAGACCTTAAGGCGATTCAGAAAAATACCGACCTTCGCAAATAGGTTAACCAGAAAAATAACCATCATGAAATCATACCTTTTTTTGTTTTTGTGGGTGATAGGGGGCAGTATTCAGGCATTTGCCCAAAGCACCAACATTAATCCTAACCCTAACAGCGCCAAGATGAAACGCATTGAGCAAATGCGTAATAAATTTATAAAAGAGCGTTTGAACCTAACTCCTGAGCAGGAAGGAAAGTTTTGGCCGATTTATACTAAGTATGATGCCAGGAAACGAGAGATTAAGCAGCAAAAAAGAAGGCTGCGTCGCCGGAGGGCTTTATTGACTGCTTCTGATGAACAATTAATACAAAAATTGAAAGAGTTTATGGCATTGAAACAGTCAGAAGTAGACCTCGAAAAAGCCTATTTAGATAAATTTTTGGCAGTGCTCAATGCACGTCAGGTAACCGAACTTTACCGTGCCGAAGAAGAGTTTATAAGAAAGTTACTCAGGCAATTGCGGCGTGAACGGCGCAATAAACGCCGAAATGGTGGAGGAGAATAGGACTTGCTAATTAAATAAAGGTCGTTTTTCTAAAAAGTAATTACTCGGTTGGAGGGGATCCGCCGACTGAAACAATAAAAAACTAAAGTATAATAAGTCTCCAGGTTTCTGACCATTTGGCAACTATACAGCCTTGATTTGTATGTGTGCCTTGGCAGAAAAGCCTGGAGACTTTTGTTGTTAGGGAGCAAACAAGAAATAAACTCCCCATTTTGTAGCTGCTCTTTTGCCCTGAGACTTTGTTACTTTTAGCCTTTGGCAGAGCCCCGAAACAAGTTCGGTTCACAACCCCGAACTTGATTCGGGGGATTTATAAACTCGGTGTAGCCTCGGTTTGCGGCCGTAGCTCTGCTATGACTTTAAAAAGTGCCGCGTCTCAGCATAAAATAGTTAGCAAAGAAAAGGTATCCTATTTTTTAATTGCTCCCTTAACTAAACTTTGGAAGACTTTATTTGCTAAATACTACTACAGTAGTAGGTAAGGTGAAAAAAATAAACTTCCTGTGACTGTCTTAGCAATCATCTATTTTAGCATTTGGCTTTTTAGCCCTGGGTTTGGGTTGAAGTAAGAATATGCTACGGGCAAATTCGTCGTGCCTGCGTTGTTCCTGCAACCTTTTTTGTCTGGCATTGTTTTGTTGTCTTACTGCTTCGCGGTATTGCTTATTGGTAGCTGTGTTACACTTTAGTACCCTTGCTTTTGCTGCTCCCTGGGTTTTCATAGCCGTTGTTATAAAATCAAACTTTGCCACATCACCTACCGGATGTTTTTTGCCATCTAAATAGAACTCGCTTACTTTTCCTGCCGAATTTTTAATTACTGTTGCCCTTTGGTACATTCCCTGAGTGAGTGTACTTAACTGTAGGTTATAGACAGTTTCAGCGTTCTTTTGTGGAGCTTTGACCTTGGCTGTGTCTTGTGCCTGTGACAACGGTATGCCTGGCAATACCAGTACAGCCAAAATGCTCGCTATAGCAACTACTCCAGTAATGATTAATGGAGACTTGAGGGTACGCTTGTTTGTGTTGTTCATTGGTTTATTATTTAATATGTGATGTATTCTTTGTTTAAGGTGTTGCTTGCCTGCCGCCATTGCCACTGTCCAGCGAGGAGCTTTGGTAAGCCAACTTGCCACCTCTATCAGACACTGGGCGAGCGCTTGCTGGTTGTGGGTAATTCGTATTGCTTCGGCATCGCATATTTTCTCGGTTACTTCGTAAAGCTCTTGGGTCAGCCAGCGGTTGAGTGGTTGAAAAAAGAACAAGATTTGACTCGCCTGACAAACCCATAACCACACATCATCGCGTCGTTTGATATGCGCCAATTCATGCGCTAACATGCTTTGTTGTTGCTGGTGATTGAGGTGGTTGATAGCCTTTTCGGGAATTAGAATGGTATGTCTATTAAGCACCATTGGACTTAGGGTATTGGTAGTAAATCTGAGGCTTACTGGATGGGTAATGTGTGCCTTGATTGCCAGTGTGCTTAGCATGGGCTCAAGCCGATGATTGGGTAAACTAAAATAATGTAGCCCTTGTAAAAAACATTTTTTACGCCAGTAAAATCTTATACTTAACAAACATATTACTAAAAGCCATCCAACAAAAACCAGTTTTTGCCACAAAGGTAGGCTCGCTTGGGCATTGGTTCCCTGAGAGGTGGTGCAAGCAATATTGGTGATTGCTGAAGCCACTGTTCCAGCAGGAGGGAGCGTTCGCTGTTGGAGCTGTGGGTATAGTTGCATGCTACTGGTTACAATGCTTGTCACTAAAGCAGTCTTGAGCAACACATCTTTGGTGGTATTGGGTAAGTTAGTGAAGATTTTTAATACCCCCCAAAGTACTACTATAATACAAGTGCTATGTAAGGCGTATGTACATAACCAGCTCACCACCCAAAAAATTATATCAGATGTAACCATCGGTTATTCTCCTTGCTTTTTTTCTGCGTTTTTAATCATTTCTTTCAATTGCTCCAATTCATTTTTATCTAGTTCGTCTTCTTGCAGTAGGTGGTTTACCAACGACGCTGACTGCCCTTTGAATAATTGTTTGACTAAACTGTGTACCATTGAAGACTTGGTTTCTTGTTCAGAAATAATGGCTCGATATACGTATTTACGCCCTTGAGTCACGTGAGTTACTGCCTTTTTTTTATCTTCCAACCGTGACAACACTGTGCCTATGGTTGTGATAGCCAAGTCGCGTGAGTCTTTCAAGGCTTCCTGAATTTCGGCAACTGTAGCCTCGCCCTTGTCCCAGAGTACCTGCATAATAGCAAGCTGAAGCTCATCTAACTTTATTTTTTTCATCGAATCAATGTTTCTCAAAAACCAATTTTATGACTACACTTGTAGTAGTTAATGATAAATAAAAAACAACTATTTCACTGCTTTACTACTACTGTTGTAGTTACAAATATACTACACTTGTAGTTAATAACAAGACTTGCCCCAATAATTTTTGTGTTATTTGTCTTGATATAATTGATTACCGCCTATATTTGTCAAGGTTTTTTGTATATTACTTGCATCAAATGACACATAAATATGCCTAATAATCAACGACATAGGGGACAGCATTCTGACGATGTAAAAAATTTTAATGAAAAATGGGTAGCAATACTTCAAAAAGCAGTCAATGATTTAAGCTTTTTATTGTCTAACGGCTATGCCGAGAAATCGTCGCTCAAGCTGGTAGGCGACCGTTATAAACTCAATGCTCGTCAGCGACAAGCACTTTTACGGGGCAGTTGTGGCGACCAAGCCTGTAGTTATCGCATTGCTCACCAACTACAGCCTGCGGCACTTCAGGGGGCAGAGGTAGTAGTAGATGGTTATAATTTGCTTATTATTACTGAGGTGGCTTTGTCAAATGGAATTATTTTGGCTTGTAAAGATAAATGCTACCGTGACATTGCCAGTATTCATGGTACTTACAAACGGGTAGAAGAAACCGTGCCTGCTATTCAGTTGATTGGCAGCACTTTTCAGCAATTAGGAGTGAGCAAAGTACATTGGTATTTCGACTCGCCCGTGTCTAACAGTGGCAGGCTTAAGCAAATGTTGCTCGACGAAGCTGCACAACAGGGTTGGGCGTGGGAGGCTGAATTGGTACACAATCCCGACAAAACCTTGGTAGAAACCGGAAAAATTGTGGTTTCGTCCGATGGTTGGGTCATCGACAACAGCCAACAGTGGTTTAATATGATGGCGTATTTGCTAGACCAAAAACTGTTGGTAGCGAATGTAAAGGATGTTGGGTAGCTTTTTAATTACGAATTGATCAATTACGAATGAGAGAATTACGAATTGCGAATGAAGGCGAAGCGGCTATGGTCTACCGACTACCAACTTCGGACTAATATACGAATGAAGGCGAAGCGGCTATGGTCTACCGACTACCAACTTCGGACTAATA
>NZ_CANLRP010000155.1 GCF_947493425.1 uncultured Microscilla sp. | reverse complement strand
GCTAATAGATTTTTTCGCAATACTAAAGTTCTGCACTGAAAGTGCAGGGTTTTAAACCCATTACTGAGACCAATAAAGCCAAGCAAGGAACACAAAATGTTGTCAAACCTGAGCAAACAAATGGCAATACATCATCTACTGTACAAATGAAAAATGCGGTAGTGCAGCGTTTTAAATACTCTGATGCCAATTATGCCAAACTCTACCCCAGGCTGACTCATTATTTGAAAAATGGCATCAAGGATGTATTAAATGTTCCTGCAATTGTAAAAGCCATGAAAAAGTATGGGCAACTCACTAAGGCCAATCTTAAAGAAGGGCTTACCTGGGGCAAAGGTCCATCACTTGTAATCAAGCCTTTGGCGGGTGCCATTGGATCATTTTCTCCTGGCATAGGCTCGCAAGAGCTGAATATTGATGAAGATACAGTAAAAGAGCTGGAAAATGCCAAAGGAAACGACCGGGATATTTATCTTTTCCTGGTTGGAGAAACCATTTTACACGAGTATATCCACTATGGCGACGACCAGGATGGAGTCGATTATCCTGGTGAAGAAGGAGACTTGTTCGAGAAAGAAGTCTATGGGCAAGATATCAACGGGTATGATTCGGCCAAAAAAGTAGTGGAAGCCTATAAAAAGAAAAAACAAAACTAACCTTCCTTATACGTGGCAGGTACCAAAAATCTGCCACGTATAAAAAACCTCATGATTTTAAATATTTACCTTGATGAAGTACATACACCTACTGCTCACCCTTTCTTTATTTGTTCAATGCCAAAATACCAGCAAAAAACCTAAAGAGTCAAATATGTCAACAGTTGCCGACACTTCTCATCACACACACAATGTCATAAACGATACCACACAAATACTACAGCAGATCATTGACTTGCCTCAACTACAGCCCTACTATCATAGCAATTTGCCCGAAAGGGTGCCGTTGGTGGTGGAGAAAAACCAATATGTGTTTGCTAAGTCGGCGCTCAAAAAATTTGATAAACCCGTAGTTTTTTTAGCTAAAACAGATCTTGTTTCGCAAAATACAAAAGCCTACCTTACAATTACCAAACTAGCTATAGATACCCAAACAAAAAAAGCTACAGTAGAGTTTAAATATCCTATTGAGGGCATTGGCGGACAGGCAAGCCTCGTCAACTCACAAGGTAAATGGGAGGTAGCAAAAGCATCGATATATGAAAAATAGCCAAATACAAACAAAGCCTGCCAATATCATATCAAAGATTCTTTAGCTTCTTACCTGCTGGAGATCACTGATGGCAAAAGTAAAATAAAAGGAGTAGGTTTTGATTAAGTAACAGTGCCAAAAAACCGGGCAGTTATTATGAAAGTGTTACTAAACTTACTCCTTTTTTAAAGCCAGTGGTTGGTTGTTTGGCACTTGTGGTGCCCACCATTGGCTTCTATCTAAACCTTTACCTCGCCAAACTTAAGGCAAATGTCCCAGGTAATGGTACGTTGGCGGCCTTCTTCGCCCCAAGCCTCGGTAAGCTCAGGGCGCAGTTTTTCTACTGGGTTGATGCCATTTTGTACGATATACTTTTGCACACTCGACCAGGTTTTTAGGTAGCCCAATAAATCCTCCAGGTTCCAATCCAGCTGCATTTTAAAAGCAGGAGTAGCTATAGGCTCATAAGGAAACACAATGCTTTCGTAGGCATTGTCAACGTGTTTGCGTTCGACATCCCAGTATTTGCCTACTACTGCCGTATAAAAATGACGAATAAGGGAGTTCAGCGCTGAAGCGTTGCCTACTTGTGCCTCGAAATACCCCAAACCATAGCCCCAAAGCGCCAACATAGCTCCAGGACGTGCCACCCGTTGTACTTCTTCATAAAAACGTTCCATTCTAAACCAATGCGCTGCCTGCCCTACTGCAATAAAATCAACCGAGTCGTTGGCAAGCCCTGAATCTTCGGCAGTGGCTACCTGATAATGAATGTTGGGCATTTGTATCGCGTGGTCTATTTGTGCTTTGCTGGCATCGGTGGCTATTACCTGGTCGAAATGACTTGCCAATGCTTTTGCCACTTGTCCGTTACCTGTGGCACAATCCCAGGCTTTAGTTTTATTGGGTACTTGCTGTAATAAAAAATCGTATAAGCCTTCAGGGTAACTGGGGCGATACTTGGCATAAATGCTGGCTTGTTTTGAAAAATTGTCTTTAAAGTTCATAGTAAAAAAATGCTATTGTCGCTTAATTAATTGAGTTACAACCCAATAGACCTCCTATTTGGGTTGGACGCAAATATATCATCAAAAGGCAATGAATAGCTATACTCGTGACATATTTTTATCAATTGGTCAGCATCACCCCAAGAACCTCCCCACAAAACACCGAATTGTTATACTTAAGCTAAAAAAAAGAAAGGTTGCACAATACTTCCCCAGAGTTTTTGCCCAATCATAAAGTATATTCATATTTATCGAGTAATTTTGGGGACTGATTAATATAAAATAAAAAAGAGTAAGCATAATGGAGCACAACGTAGCAGAGGCTAAGGAAACAAACGCAAACAATGACTCTACTGAAAAAAAACATTGGTACCTTAAGTTAAAAGAAAGATGGGGCGTAAGCAGTGATTTTCAAGTGTTTTTGATTTTTGTAGTATTTGGGCTTACTGGATCTACTGTAGTATATGTCAAAGGCTTTTTTTTCCAAATCATTGGTTTTGATGCCACCACTCCAGGTTGGATAAAAACGGTGACCTACTTATTATTTATTTTTCCCGCCTACCAAGCTTTACTATTGATATATGCTTTTATTTTTGGTCAATTTGATTTTTTCTGGGCAAAAATGAAAAAAATGGGCAAAGGTATCCAACGTTTGTTTGGTGGCAAAAAATCCAGCAAATAATGATGAATAATACCCCAGTTTTTTGAGAAAGGTTACTTGATTATCCCCCAATATAAGTTGGTCAATGTGCATATTGGCCAACTCACCTCATCTTAACAACACTGTATAGTCAATTACGAATGTTCGCCAAGTGAGGCTACAAACTATGGTCTACGGACTAAATCACGAATATTCACCAAGCGAGGCTAAAAACTATGGTCTAAGGACTCCAGACTAAATTACGAGTTTAAACCCTTGTTTTAGTGGAAGTAGCTCTTAAAGTGGTTGTCCATTCCTACTCTACCCTACTTTTTTTCGCCCTGATTTGTGTCTCCACAACCGAGTTTACGAGTCCTTAGATGCCGATGAATATCGGTGCTCTGCGCAGCTAAATCAAACCACCCACAAATCCTTAGATGCCGATACATATCGGTACCTAAAAAACAACTTATTTTAGGATTTCGATCGGCTCCGTATAGCGGAATTTATCAATTGGTGAAGACACCATAGCCGTCAGGTTAAGCAAACAAGTGTAGAAAATTCACCCTAAAAATACCGCCACCGCCTCAGCGAGTGTCTCCACTCGCTGATTGAGCCTCTAAAAAAAAGCGCCCAAAGACAGTCTGGTCTCTTGTGAAGACACAAGCGACGGCGAAAAGGACGGTTGCAGCTGATGGTACTATATCATACCCAGTGTTTCAATCCTTGTTTTAATGGAAGTAGCTCTTAAAGCCATTCTGTCAAAAGCTACTACTAACCATTCAGGAGTTTCAATCCTTGTTTTAGTGGAAGTAGCTCTTAAAGTAAGCTTAGACGGGCTAATTATTGACGAAATGGCTTGGGGTTTCAATCCTTGTTTTAGTGGAAGTAGCTCTTAAAGCCAATCCGCCTTTTATTATGAGCAAGCCTTAATTGTGTTTCAATCCTTGTTTTAGTGGAAATAGCTCTTAAAGTTGTTGCGTGATTCAGAATAATGTTTTGCCTTGGGAAGTGTTTCAATCCTTGTTTTAGTGGAAGTAGCTCTTAAAGGCAATACAGGCTATAGCTTCGGTTCCCATTTGCATTTGTTTCAATCCTTGTTTTAGTGGAAATAGCTCTTAAAGCGGGCTGTCCATTCCTACTCTACCCTACTATTTTTCGCCCTGATTTGTGTCTCCACAAATCAAACCTAAAAAACAACTTATTTTAGGGTTTCGATCGGTTGGTGAAGACACACAACCGAGGCGGGGACGGTATTTTTAAAAAAAAGCTGGGTAGAGTATCCAAAAAATGAATAGTACTATGTTTTAATCCTTGTTTTAGTGGAAGTAGCTCTTAAAGTCGCCCCTTGGTAGCGGATCTCAAACAGGCAGCCATGTTTCAATCCTTGTTTTAGTGGAAGTAGCTCTTAAAGGTAGCTTTGCTTGATGGGTTGCAACCCAACTATCTCGTTTCAATCCTTGTTTTAGTGGAAGTAGCTCTTAAAGTTGGTACTCGATCGAGTTTTTGCCGTGCTCAGCTTCGTTTCAATCCTTGTTTTAGTGGAAGTAGCTCTTAAAGGTGGCGGCGGTGGTGGTACTTCCGATTCAAGCGATATTGTTTCAATCCTTGTTTTAGTGGAAGTAGCTCTTAAAGTAACAACCCAACTTTAGCCGAATTATAACCAATTTGAGTTTCAATCCTTGTTTTAGTGGAAGTAGCTCTTAAAGAATCAATTCGGGGCTAGGAACTACAGGCGGGAAAAAGTTTCAATCCTTGTTTTAGTGGAAGTAGCTCTTAAAGAAAACGCTTGAAGTTGTCCAGGATTCCGGTAGAATCGTTTCAATCCTTGTTTTAGTGGAAGTAGCTCTTAAAGTACAGGTTGACAACTATACGAGTAATGTTCTTACTGGTTTCAATCCTTGTTTTAATGGAAGTAGCTCTTAAAGTAAACAAAGTAGCAAGCACCGAAACAAGACCAATTAGTTTCAATCCTTGTTTTAATGGAAGTAGCTCTTAAAGACTTTCAACACTGCCAACCACTTTCTCAATGTGGTTATGTTTCAATCCTTGTTTTAATGGAAGTAGCTCTTAAAGATTTGACAAGAAGGGGTTGATGATATACAAGGAAGTGAGTTTCAATCCTTGTTTTAATGGAAGTAGCTCTTAAAGCTAGTTTGGTTGCTTTTTCCGGTAGGCTACGCATAGTTTCAATCCTTGTTTTAATGGAAGTAGCTCTTAAAGACGCTTCAGAAAAAAATGCGAAATTACTGAAACTAGGTTTCAATCCTTGTTTTAATGGAAGTAGCTCTTAAAGACCGAGCTAACCCACAGCCCCGCGATCGCTGCGAAGGGTTTCAATCCTTGTTTTAATGGAAGTAGCTCTTAAAGTTGCCGATGGTTGGAGCCAAAGAGCCGGAGAACCCCCGGGTTTCAATCCTTGTTTTAATGGAAGTAGCTCTTAAAGTTTAAACGGCTTTAAAGCTTAACTTTATGTAGTAAGAGTTTCAATCCTTGTTTTAATGGAAGTAGCTCTTAAAGATTAATACGGGTAATGCTGATATAAAGCAGGCAATAAAGTTTCAATCCTTGTTTTAATGGAAGTAGCTCTTAAAGATAATACATCAGGCACAGTTTTAAATATGTTGTCCTTGTTTCAATCCTTGTTTTAATGGAAGTAGCTCTTAAAGTGTTGCCTTGTAAAACAAAACAAATACACAACCTCACGTTTCAATCCTTGTTTTAATGGAAGTAGCTCTTAAAGAAAGCCAGAAAATTGGAAAACCTTACCACCGACCGAAGTTTCAATCCTTGTTTTAATGGAAGTAGCTCTTAAAGCATTCCTGAGACATAGCTTGCTTCAAGTGATTGTAGTTTCAATCCTTGTTTTAATGGAAGTAGCTCTTAAAGACAATCCATCAAGGTTTTTGCACCTTGCGATATGAGGGGTTTCAATCCTTGTTTTAATGGAAGTAGCTCTTAAAGTGTATGTTTCGGCATCTGGTGTTGAGACATTATATAGTTTCAATCCTTGTTTTAATGGAAGTAGCTCTTAAAGTACAAGTGCTTGTACTGCCATTTTATTTTTGTTTTTGTTTCAATCCTTGTTTTAATGGAAGTAGCTCTTAAAGAAAAGGATGAGTCAGAAGCAGATGTTCAAGAAAAAGGTTTCAATCCTTGTTTTAGTGGAAGTAGCTCTTAAAGCGTCTTTTGGTATTTCTCGCTGATTTACAATGTGTTATAGCAAATTTACTATAGCCTAAAATCAAAAAAATCAATAAGTCAAAGAGCTTTTTAAGCCCGTTTCAGCAAGTTTTCCGAATAGATAACCTACTTATAGTCAGCTTGTTAAAGGTGTATTTGGGACTATCCCAAATAAATTACCCTCCGGCAAAGGTTTTTGTTGAGGGAAGGCATCCGCTTTGATGCGTACAAGATGCACATCTTTTTTTAGATTTAGTAGCATTGTGCAATTTTTTTTATTCAATGAGGGAGCACCTCACCTACTTTTTCTGAAAGGCAAAGCAGTACACAAAAACTATTTGCTTACGGGCAAGTACTTTCACCAAAAAATAGCTATTTTAGAGTTTTGTCAACACTCACTCAGCATGATGAACGCCCCAACTATTGGCACTTTTTCTCTTTCGCGTGACTTACGCATTTTGCAAGACAACCAAACGGTTCGCATCCAACGTTTGTACAAATACCGCTGGCTTTATGTAAGTCTATTAGGAGTAATGTCTCTAGCTCTGATATTCTTTACCTCCATGATTGCTTACCGGGCTTTTGCCGAAAACCGTCCGGCTTATCTTGGAGGAGTCGCGCTGTTTCTGATTATTGACGTTGGCATGTTTTTTCTGCTCAAGGGCTACATTTTCAACAAAGAAATATTGACCCTTGACCTTGCCAAAAAAACAGTAAACTTCAGATTTGGCAGAAAAAAACGTTATCACTTTTCGTTTGCCGAGGTCACCCAATGGCAACTCAGGGGTGAAATTTATCAAACCAACCAGGGTAAATTTGTTCACGCCAAGCTCTATTTGATACTTGCCAGCCCCCAAGCCCAGGTAGCGGGCAAACAATACCTTACTTTATTTACATTTTTGCCCAGTGGCTTAGGAATGAATGATAACCCCAAAAACCGGGAGAGTGCTTACCAAAGAGGCAAAGAGGTATGCGAAAAACTACAAGCACTTACCCAAATCCCCTGGAAATGGTACGATTACCAAAAAATACACTGACATGCTTAAAAAACTCAAGCAATACATCCAATGGTTGTTTCAGGGAAACCTGCTCAAGTATCACTCAGGGGTTGCCAACCAACAAGTTACGTTTAAAGGCAAAAGCCGGGCTTTTCAACGACTGATGCTCAACAGTACCCTGTCGCTGGCGGCCATGTCGCTGCCCATTGTACCTATGGTTGTGCTCGAAAACAGACACCCTCTACTGGTGATTACCGCCATTATTTTGTTATTGGCAGGCTTTGTTGCCTTTTGCCTCGGCGTTATTACCATGGCTTACCAACCTTTTTGGTTACACAAAAACCAACTCACCTTTACCCCCAACTACCTGCAAATGGTCAATAGTGTGGGCATCAAACAAACCATTGATGCTCATAAACTCAAGGCTTTTACCCTACGCTATGATTTTAGTCAGGCAGGGGTAGTACAAATACAGCTATGGATCAACCATCGCAAAGCTTATTTTGTCAATGCTTACCTGAGCCATTTTGCCACCAATGCCCACGACTTGTTCGAACAACTTAAACCTTACTTTGTTGCTTGGGGATTTAGCCATATCGACATTCCTGCCCAAAGCTCCACCCAATCAGGCAGTTGGTTTTTTCAACGCGTTGGCAAAACCGCTTTTGTCCCCAATTTATCGCTGACAGCATTGCAACAAGCCTCTAAAGAGCATCAACTCAACATAGGCGATGCCCCCGAAGTAGTGGTCAAGTACCTGGTAGAGCAACAAGGGGAAACATTGCAGGTAAGTCGCCCCAAAAACTACACAAAAAAAATGTGGTGGGGCTTTTGGCTAAGCCTCGTCATTGGGGTAGCCATTATTTATGGGTTGGTGTATATGCTGGTGTACCACCCTGGCAAAAACGATGGAGGAATATATGTATTTTTGGGCTGTATAGGGTTGCTTTGGATTATATTTGTGGCGTTATTTTACAGCAATGCCACCGAAGCATTTTGCCTGAGGATAAGCCCTGAAGAGTTTTACATCAAAAAAAGAAAAAAAGAACAACGCTACCCTTTGCATCAAATACAAGGC
This sequence comes from uncultured Microscilla sp., assembly GCF_947493425.1. GTDB lineage: Bacteria > Bacteroidota > Bacteroidia > Cytophagales > Microscillaceae > Microscilla. Next base: position 11,714 of record NZ_CANLRP010000155.1, on the reverse strand, counting down.
TTGGCATTACAAGGCATTATTAGCCAAGGCAGGTATACTACAGTCATGGGGAGGCTCAGCCTGGTAGTCAATCACGAAAGTGTCCCCAAACCCATTATTTTATTAATTGTAGACTCTGGTCGTTCAGAAAAACTGGATACTCCACTGGTGCGTGACAGCACCTACCAACGAAGTATGCGCCTTGCCCGGCTTATTGCTCAACCCATGGGGCTTGAGATAGATTGGAAGGGCTTCAAAGAAGGGTTTGCCGCTATTGAGTCATGAGGTTTAAGTTTAAGCATACACCTAATGATTCCCTTCCCTCTTGTGTACCTGGCTTTGCCAAAAACAGTTTTTGCTCGTAAGTTTTATAACTTTAAGTTATGTTAAATAGATATTACTTTGTCCCAAAAAAACCAACAAGAGAAGAGCTACACTGCTGCCAAACGAATACATCTTTTTTTAGCTTTCATACATAGTATTTTGCCCCAACACATAGCAGCTCACCTATAAATACTGGTTTTTTCAAAGATATCTTCTGTTTTTTAATGCTGAAGTGCAATCATTTTTTTATAATTGCGCCCTCTTTAGGAATGAGCAAAAATAACTTTTCGTTTTCGAGATGATACTTTATGTTGATAGATGGATGATTTTTCTGGCTGTAGCCAGGCATACAAAATGCCTCCTGCCAACATAAAGTTTCTGGCTCCAAACAACTTATTTTCAAGCACTCCTTATAATCATAGACAGACCATAAACATAAGAATGAAAAAGATCATTAGCCTGCTGGGGCTCACTTTATTTAGCATTACTCAAGTTTTAGCACAGGGCAAAGCACCCACTCCTAAGCCCTTCACCATGGATAACATACTCAACGAAATAAGCGATGCTATTTTTTTCAGCATCAAAATTGGTGGTGCCGAAATCCCAATTGTATTGATGTGGCTGCTGGCTGGAGCTATATTTTTTACTTTATACATGAAGTTTATCAACCTTACCGGATTCAAACACGCCATTGATGTAGTAAGGGGTAAATATGACGACCCAAATGATGCAGGAGAAGTATCTCACTTTCAAGCACTTACTGCGGCTCTTTCGGGTACTGTGGGGGTAGGTAACATTGCCGGAGTAGCTGTAGCCATTTCGCTGGGAGGCCCTGGCGCTACTTTTTGGATGATTCTTGCCGGATTCCTGGGGATGTCATCCAAGTTTGTAGAATGTACCCTGGGGGTAAAATACCGCGACAAGCACGCGGATGGTTCAGTATCAGGTGGGCCAATGTACTACCTGAGCAAAGGATTGGCATTGCAAAACAAAAAACAATTAGGTAAAGTGCTCGCCATCATTTTTGCGGTATTCTGCGTAGGAGGTTCCTTTGGTGGAGGCAATATGGTTCAAATCAATCAAGCCACCCAACAATTTGTCATTGCCACTGGAGGCGAACAAAGCTTTTTGTTTGGCAAGGAATGGATCTTTGGAGTTGCTATGGCCATTGTAGTAGCAGTGATCATTATCGGAGGAATCAAGAGTATTGCCAATGTAACCGACAAGGTAGTGCCTTTTATGGTAGGTATTTATGTGGCTGCCGCCTTGTTTGTCATCTTGAGCCACTTCTCAGAAATACCTAAAGCGTTTGGTACCATTATCAATGGAGCGTTTTCGGCAAAAGCTGCCTATGGTGGTTTTATTGGGGTGTTGATTATGGGCTTCAAACGTGCCGCATTCTCCAACGAAGCCGGTATTGGTTCGGCGTCTATTGCCCACTCAGCCGCCAAAACCGACGAACCCATCAGCGAAGGAATTGTAGCATTGCTAGAGCCTTTTATTGATACTGTAGTCATTTGTACTATGACAGCCCTTGTGATCATCATTACTCAGTCTTATTCGGTGCCAACCGACGATAACACCAAAGCCATTGCGCTTACTTCAGAAGCCTTTGGCTCAGTCATGCCTTTCTTCCCTACGATATTGTCTATAGCAGTTATCTTATTTGCTTTGTCTACCATGCTCTCGTGGTCTTACTATGGTACCAAAGCCTGGGCTTACCTATTTGGCGAAGGACAAACAGCCAGCATTAGTTACAAAGTATTGTTTTGTACTTTTATTGTAATAGGGTCGGCAGTAAGCGCAAAAAGTGTATTTGGCTTTGGCGATGCCATGATCTTTGCGATGAGCTTTCCCAATGTCCTGGGGCTTTACTTGCTGGCACCCGAAATCAAGAAAGACCTTGCGACCTACCTGGGCAAAATAAAAACCATGAGAAAAGCATAAGTTAGGTTCTTAAAACCTGTAAACATATATAGAAGACAACCTCATTCGGGGTTGTCTTTTTCTTTGCACTATATGTATATCGCTTGCTACTACTTGTCATGAAATATCCTTAACTTTCAGCCCCAAAAGCGTCACCAAACAATAAAATCAAGCAAATATATGCTCTTTAAAGATATTATAGGACAAACTGAAATCAAGCAACAACTCATTCACGCCATTCAGACCAACCACGTGGCGCACGCCCAAATGTTTTGGGGGGCTGAAGGAGGAGCTGCCCTGCCGTTGGCTTTGGCTTATGCCCAGTACATACATTGCGAAAACAAACAAGCCACTGACGCTTGTGGTACTTGTGCTGCCTGTATCAAAAGCCAAAAACTTATTCATCCCGACCTTTCGTTTGTGTTTCCGGTGGCTACGACCAAAAAAATAAGTTCCAAACCTGTCAGCAAAGATTTTATGGAAGAATGGCGGCAGTTTTTGACCAAGCACCCCTATGTAAGCCTCAGCGATTGGTTGAGCTTTATTGATGCTGAAAGCAAGCAAGCCAATATTTCGGTAGACGAGAGCCGTCATATTATTCAACAGCTTTCGCTGAAACCATTTGAAAGCGAATATAAAATTTTACTGCTTTGGTTGCCCGAGTTTATGAACATCAGTGCTGCCAATGCTATATTGAAAATACTAGAAGAGCCTTCGCCCAAGACGTTGTTTTTGTTGGTAAGCCAAAACCCTAACCAACTACTTGCCACTATTATATCGCGGGTGCAAGCCGTACAAACTGCCCCGGTTACCGACGAAGAAGTAGCCAATTACCTGGTGGCTCACCAACAACTCCCCCCCGACAAAGCCCAACAAGTAGCTTATATGGCAGATGGGAGCATCAATGCTGCCATTCACTTGCTCGACAATACTCACCACACCCAACATGAGCTTTTTGTAGAGTGGATGCGTACTTGTTTTAAAAAAGATATGGAGGCATTGGTAAGTCTCACCGATACTTTTGCCAAGTTGAGCAAAGACCAACAAAAAAGCTTGTTTCAATACGGGCTCCACATCTGCCGCGAAGCATTGGTATGGAAACAGGGTGACGAGCGGCTAGTGCGCTTGGGAGGCAAAGAATACCAGTTTGTGCAAAACTTCTCAAAGGTACTACAAATACACAATAGCAGTTTACTGTACGAACAGTTCAACGATGCCATCTTTCACCTGGAGCGCAACGCCAGCCCAAAAATTGTATTTATGGATACCTCGCTCCATATCATTCAAATCATCAACCCTGCTCGTAAATAATTGATTTTGAGTAAAATTATTCACATATTTGCTAGTTAATTATCGCAAAAGCAATATTAGTGGAGTTGGTAGTTTTTTAATAAAATAAAGTGTTTCATACCTGACAGGTTTTTGAAACCTGTCAGGTATGAATAGAAAAACCTGATTTTTCCTTGATTTACAGGTTTTAAAACACCTGATAAAATATTATACTGTCAACCACCTACACTATCATCCTTTTGTGTTTCATATAATCTCAACAAAAAGAAAGGATTGTTTCCATGCACATCAGAATTGGAACCAGGGGCAGCAAACTGGCTCTTTGGCAGGCAAATTACGTAGCCGATTTATTACAAAAAGGGGGAGCTACCACAGAGTTGGTAATGGTTGAAACAAAGGGAGATAAGATTCTGAACAAGGCGCTCTCTAAAATAGGCAGCAAGGGGGTTTTTACCGAAGAGCTGGAAGAGCATTTGCGCCAAAAAGAGGTAGATATTGCCGTGCACAGTGCCAAAGATGTTCAATCGACCTTGCCTGACGACTTGGAACTGATTGCTTTTTCTGAACGGGAGGAGGTGCACGATGTTTTAATCAGCTTTAATACCGATGCCCGCCTCGATACCTTCAACAGTTCCTACATCATAGGTACTTCTTCTACCCGACGAGTAGCCCAACTCAAACATTATTACCCAAAAATTCGCACTGCCGACGTAAGGGGCAACCTGCAAACCCGGATGAAAAAACTGGAAAAGGGCAATTATGATGCGTTGATTTTGGCGTATGCCGGAGTTCACCGTATGGGTTTTTCAAAATACATCGTAGAAGACCTCTCTCCTCAAAAGTTTATACCTGCCGTGGGGCAAGGCTGCGTAGCTATAGAAGCCGCCAAAGACCTCAACAGCGATAAAGTGGCAATGATCAGGCAATGTGTAAACGACAAAAAAACTGAGCAATGTCTGCGTGCCGAAAGATCGTTTCTGAAAACCCTCGAAGGTGGCTGTAGTATTCCTGTGTTTGGGCTTGCCCGCATCAAAAAAAACCAAATAGATCTCAACGGAGGCATTATAAGCCTCAACGGACAAGACCTGGTAAAACAACAAGCTAAAGGAGCCCTGAATGACGGCGTAAACATTGGAAAACAATTGGCTGAACGTATTTTGCAAGATGGTGGCGAGGAGATTTTAAGCGAAATCAAAGCGAACCTTTAGGTGTCTGCTACAAAAAGTAGACTATCGGGGTTGCACCCTAAATGCTGACCCTGCCTGCCAGGTTTTAAAAATCTGGCAGGTAGGAAATTGCTCAAAAAATGATTTTTCCTGATAAAACTTGGCAACCTTTGAATGATACGACAACCCCTATGCTGCTTTCAAGAATAGCACCTTTTATTGGCATAACCATCAGGTTGACTGGAAGATTGTTGACGATGTAACGACTCTTTAAGGAACAAGCAATGCCTACTTTTGAAATAGATAAGTAGCCACCAAACTACTGCTTCTTCGTATATTGGTACTGTACCACGTCTTTCTTAAGGCATCAAAATTGTAAAATATAATAATTTAAAAGGCTTCATTCCAATTAATCACTATCTTGTTTTTGATTAAATCGCTCTGTCTAAAATATTATTTATACGAAGCAGTTTGAAGTAATTATTGAGCATTCCTGCTGAAAATATTCACCCAAAAAAAATGGTAAAACTCTTTGGTAAAGAAATTAATCTAAATTTTGGTGCAATCAAAACCCGGTTGATCGCGAGTTTTGCACTGATTGGCTTGTTTGTACTGCTGATTATATTAGTAGCCTACCTTGCCACCAGCAGCACCATCCGACAAAACTCTTTGGTAATGAAAATTTATCAGCCTACCAATCAATCAATTCAGGCTTTACAAATAGACATTAGCCAAACCATCAGAGCCATTCAAAAACGAGTAAATGTTTATTATGATTCCCAGGAAGAGTTTACCAAAAATCTGTACCGAGATCTCCGGACAATTAACAAACTAAAAAGAGCGCAAGTCAAGCATTTAGAAAAACTCAATGCTGTGTTTGCCCAATACAACCGAACAGAACTCAAAGATATTTTTCAGAATATTCAAGGTAACTTAAAAAAAGTCAACGCTGAGATTGACAAATGTCGCTTTGTTGTACGTAACTCTGAGAAAATCAATCAAAAAATTTGGCGATACCAACACCTCACTGCTCCCACAACTCAAGACAGCATTCTTCTGCTGCATAACGAAGAGCTTGCCAATTTGCTAGAGGTAAAACTCGTGCCACTGGAAGCAGAGCTCTACCGCCTGGTCAAAGAGTTTATTTTTAAAAATAATATTGTGATCCAAGAAACCAACCACCTGCTCAATGACAATCTGCAAATGTTATTGATCATGGAGTTCTTAATGGTGGCTATTCTCTGTATCATTATATTTTTTGCCATCCAGTTGCTCATGAAATACCTCAACAACGACCTAGAGGTGATCGTGCTTTACATAAAAAAGCTCTTGAATGGCGAAATTCCCAAACGCCCCTTTACCAAAAGCCATGAGTTTATGAGGCTGGCACACCACCTCAATGCCTTGATCAAAGACTTGGTAAACCTCAGAAAATTTGCATTAAGAGTAAATGATAACAAGTTTGACAATAACGAAGCGCTGTTTAAAGACTCTGGAGATTTAGGTGCAGCCCTGGCACAAATGCGGGATGGACTCAAACAAGTATCTGACGAAAACAAAGAACGCTACTGGAGTAATGCCGGAATTGCCAAGTTCAGTGACATATTACGCTCCAATGTTGACAACTTATCGAACATGGGAAATGACCTCATATCGAACCTGGTCAAGTACCTTGAAATTAATCAAGGTGGTTTTTTTACGGTGGAGCAAGACCAGGAAAACAAAGAAGAGTATTTGCAGCTTACTGCCTCGTATGCTTACAATAGCCAAAAATACCTTGAAAAAAAGGTACTGAAAGGCCAAGGACTCATAGGACAGGCTTGGGTAGAAAAAAACACGATTTATTTGAAAGATATTCCTAAAGACTATGCCATTATCACCTCTGGAATGGGTGAAGCCACCCCTACCTGTATCGTAATTGTGCCGTTGCATGTAAACGGAATGGTGCTGGGAGTTATAGAGTTAGGTGCTTTTCATGATATTGCGCCTTATAAAGTAGAGTTTATAGAAAAAATCGCCAAGGATGTAGCGTCTTCTATTGCTGCCACCCGTGCCAATGAACAAACTCGTTTGCTACTGACCGAATCGCAAGAAAAAACGGAGACGATGGAGCGTCAAGAGGAGATTATGCGTAAAAATGTGCGACAACTGCAAGACACTCAAAATGTGATGCGTCAAGCGCAAAAAGAACTTGCTACTAAAGAAGCTAACCTCGATGCCCTCATCAATAGTACCCCTCACGCCATGATTGCCTTTGACCTCAGTTACCGGGTAACCGCTATTAACAAGTCTATGCGAAAGCGTTACATAGAAACCGGGGTAAATCTCGATATTGGCAACAATATGCTGGATGCCATGGCTAAAGAAGAAATTGAAAAGCACCAGAACGAATACAAACGGGTGCTATCAGGTGAAAAATTTGTAGTGATGCATCAGTCTATCAAGAACAACCAAGAGTTTTTCTATTTGCTCAACTACAATCCCATCAAAGACAACAAAGGAAAGGTGATAGGAGCCTCGCTCTTTATAGAAGACATATCACAACAACAACGGGCACAAATGTCGTTGAAAGAAACCGAACGTAACCTTAAATCGCTGATTAACAACACCGAAGATGCCATTGTAGCTTTTAATCAAGACTATGAAATACTGGTAGTGAATGATAAATACAAAGAAAAGTTCAAAGACCATCCGCTAAGACTGGAAGCCGGAGCCCGTATGCTAGATTTTTTAGAAAAAGGTCATGAAGAAGAGTGGAAAGCGTACTATGAGAGGGCATTGGGTGGCGAAAGTTTTATGGAGTTACGAGATGAAACTATTTTTGGCTTTAAACCCCGTTACTTAGAATACTGGTTTAACCCTATTTATGATGAAGGGCAAGAAGTAACAGGAGTGTCTATATTTTCGCGCGATGTGAGCGAAGCCCGAAGCTCAGAAAGAAAAGTAAGGCAATTATTGCTGGAGTCGTTAGAGTCGGAAGAAAAGTTAAGAAGACACGAAAACGACATGCAAAAGCGTATTGTAAACTATGAAAAACGCATTAAAGACCTGGAAGAACAAATAAAGATCATGGGTGACCTAGGCAACGAATCTGGCATCTAATAAATAATTTTTTAAGATTAGACAGAAAAACAGCACTTGTTAACTTTGTACTCGAAAGACTTGTTAAAAAGCAAAAAGCCGGACACTGACAGTGCCCGACTTTTTTGTTGACTCTACAATTAAAATAACCAGATAGTTACCCCAAGTCGCAGTATATAAACTGTAAAAGCTTAACCTACAGTTATTTATATATTTCAGGTACGAATATAACTGACACTTGAAGCTTGTCGCTTGTACCTCGTGACTTCAATTAATTATCGCTTAATCATCAGCTTTTGGCGTGAAATCACCCCACCTGCCTCATCATAAAGTGTTACCAGGTACAAACCTCTTACTACGTGTGACACTCCAAACTGAATTTTACCACTTTGGTCTATCGTAGGTTGTATGTTTACCTTTTGTCCGTTCAAGTCGCTCAACACTACCTGAGGCGTGCCTTGACTGATGTGACTATAACTTAAAGTAACCACATTGCTTGCCGGGTTGGGGTACATAGTCACTACAGTCGTGTTGTTTGCCATCGCAAACGCATTTTGTTGTGCTGCCGTAGCTATCACCCTACTTTTACTGGCTTTGCCGTTCAAGTAAGCTTTTACATTTTGGAAAGCATTTGCGTCTAAGTTACCATCAGTAGTTTTCACTTCTATATAGTATACTTTATCCTGAGTATTTACCCCTTTCATAGTATAAGAAGTAAGCAAAAACTTTTGGTTTTGATAAGCATTCCAACGCATTTTCATTTCAGCATTGGTACCAGCCGTCGCATAATCTGCCTTTTGCACCTGCAACTTGCTATTGTCATACTCAAAACTAAAGTCAATTGCGTGCAGTTTACCTTCTCCACGATAATATACCGGAACACGATACACCCCATCACCCATCTGTTCGGCATTGAACAAGTCAATGGCAAGCGTTCCTTCGCTTTTGGTGGTACGCAAATGATTACTCACTCCGGTAGTCCAGCTTCCATCTACATCGCCTAACATAATGCCATAAAACAAGTTGTTGGTATTGCCAGTATCACATACCGACCCCTCTTGCACCGGACGACAAGTGGTCAAATCAGGGGCATTGTCGCGCCAAAAGCCAGCATCATTTGCTGTATTGCCTACAAATACTGGATAGTTAGCGGTGGCATTAAAATCTACTGCCGTGTTTACCGTTGTTTCATCTACAAAACGCCAGTCTAAAGAATACACCCCAGCTTGGGTGGGTTGCTGTCCAGTATTACCCGCAGTATAAGCATAGTTCCATACCTGAGGGTATTCCTGCATTTTCAACACAATGCGGTTCTGAATCAAAGTAATGTCGTTGGCTCTTACCTTGTCGTTCATGTTTACATCGGCTGCCAACATCTGAAAAGCATTTGGTGTCCAATTGCTGTTTCCGTTGTTAGTGTTGTTTTGATCAAAGGTAGTAATCAATCCCGCATAATAACAATCCATTCCATTCACCACATTCATCATATCAGGGGCGGTACCAGTCTGACCATTATAATCTCCCGGAATATCTCGCTTGATCGTCACGTGGCTTCCCTGAGTTTTATCGTAGACAAAATATCCTTGAGTATCTGTGTTTACCACAGTAGCCGATAAAGTATCGCAAGTGGCTACATTGCCGTGAATGTTGGTAATCAGGTGGTTGCCGCTGTTGTCGTAAGCCAGTGGACGAACGCCTCCTTCTTGGTTCCAGTAAATAATGCGGGCTTTTAGTTTGTTTACATCAGGGGTTACTTCTACCATTCCAGGGTCGGCACACTTGTCTTCTTCGCCCAAGGCGTAAGACTCTGACACCTGACAAGCCGTGATTGGGAATTGACCAGTTACCGCTGTTTTTAGTCTAAACTTGATACAGATAACATTACCTGAACCAGTAAAATAACGGGGGTTGGTTGCGTTTTGGGCATCTCTATAAAAAATACTGCTGTACACCCTATTTTGACCGGCTTCATAGTTGATATATACATCTTCAAAACCTTGTCCGTTGGTAGTCACTACCTCGCCAAATTCATAACGACGATCTTTGGGCAAGTTCAAATCAGTGATAGGCTCTACCACGCTGGCATCGTATTGCAAGCAATAGTCCATACCAATAATACCCGCAGTCACATCTGTTTTGGCCTTCAGCCATACACATACTGTATCGCCTACACAACTAAAAGTAGCGTTGCCGATTTGGTAAGGGCATTGGCTTACTGGGTAGCTTATAACAATTTCGTCTTGTGTTTCGCAACCATTGTCATAAGTTATTTTTAAAGTGTAGGTGCCCGCTTCACTGATACAAAGGGTACGAGAAGTATTATTGATTTCTACCCCATCTTTTAACCACACAAAATCATCGCCTTCCATGACGGCAAAATTTTCTACCGATAAACACACCTCTTCACCAGGGTTAATCGTTTGTGAATCGGCAAACCCGTGGCCTACCGCCTGATTCAAAGGAACAAAGTTCCAACCCGCATTTATCCCATTATCGGCGCATTGTATTGCCTCAAACTTTGGGGTCTTTTCGGTAATGTGTAAGCCTTGCATGTTTACATACCTTACAATGGCAATGGCATTGGTACCCATGACGATTGATGCAGCTTGTGAGGCACTGGTAGATTCCCATTGGATTGGCGAACAATTGTTTCCTCTTACCATCAAGCGTTTGTTCACAGCATGAGTCTTGCCACCTCCCATAAAGTAACTTTCTCCTTGTACCAAGGTCAAATAGTCAAATGTATTGTCGCCTTCAATCGTTCCACCTTTCATCAGGGTCAATGCCCTAAACATATTGTTATTGCCAGCCACAGTTATAGTGCTGCTTTTAAACAATACATCATTAAAACTTGACTGATTAGCCGATAGCTTAACACCATTGCTTTTATTATTACTAAAGGTAAGGTTGTTGTACACCAAGCCAGTACCTGCCTGCATCTCTATAGCATCTTCGACAAGCGCTATTGTAGACTGTACTGCGCTTAAGGTAAACTTATTCTGGGCATTGCTCACCCTCCAACTATAAATATTGTGATTCCCTCTAATTTTTACGCTAGATGTTCCCAAATCAAGCGAGGCGTTTTTTTCGCTGATAGCAATAAAAATACTCAGGTTCATGGCATAATTATTAGATTTCAGGTTACCCCGGTTAAAGTATACCTGCCTTGCATGCCAGTCGCTGCTTAGATTCCAGCTAGCTTGTTCGTTCTCAAAAAACCACTTGCCCATCGTTAGCTCATTGCCTTTGGTGTCTATGTTGCCACTGCCTAGCATGTATACATGCCCTTGATAAGAAACACTCATTTTGCTGGCATCGGTAGTAGTCAAAGAACTATACACTCTCAATATATGATTATGCTTATCGCCTGCCCATTCAGGTTGAAACTTTACGTCATCTTTCCAAATAATGGAATGACAAGTAGCCACCACCAAGTCCATAGTCACTTTTTGCCCCATAGTTGTAAACGAGTTCGCATCAAATATCACAATATCTTTTGGAGTAGGCGTACACTCATTGGTGGTTTTAATAGCACCATTGGCATCGCGGGTTACCCAGTGGCTCTCATCCCCCCAATTACCCCCGTCGCCTACCCAATACAGGGTACGGGCGGGTTGGTTACTGGTAAAGTTCCAGCCAGTAGAAGGGTAAGTATTATCCACATCCAGCGAGCCTTCAGTGGCCACTAAAAAAACAGCCTGATCGCCAGTAGCATTTATTTCGTTGATAGACAAATAACTGGCATCATAAGTACTGCCTGTAGCAAAGTGTAAATTTATCGGTGTACCATCAGTCAACGACTCAAGAATGATAAGACTGCCACAAGTACCCACAGCGGTTAACTTTCGTTGGATCGTGTGTGTAGACATAATCTAGGTTAAACGCACTACTTCGGAATATTCTTCTTAATTTTTATCTTTACCTTCAAAAAAGCAATGCACTTAGGAG
>NZ_CANLRP010000154.1 GCF_947493425.1 uncultured Microscilla sp. | reverse complement strand
TTAGCAGCTATTTTTATGCTGTAAAACTATCAAAAAAATCAAGACTTATCTGCTATAAAAAGTGTACGGTTTCAAATCTGATGATCTTAAAAAAATGAACATAGCCAAAGCTATGTGATGTTTTTTAAGAGAAATCAGGAGGCAAAAGATACACTTTAATGACTCAACTTATTTTTGCAGGATCACTAAAACTCTAACCTTGCCCCCAGTACCAATATATCATCTATTTGCCCGCCTTTTCCCATCCAATTGTTCAAGGTGGTTTCTAAATGATCTCGTTGCTCTTCTGCGGGCTTTTGGTGTATGCTAAATAGTAATTTACGAAAGTGTTTTTTCATAAACTTTTTGTCATTTGCCCCTCCAAACTGATCTTGGTATCCATCAGAATATAAGTAAATCATAGTGGATGATTGTATGTCTATGGTATGACTACTAAAAATCCGGTTTTTTTCCCGTTGTTCACCCCCTACCGACTGTTTATCACCCTTTACTTCAGTAAGGATACCATTTTGTACATACAAAAGTGAATTTTTGGCTCCGGCAAAATCCAATGTTTTACGTTCAGGGTCAATCACTACCAAACTCACATCCATTCCATTTCGGTTAAGCGTAATACCCTGCTTTAGGGTATGTCTTATGCCTTGATGCAATCGGTTGAGTATAACATCTGGAGCAGTTATTTTTTCAATATTTACCAAGTGATTTAGATAAGCATCTCCCAAAATAGACATAAATGCACCAGGAATGCCGTGTCCGGTGCAGTCAACAGCTGCCAGTACTATTTTTTTAGAGTGCGATTGTACATTCCCTCCTTGTAAATTATCTTGATAGGTTCCAAACCAATAAAAGTCTCCACTTACGATATCCAGTGGTCTAAAAAAGATAAAAAGCTCAGGGATACTTTTCTTTATTCGCTCTATTCTTGGCAATATTGCTGCCTGAATATTGCTGGCTGCGTTGATACTTTCGCTTATTTTATTGTTCTTTTCTTCTATTACCAGGTTTGCTTCTATCAGGTGTTCGGTTTGTTGCAAAAGTTCTTCCTGTTGTTGTCTGACTTCATTGGTACGTGCCAATACTTTGCTTTCTAATTCTTCGGCATGTTGACGTTGCAACTCATCTTTTTCGTGTAATTGGTCGATCAAGGCTTGTTGAGCTTCTTGTTTTTCTTGTTCAGTTTTGCGCGTTTTATAGCCTAAACCCAGTGAAAACACCAATATTTCCAGTGTAGTACCTACTTGATAAATGATGGCATATAGTAGTTTAGAATGCCCATGTGTAAAAACAAGTAATATAACTGTAGTATATAAAAACAAACCTCCTCCAATAAAATATCGGGCAGCTTTGTCTTTGGTACGGTATAAAATAGTAAGCACTGTCAGCGAAAATAGTACGTCAATGCCTGCCATTATTAAGGTTACCAGGTTGGTTAAGTCGGCATTTTGTAAGCCATAATAAATCGTCAGCTCAATAAAAAGAGCGCCCAACCTGATAACAATATAGTAGCGTATCCAAACATCTGTGGCAGGGATAAGACGGGGCGTATGCAGAAAAGAACGTAAAAATAAGTAATAAGCTATTGAGGTGCCATTGACCGACAAGAGCCATATAATAGAGTTGTAGTGGGTATAGTAGCCCAACAAGTGTTCTCTTACAAAACCCTGGAAGTACAAAGAATAGAGGGCAATAAAAAACAAGTAAAGCGAATAATAGCCATAAGGGGCATTGCGGGTAGTAAAAAACAAGAGGAGGTTATACAAAATAAGAATCCAGAAAAAGCCCTGAAACAGCCCTTGTGTAAAGCGTTTCCATTCGCGGTAGTTGCTGACAGATGCAGGATGGTATAACTTTAAGTCAAAAGTAGGTACTTCTTTGTATAGGGTAGCAATTCTGATATACACTGTTTGTGGTTGGTTGTAAGGCAAATGTAGCGAAATAAGCGAATAGGTAGCCTCGTTGATGTCTTTGTTATTAGCTGCCACAAATTGCCCTGCTTTTTTTATTTGTACCGCCCCATTGTCGTGAGGGATATACACTTCTACCGAACTGTTGTGTCCAGGTGCTTGCAATACCCAATGGTTTTGTTGGGTTGCTTTGTTGAGCAAGGTAAGCTTACCCCAATATACATATTGAGGCTTAAGTGGGGAAGCCAACTGAGTATTGTATGGCTTAAACAATGATTGGTAATGAGGTTGGGTGATTTGCTTAAAGCTAAGCTGGCGGCTGGTATCTTCATAAATACTCAGGTGAGTATTTAGGTGGTGCAATGCGTTTTGTTCGGAGTGAACAACAAAAGTACGTGATACCTGAGCGCTGCAAGTCATGCTCAACCACCACAAAGTATGTATGAGAATAGTTTGATAAATGCCTGTCATATATACCAGATTAATTGCAAAAACACTGCTATAAGCTGAAATAGGACATATAAAATGATGATAATTAATTTTGAATAAAGCTTACTTACCTGGAATGTAATTTAACAAAAAAAGCTGACAGTAGTTGTACTGTCAGCTAAAAACACAGGTGATATGCAAGGGTGCCGAGTGGCCTGTAGGGGCTTACTCAAAAAGGCAAATCATCTAAAATAGATTGTTTGTTTGCTGTGGTTATCCCTTTTGACTTTTTACCTGTTCTTTGAGCATTTTGGGCAACTGTTGAGCTTTGCTCTGTTATATAATTTACCTGCTCTTTGGTATAATAAGTTTTACGTTTGTTAAGTTTTTGTATCAGTATATCGGCACCAGTAGGTGAGTGTGTTTTATCAGGATGATGTATTTTCATAAAATCTCTGATTTCTCCAGCAATAATGTCTGGATGACTGATTTTGATTTGAGTTTCACCGTTTTTAAGTACTTGCCTTATGTGTCTGTGTAACTCTCTTGCTGCCGATTCGGGAATTTGATCGCAGTGTGAAAAAGGCGAAATTTTTGCCTCCCACAAAATTTCATCTACATACGCATTGCCTATTCCTCGCACTATTTTTTGATCCATCAAAAAAGACTTGACAGGTACTTGAGTGTTTTTACGGAGTGCATTCAGTAGGTACTTTATATTAAACTCAAGGTCTAGTGCATCGGGGGCTTGTGGGGAGGGAGGGTTAAGTGTGATTCTAGTAAGGCTCATAGAATCAGTAATAGCCAAACCCTTTCCTCCGTCAAAGTATAACTCTAAAATAAGGTTTGTGGTGTGATGGTGGGGAAGCTCTACAAATTGTCCTTTGAGCATCAAGTGTATACCGATGACTTCTTTGTTATTAAATTCAAAAAAAAGCTCTTTACCATGTCGTTTAACAGATTTGAGCCATTGGCCTTCTAAAGCCTGTTTACACTTTTCTTCTGACGTATTTAATTTCTTAGGGTTGTGAATGGTAAATGTCTGGAGAGTTTTGCCAACAAATCGCTTCTGTAGGTTACTTCTGAAAACTTGCAAATCAGGTAGTTCTGGCATAGTGTTATTTCTTTTAGTGGGAAAATAATTGACTAATAAGTATGTACCAAGACAAAATTAAATATACCTAATATTCAAGTATAACTATCATATTATGAGAGAGTTATATTTACTTGTAGCTTATAGCTAATTGCTTGCTGCTACTTACCGAGGCAGAATTAAATATACTTAATGAGTAGGTGTAACAGTCATGCTATGAGTGAGTTAACCTTACTTGTAGCTTATAGCTAATTACTTGCTGCTACTTATTACTTGTTTCTATACCTAAATATACGGATTTGATTTGCCTGAAACTATAGGAGAGGGAGGGGGTATTTAATTTATTTTTTTTACTAAATAGTAATTGGCAAGTAGTTGATAATGAGTAGTTAAGTGGTTTTGAAAGTACAACTTATGCTAACTGAGATTTGAATATTGATGATTATTGAAGCAGTTTCTAAAAGTACTTGATCATCAATATTCAAAAAGTAGCAGTTTTTGATGGGTAGGTCAGCTATTAGTCTTTGCTCTCTTTTTGGGTAACAGGTGCACCGCTCCATTTGATATAACCTTTTACTTTGATTTTGAACCAGGTATACTGGTTATAATTATCATTGTATGCTTTAAATTTCTTTTTTTCTGTATCCAGTATTTCAATTTTATTGTTTTGAGGCATTTGCTGTAGAGAACCAAAAAGCGCCTTTTTCTCACTCAGTAATGGTTCCAGATACAAACGACCATCTGCCAGATTATGTAAGTCCAACTTACCCTCATCATTGGTGCAATATACCTTATTAATCATTCGCCCGTCTTGACGTTGCCAGTGGCGCGCCAAAATCCATAGTTCCATTTCTACCTCACCTACCTTGCCTTTTTGGGTTTTGTATATTTTCTTCACCAACCCATCAGCATCTTTGGTTACTTTACGGTCAAGCAAGGTTTTGCCTAACTCAATGTCAGAATAAATGGTTACTTGGTCAGATAATATTTGAGCGGCAGGTTCAGGCAATACTTCTACTTTATAAGTTTTTTTAACTTTTTTAGGCTTTATTGGCGAAGGAGCAGTTAAAATACGTCCTTTTGTAGCGCGAACATTTTTGTTATTGGGGGGATAGTAAAAGTGTACATTTGATGGAATAGCTTTGTTTTTGGCTGCTTGTTTTTTGTAATAGGCTATATAAGGGTTACTTGCAGTTAGTTTTCTAGGAGTATTTTGGGTGGTAGTATGTTTGCTTTGCTCCACATTACCTTTAGTGGCAATCGCCTTTTGTTTGCTATTACTTTCCAAAGAATCCTGAGGTGTATTATTCTGATTATCAATTACATTGGCTTGGGTAGTATCTGTTTGTTTGGGGGTGTCAGATATGTTTTTACTTGTGTCAGTTTGACTGGTGAGGTTGGGCTCTTGTTTTTTATCGGGGCGCAATGCGCGAATAATTACCAATGCTACAGGAACGATGAGGGTCAAAAGAAGTACATATTTATACTTCTGCCAAAAACTTTTTTTGTTGCTATTATCCGTCATTTTTGACTTGGGTTAGATAACTGTGTGATTTTTAATAAAATTAATTATTCCTTACAGGAACACCACTTACACAATATACTCAAACTGCTGTGATTTCCCAAACAATACAACGTTGATGACAACAGTTTATTGGCACATTTAGTCTAAAAAAATCAAAGTTTTCAAGTATACAGTTTCTATTTTTTGCCTCTAAAAAGGTTAATCAAAGGTGACAACGATTTTTTGAGTAGTTGAAAGCCCGACTTTTCTGTAGGAGTTTTTCCGGGGGTTCTTTGTTCGCTGTTAGCCTCATCATACTTTTTTTGCCACTTATGGAGCCTTTCATCAAACTTAACTTCTTCGTCAGCTTTGGCGTTGAGTTGCTCAGCCAAAAATACCAACATTTGATAAGTGTTAGGGGTTTCTCTAATCTTTTGTTCTATTTGTTTACGCTCATTAGGATGGTGATGTAGCCATTGAAAATAATCATTGCTTAAGCGTTTTTCCAATTCTATAGTTACTTGCATGTCGGTAAGCGCCGGAATCGCTTCCATCTTTAAGTTAAGCCATGAATTACTGTAAGCTTTTCCTTCGGCAAATACATAAGAGCCACGGTGGGGTTGCTGAGTAGTTACAATCAAGCCAACATTGCGTTTGTTTTTGAGGGCGTTGAGTTGATCAAAAAAGTGAGCATTGAACCCAGTGTCTATTTTCGGGTTGTCGAGAATGGCGTCAAAATGATAAAAAAATAGCAGGTACCAACGATTTTGTTGTTCTATATCCTCAAAAAAACTCATAAAATCAGTAGGAACCTCACTCCCAGTACCTAGCTGTTTGTGTAGTTCAAGCAGCATATCATCATAAGCATAGGCGTGATTTTTAAAATCGATAAAAACTGGACGATAGTTATCAAAGCTAATCAGGCGTAAAGCTTTCAGCAAGTCGGTAAACAAACGGCTTTTGCCCGCACCATCTTCGCCATATATATTGACCGAAGTATGTTGTAGAAACAAAGTCTTGGCTATTTTTTCAGTAAAAGCCGGGCGCAAACTATGATCAAACAACAGTTGATTAAAATCGGGAGGTAGTAGCTTAGGCAGTGGGGGGAGCTGAGCAAGTGCTGTTTGATCCTCTTGTATAGTATAAATAATGAGTTTTTTTAGCTGTTCAAGATCTTCCCTAATCTCCTTCAAATAAGTTACCTCAGTTACTTTATCTACCAATTGGTCTTCTATAGCTTCATTCATTACTGCCCATCTTCCCGAAAGCTTCATTGCAGCATCTCGGAGGTAAGTTTCAGGTCGTAAATCCAAAAACTCCAAAGTGCCTTCTATAGCTTCGCCAATGTGGTTGAGTTGTATCAACTTTTCCATCTGGGCAATAAATGTCTGTTTGTCTTCCATAGTGTTTGTAACTTAAGGGACGGGTTGTAAAGTAAAGGTACAATTTTTAAGGAAAGGGGCAAAGGAGATGAGGCAGTCTTACAGGCAAAAAGAAACCCCGGATAGACACGATCCAGGGCAGATTTTTTTGCATTGATGAATAAGCGTATCAAGTCCAGTTTTTTTATTCACTTTCCTAAAACAAACCGCGAGCTTCATCTTTTATATAGGCGATCGCAGCTGCTGTAGGGTTAATTTCGTGTTCGCGGGCATTTTCTAACACCTTTTTTGCAAGTTCAATACCTGGGGCTTCATCTTCGAGCATGGCAGCTGAGTTGTTTACCAACATAATGCTTTCTTGGACTGCTTGTTTGACCATACCCCAGGCAGTGTCAGACATGTAAAGTTGCTGAGAGAGGTTATGGTTCAATTCGTTGTTGATTTCGTTGAGCAATACTTGTTGGAAAGCACCCACTACCAGCTCGCCAGGGTGCAAACGCCTGATGAGGTTACCAGGTGAAATGCGTTCTAGTAATAAACAAATACGCTCATAGGACTGAAGCCTGATGGGGAGCGATTCTTTTCGGTTTTCTACCAGCCTTTTTTGTTCTTCTGCCTTAATTGTTGCATATTTTTCGTTCAGTTCTTTATTGGCAAACGACCGAATGACCAAAAACATCCCGTACAATACCAGTCCGGCAGGTAGGGTAATTTTTATAATTTCGATTACTGCATCCATACTTTTTAAATACTTATTTGAAAGAACTCTCAATGAATCATGTACAATTCACCAGCTTGTTCTAATCTTTACTATTTTTGTGAGTAAAATGTAAAAAATAAAGTATTCCAATAGAACAAAATATCTGGTGGGTGGGCGATGAAAAAAATCTTTGCATAGCCGAAGCTATGGAATTATTTTTTGAAAAAGCACCCCTGCCAGAGATGTCGTTTTGTGGACCAGTGCACTGGAAACTAAATTCCTATCATATTATTCGGAGTCTTTAGCCCGCTTACTTTACTTCAAAAAGCTTACGTAGCTTTGGCTATGCGCACTTTTTGAAGTGCGTCAGCAAACAAAATACCCTCGAATAAATAATATATTTATTTAATCCCCAATGCACTAGGTTATTTTTGTAGTTTTACTAAGTTGATTGATGTTTGCAAAAGTTTTACTATTGGGTTGCAAACTGCTATACATGGTGTAATTTTACTTTCGCAAACATATCCCATTATACTAAGGTGTACAAGATCAGTGGAGTTTTTTTTATCATCATTGATCCAGGCTAAAACTATTTAGAATAAAAATGAAGCTACCATTAACAGTAACCTCGGAAGCCCTGGAAGCCACCCGCCAGATCATTGCCAGCAAACAGATACCCGAAAAATATGGCTTACGCATAGGCATACGTGGAAAAGGCTGTGCCGGAAGCCAGCAGTTTTTACTTGGTTTTGACACTGCTACCGAGCAAGACCACAAGTATACCCTGGAAGGTTTACCAGTATACATAGACAAGGCACACCTGATGTATGTAATAGGGCTAGAGCTTGCCTATGAAACCGATGATGAGGGCAACCAGGGGTTTACTTTTAATAACCCGAAAGGGTAAAAGTATAGAGAGGCTTTTACTTTGTATGAAACTATCGAGGGATAATAAAAAACACCAAAAACGAGTGTTTTAAAGCTCATCTTTGGTGTAAGTTGATTTATTTTACCAAAGCAACATATTGTTGATAAAACTCAGCTATAGTCTCTATTCCTTTAAAGTAATTTACAATGCCGTAATGCTCATTAGGCGAGTGAATGCTATCAGAGTCTAAACCAAACCCTAACAATACTGTTTTTAGCCCAAGCTCTTCTTCAAACAAAGCTACAATAGGAATACTACCTCCTTCACGTTTAGGGATAGGGGTTTTTTTCCATATTTTTTCAAAAGCCTTGCTTGCTGCCTGGTAACCCACCGAATCGGTAGGAGTGACGGCTGGTTCACCTCCATGGTGGGGAGTTACCTTTACTCTTACACTTTTAGGTGCAATGGCTTTGAAGTGGTCTTCAAATAATTTACTGATTTTTTCAGAAGACTGATTAGGTACCAAACGCATGCTTATTTTGGCGTAAGCTTTAGAAGGCAACACCGTTTTGGCACCTTCGCCTGTATAACCTCCCCAAATACCATTTACATCAAGCGTAGGGCGAATAGATGTGCGTTCAAGTGTTGAAAATCCTGCTTCTCCTTCTACCGCATCAATGTCAAGGTCGGCGCAATACTCTACCTCGCTGAATGGAATTTTCGCCATCTGAGCGCGTTCATCTGCACTTACTTCCTCTACATCGTCGTAAAATCCAGGAATGGTAATATGGTTATTATCATCTTTGAGCGAGTCAATCATTGTACACAAGGTATTGATTGGGTTGGCAACACCACCGCCATAGGTACCTGAGTGTAGGTCACGGTTAGGTCCTGTAACTTCTACCTCCACATAACTCAAACCACGTAACCCAGTAGTGATAGAAGGCACCTCCATAGAGTAGGTGCTGGTATCAGAAATGAGAATAATATCTGCTTTCAGTTTTTCCTTATTGTTGGCAACAAAAATACCCAAGTTGTCAGAGCCTATTTCTTCTTCACCTTCTATCATAAACTTGACATTACAGGGCAACCCATCGTTTTTAAGCATTGTTTCAAATGCTTTTACGTGCATATACATCTGCCCTTTATCGTCACAAGCACCTCTGGCAAAAATAGCTCCCTCAGGATGAATCTTGGTTTTTTTGATTATCGGCTCAAAGGCAGGAGAGTCCCAAAGTTCTAAAGGATCGGGTGGCTGCACATCATAGTGCCCATACACCAACACGGTAGGCAAACTAGCGTCAATTATTTTTTCACCGTATACAATAGGGTACCCGGCAGTAGGGCAAATTTCTACATTGTCTACCCCGGCATCTTCCAGTTTTTGTTTTACAAAGTCAGCCGTTTTGTTCACATCATCTTTATACTGACTGTCAGCACTTATCGACGGAATACGCAAAAGGTCTAACAACTCGTCTAAGAATCGTTGCTTATTTTCTTCTATGTATGCTTTCATTGAGATATAAAATTTTCAAAAATGCGTTGCTTCTTAATACCTGTATAAGAAGGGGAAGACAAAGTAAAAGAAATTCGTTAAGAAACAGAAAAATCTGATTGAAAGGTCTCTTGAGTAAAAAAAGTGCAGCGAGTTTATGTAGTATGGCTTATACTTACATAGATAGCAGAGTGGAACTAAAAAGAATCTAAGGTAGTAAAATGGTGCCAGGAATCGTCACATCAACTGAAACGACCATAAAGTACATTTGTAGGTTTTTTCTTAAATAGCATCATTACAAAATGATTTTTTGTCTTAGATATATCCTGAAAAAACAAGTACTTGCAAAAAAGCTAAATTAAAGATTATCAAATAATGTAACTTTTACCTAGCAGATAAAGTAAACATGCTCAACTTATGAATTATAAGTTTACTAAAAACTAAGTGATCGGCTCACGCCTTATATAAAAATTAAAAGAATAGTTTCCAATTACGATTTCATTATTTTTCTCCTTAATTGAATTACATAATGTAAAAATTATGTAATATTGGATAACTATACCCGCAATCTTATGAGTGAATTGATAAATACCGCTTTTTCTGGATTTAATATTGTCTATACAACTTTATTGTTGTTTGTGTTTTTGTATTGGTTTACTGTCATTATTGGAGTGTTCGATACCAACTCCTTAGACATTGACGTGGATGCCGATGTGGATGTAGACGTTGATGTAGATGTAGACGCTGATGTGGATGCTGATGTAGACGCTGATGCTGATACAAGCGTCAATGGAGGAGGGGCTGGTTGGTTTCTTACTACCTTAAGTTTTTTCAATATTGGCAAAGTGCCCTTTATGATTGTCATGAGTGTGGCAATATTATCTATGTGGGCTATCTCCATGATGGCACATTCTTACCTAGGCAAAGGTGCTACTCCCTACCTGGGGATGGGATCGACTGCTTTTTCTTTAATTTTATTTCCATTAAATCTTGTAGTAGGCATGTTCATTGCCAAAGCTGCCACCCAACCTTTACGTGGAGTTTTCAAAGATGAAGAAAACGAATTTAGCGGACATGAAAGCGTGATAGGCAAACTTTGTGAGGTTACAATGGATATTAGTGACACTATGATGGGGCACGCCGAGATAGAAAGCGAAAAAGGGGCTCCATTAACCATCAGAGCCAAAGCTACCGAGGGCAACAGCTTTAAAAGTGGAGACAAGGCTTTAGTGGTACACTACGACGAAGAGCAGGGGATATATTTGATAGAGCCTTTTGATCATTAAATCTAATTAAAAGTCGAGATGACTTCCTAATTTGAAACTTTATTAACACTTCATAAAAAAGTGATTTATTCAATATAATTTTTAACCTAATAACACAGAAAACCTTAGTAATATGGGAGTTGAACTAATTGCAATAATTGCTGGAGGCGTTGCTCTTATTATTTTTGGTGTACTGGCAATGTATGCTAAATTTAATAAAAAAGTAACTCAAGGAAAAGCCTTGGTAAGAACAGGCGGTAAAGGTCTTGAAGTGAGCTTTAACCGAATGATTGTTGTGCCAATTTTCCATCAACTGGAAATTATGGACATCTCACTGAAAAGCTTCACTATTAGCCGAACAGGTAAAGATGGGTTGATTTGTGAAGACAACCTCCGGGCTGATATCAAAGTAGTGTTCTTTATTCGGGTAAACCACGACGAAAAGGATGTGAAAAATGTAGCCCAGTCTATAGGTTGCGCTCGCGCCTCAGACGTTGATTTGCTGCAAAACCTGTTTGAACCTAAGTTTTCGGAAGCCTTGAAAACTGTAGGTAAGCGATTTAACTTTGTAGACCTATACGACAAAAGAAACGAATTTAAGTCGCAAATGCTGGAAGTGATTGGCAAAGACCTGAATGGTTATATCCTCGATAACGCTTCTATTGACTTCTTAGAGCAAACCCCACTCGAATCACTAAATGAAAACAATATACTAGATGCTGAAGGCATCAAGAAGATTACCGAAATAACTGCCCGTGAGAGAAAAGCTGCGGATAAGATTCGCAATGAAGAAAAAGCGGTTTTAGGGCAACAACATGCCGATGCCCGCGAAAAAGAATTATTTTATGCGGAGCAAATAGCCATCAAAGAAGCCGAACAACAAACCAAAATTAAGACCAAACAAGACCGCGAAGAAGCAGAACGCATAAAAGTTGCCGAAGAAATGGCAAGGGATAATATGCAACAGCAGAAGAAAACCGAGTTGGAACAACAACTGGTAGAAGAAGAGAATGCCCGTCAAAAGATGCGCGCAGTGAAGGGAAGAGAGAAAGAAGAGGTAAAAGAAATAGAAGATGTAAAAAAACAGCAGGAACTTGCTCAAAATCTACGTTTGGAAGAGGTAGAAAAGGCACAAATTGGTAAAGAAAAAATATTAGAAAAAGAACGAAAAGAAATCCAAGAACTGATAAGGCAACGGGTAGAGGTAGAGGTAGAAACAGTAAAAGAAGAAGAAAAAATAAAAGATACCCGTGCCCACGCCGAAGTAGAGCGCAACAACCAAGTGGCAATGAAACAGCGTGAAAACGAAGCAGAAGTAGCGTTGGTAGAGCAAATAAAAGCCGCTGAAGCTGCCAAACGCGCCGCTGAACTGAAAACCCAACAAGACGAGTTGGAAGCTCAAACCCGATTTAAGGTAACCCAACAAGATGCTGAATCTAAAAAGCTCATGGCAGATGCTCAGGCAGAAGAATCTGCATCGCTAGGACTTGCCGAGGCTAGAGTGATGGAGGCTAAAGCTAAAGCATTGGAAGATCAAGGGTTTACTGAAGCCAATATTATTGAGAAAAAGGCTATTGCGGAAGCCAAGGGTATAGAAGCACAAAAAGCCGCAGAAAATGCTGCATTTGAAGAGCAAAGTAACATTGAGGCAAGATTGCTGGAAGAAAAAGGGAAGATTGAAGCCCGTGTATTAGAAGAAAAAGGGATTGCCGAAGCCAAAATTTTAGAAATACGTGCCGAAGCCGATAAAAAACAAGCCTTGGCAGTAGCAGAGTCTGAAAAAGCCAAAGGTTTGGCGCAAGCCGAAGTAGAAGAAGCGATGGCTGAAGCACAAAAGAAGAAAGGCTTGACCGAAGCCGATGTATTGATAGCACAAGCCGAAGCCGAAAAAACCAAAGGCTTTGTAGAGGCACAAGTGGCGGAAGCCAAGGCAGAATCTATTCGCAAACAAGGACTTGCCGAAGCCGAAGCAATGGAAGCCAAGGCATTGGTAGAGGCCAAAAAGATTGCGGCAAAAGCCGATGCAATGCAGAAAATGGATGGGGTAGGTAGAGAGCGGGAAGAGTTCCGTTTACAGCTTGAAAAAGATACCAAAGTAGAGCTTGCCAATGTAGAAGTACAAAAAGCAATTGCCGAAGCACAGGCAATGGCAATGGCAGAAGCCCTCAAAAATAGCAAAATTGATATTGTGGGTGGTGAAACAATGTTCTATGAAAACATTATGAATGTAATTCGTCGTGGCAAAACCATTGATACGTTTGTAAATGGTAGCCAAACTATTAGTGAATTAAAGGGTGCTTTGTTGAATGGTGAAGGAGCCTCGCTACTGGGTAAATTGAGGGATTACATCGCTGATATGAAAATCAGTGCCAAAGACATCAAAGATTTGAGTATCTCGGCTTTGATCTTGAAAATGTCTGGAATGACCCAAAATACGGCTACTCAAACAACCCTAAAGAGTTTGCTTGATATGGCTAAAAAAATAGGTTTGGCAGATGAAAACGCCAGTAAACTTTTGTAAGTAAATGACGGAAGGTATACGACCTTCTGGATAAACAGTTTCAAACCCCCCGTTTGAAACTGTTTGTTTTTCAGACCTTTATCAAGGCAACATGCGCACCAAAAGCTTGTTGCCTGCATAACTTCCAAGTAAATAAACACTATGGCAGACGCAGCAGAAAACCTTACTAACGACAACCCGGAAGAAAATAAACAAGAGACCAAACTTGAAGGGGGAGCCTATGAGATTATCCGGCAACGACTTGATAACCAAGGACGTGACCTGCAGGACCGCCTCCATAAGCTCAACGAAGCACGCAAAGAAGTCTTTGGAGCTATAGAGCAAGACCTGATTGCAACCAACCGCATTACTACCGAAAATAATTGTATTCCTCGCGATGTAGTACCCATTGGGGCTTACTTTATCTTTGGTTACAATGTCAGTATAAGAATGAAGTCGAAAACTGAGCTCAAAGATGTGTTCAGTATATATAGGTACGATAACAAAAACCACTCTTTTCATGCTGAGCCTTTAGACAAGCTCTTTTCAGATAATCATTTTCAAGAGCGTTTTGACGAAATGTATAAATACTACCGTGATACAGTATTTATGCGTTTTACCATCATTCAAGGCAAGCTGTTTATGGTTTTTCAAACCGGAAAATCAAGCAAAGACATCAAAGTATTTAAGTGGATCATCAACGAAGACTCCATTGCTTATGTAGACGATCGCAGTGCCCACGAATTTACTTATCCATCGCAGCAACAGTTTGACTGGAAGCGTACCCGTGCCGATTATCATCGTACTGGGCAGCACCCACATGTCTCTATCGAAGATCGGGTATTTGTAGAAACGATTGGAGGCGACCTGACAATTAAAGTAGAAGATAATACCGAAACAGGAGAAGGTATTTACGCCGAAGAAGTAGAGCACAAAGATCAGAACCTGGACGATGCCGAAATTTTGTATACCGATTTGGGCAATCTTATTTTACTTAAAATACGCCCTTATCTCGAAAACGAATACCGTTACCTGGTTTTCAATGAAAAACTAAATCAGGTGGTACGCATTGATAAAATAGAAGAGGCTTGCATACTATTGCCAGACAGCCAGGGCTTGATATTTTCTAATGGTTATTATCTGCAATCAGGTGAACTGAAGGTATTCGAGAATGTATCAGAAAACCTGCTGTACGAAAAGACTATTCTGGCACCCAACGGGGAAGACTTTTTATATGTATTTCATAATGATCAAGAAGGATCTTATGTATTACTTTCTTACAACATCATTGCCCAAAAAGTGGATAACCCGATTGTTTGCGATGGTTATTCATTGTTTGAAGAAGGAGAAATGATTTACTTCCGTGAAACCTCAGAGCCAAGCAAAAGCCATGTAATACAAGTATGGCAAACCCCTTATGTAGGCCCTGACTATATTCCACCAGTATCTACCGAAAACTTTTTGTTTAAGGTAGGCAACAAAGACATTGTGCGGGCAATGGCAGAAGTAACCCAGGTGCTCAACCTTATTCATAAAGAAGACATTTATACTACGCTTTATATGGAACTGGTAAAGCGTACGACCGATATTTTAGATACTTATTATTGGTTGAGCAATCCAGAAGCGTTTGAAATGCAAGAGCCCGTGAGTGCTATCCGTGATACCGCATCAGGAGCCATCGATGAGTTTGAAAAGGTGCAGCGGGTAAAGAAAAACACGGAGGAGCAAATCAACTTAATATCGGGGAAAATAGAGGAAGTCAAAGACAAAGTAAAGCAAGCCCGCTTTCGCGATATAGACGAGTTTGTAAAACTACTGGCAGAACTCAGAAGCTTGCGAGGAGAAACTATCTCGCTCAAAGACTTGCGTTATACAAACTTGCCATTGGTAGAAGAGTTTGAACAATTGCTGGAAGAACGAACCTTGCATGTCTCAGAAAAGACTGTCAAACATTTGCTCAAAGAAACAGCCCTCGACTTTTATAAAAAGAAAGTAGAAGAGCAAAGCGAGGCGATAGAAAAGGTGGCGAAGGTGATGGAGATCACTCAGATAGAGCAAAATATTGACGAAGCAGGCAAAGAACTGGAAATGTTAATAGATATTGTGAGTAATCTGAAGATTGAGGACTCTACCCAAACTACTAAGATTATTGACAATATTTCTACCATTTATGCTCGTTTAAATCAAGTAAAATCTGCGGCAAAAACCAAGCGCAAAGACTTGATGAGTGTAGAAGCAATAGCCGAGTTTAATGCGCAGATCAAGTTGATCAACCAAGGGGTAATCAATTATTTGGATATAGCGGATACTCCTGAGAAAGCAGAAGAATACCTGACCAAACTGATGGTACAGTTAGAAGAGCTTGAAGGGAAGTTTGTGGAGTTTGATGAGTTTATTGCCCAGCTGACCGAAAAACGCGAAGAGGTATACAGTGCTTTTGAGGCAAAAAAGCTGTCTTTGATAGAAGCCCGCAACAAAAGAGCCACTGCTTTGCAGAGTTCCGCCGACCGTATCTTGAAAGGCATTCAAAACCGTATCAAGGGGTTTGAAACTGTGAATGAAATCAATGGTTATTTTGCGGCGGATTTGATGATTGACAAAACTCGTGACATTGTCAAAAAACTGGTAGAGCTGGAAGACTCAGTAAAAGCTGATGAGATTCAAAGCAGACTCAAAACCATCAAAGAAGATGCAGTCCGTCAACTCAAAGACCGTCAGGAAATGTTTGTGTCGGGCGAAAATGTTATCAAATTTGGTCGCCATCATTTCTCGGTCAATGTACAAAATCTTGACCTCACCATTATTCAAAAAGCAGATGGGATGTATTACCACCTGACGGGCACCAATTTTTTTGAGAAGATAGACAACAAGGCTTTTCTTGCCACCGAAGAAGCCTGGAGTCAGGAGTTGGTGTCAGAAAACCAAAGAGTATATCGAGCCGAGTACCTTGCTTATAAAATATATCAGGAAGCCAGCGATGCTTCTTCCTCTAACGAGGTGCAAACAGGTGAAGCTAACGAAGGCGAAAAGGTGGTGGTTCCTGCTATAGCCGACCTGCACCAGCTAGAAGAAGCTGGGCTTTTGGAGTTGGTGCAAAAATTTATGGCATCACGTTATAGCGAGGGGTATGTAAAGGGAACGCACGATCAGGATGCCGCTAAAATATTGGGTGCTTTAGTAAAACTCAATCAAAACATTCAATTATTACGCTATCCTACTATTGCCAGGGCTTGTGCCGCTTATTATTGGCAAAAATACCTTGATCGCGACCAAAAACAATTGTTAAACCATCGTTTGAAAGGCATTGGGGTTATTTTACAGGTTTTCCCTAATACCCGTGAATTTGGCGATCTGATCCACGACATTAGTGGCGGAATACGTCAGTTTTTGGAAGAGACCAGCCTCTTTGATATAGAAATAGCTGACCTTGCTGGAGAATACTTGTTTTATGAATTGACTGTTTCTGATGCTTTTATCATTAGTAAAGAAGCAGCCCAGATTCATGATGGGTTTTTAGAGCAATTGCGTAGTAATAAAAACCTATCTATATACAAAGACTCGCTCAAACAACTGTCTAAAGTACCTTTAGAGCAATTTGAACTCATCAGAACTTGGGTACACGCTTTTGTGCACCAGTCTAAGCTGAACAAAGAAGTAGAGTTTATAGATGAGTACATCGACGAAACAGCTTCCTTGCTTTTTCACGAGTCTTATGACCAAGCCTTGGTTATAGAAACCTCAGTGGTGACCAATGTAGATGGTATGTTGGGTAATCATAGAGTGATAGAAAACAAGACCTACCACCTTAATTATAATGACTTTATGCTCAAGCTTAATTATTTTGAGCAACACAACGTACCGTTTTACCTGGAGTATATTCGTTTGAAAAAGGAATTGACTGACAACTTCAGGAAAACGCTGCGACTTAATGAGTTTAAGCCCAGAGTTTTATCCTCTTTTGTTCGAAGCAAACTTATTGATGAGGTATATTTGCCCTTGGTGGGTGATAATCTGGCCAAGCAAATAGGGGTAGTGGGCGAAAACAAACGGACTGACTTAATGGGCATGCTGTTGCTTATATCGCCACCGGGTTATGGTAAAACCACCTTGATGGAGTATATCGCCAATCGTTTGGGAGTTATTTTTATGAAAATTAACGGACCAGCCATTGGGCACCAAGTTACTTCGCTCGACCCTGCCGAAGCCAACAATGCCAGTGCCCGCGAAGAAGTAAACAAATTAAACCTTGCCTTTGAGATGGGAGACAATGTAATGATTTACTTAGATGATATTCAGCATTGTAACCCCGAGTTTTTACAAAAGTTCATTTCATTGTGTGATGGTCAGCGAAAAATAGAAGGCGTATATAAAGGCAAAACCAAAACTTATGATATGCGTGGGCGCAAAGTGTGTGTGGTAATGGCAGGAAATCCGTATACTGAATCGGGTGACAAGTTTCAAATACCAGATATGCTTGCCAACCGTGCCGATACTTATAACTTGGGTGATATTATTGGCGGAACAGCCACCGCTTTTGAGATGAGTTATATAGAAAACTCGCTTACTTCAAGTCCTATTCTAAACAAGCTTGCCACACGCAGTCAAAAAGATATCTATGCTTTGATACGTGTGGCAGAAACTGACAATCAAGAAGGAATGGATTTGGAAGGCAACTATTCGTCTGACGAAGTGGCGGAGTATATCAATGTATTGAAAAAGTTGCTAATAGTGCGTGATTATGTACTCAAAAACAACCTGGAATATATTCGTTCGGCTGCCCAGGCAGATGAGTTTCGTACTGAGCCACCTTTTAAATTACAAGGGTCTTATCGTAATATGAATAAAATTGCAGAAAAAATTCAACCCATTATGACCAATGAAGAACTGCAAACCTTGATTATGTCACATTACGAAAATGAAGCCCAAACATTGACTTCAGGAGCAGAATCTAATTTGCTGAAATTTAAAGAGTTAAACGGGTTATTGTCCGAGGAAGAAGCGGCCAGGTGGGAAGATATTAAGGAAACCTTCCGTAAAAACATGAAAATGAGTGGTTTTGGTGCCAATGACCAGATGGGGCAGGTATTAATGCAAATGGGTGAGTTTAACGATAACCTGGATGGAATTCGTAATGCCCTCGAAAAAAGCATTAAACTTGACTCGTTACAAATGAACCGTTTACTTTCTGAGCAAAAAGAAAAGGCTGAGAAAGCAGAAAAAGCGATAAAAAGAAAAGATAAAAATAAATAAGTTAATATTTGATTGTATTGTTCTACTATGTCTTTATGGTACAGCAATACAATTTTTTTTTTGATAAGGCATGGAACCTCCCTAACCTCCACGGTTCCAACTATACCTTTCTACTGAGAGTCAACCACCAAAGTGATCATTTGTTGTAAAGCATCAAGCGTAGGCTTTGGGTAATTACCAAAAAAAGCAATGGTGATATGAGTACGTCCATAGCCAAGTACTTCAGGTGTCCAAAGCACAAAAGCTTTGCCCAAAAATCCCCAATTACTTTCATCACTCAAATCAATTGTAGTTTGGTGAACCTCTTCTGCTTTCTTTCTAAACGCTGGATCATTACGTTGTCTGGTAACTTCTATGTGCAAATCCATACGATCGGGTTTTACTTCATACCGAGTCTTGATGGCTTGTTTTAGGCGCTTTAATACTTGGTACAATTCGCTTTGAGTAGCCAATAGTTTGCTACGCCCTTCTTTACCCTCGATGCGGTCGGGAGACTCAAATTCAATATTGAATGTCATCATTGAAATGATTTAAAAAGTGAATAAAAAATACAGTACGGTTTTATAAACCATGACAAAACGGAGGGCAAGGGAGGCTATTGTACTAAACTGGTTATTTTTGCATAAAAAAACCTCCTCTGATTTGTCAGAGAAGGCTTGATTATTTTTGTAGCTTGGTCATTTTTGATGATCCGCCTATTACTTTGCAGGAACCAACACTGCTTTGGTTTTTTTGCCATTATTGTCAGCTTCAAAAACAAGTTTCTTTGATGATAGCTCTACTATTTTGTTTTGTATGGCTTCTCCACCTTCGCCTTGAGTCATTGTCAATGTTTTACCATCGTCACTCAATTTCCAGCTGCCTGTAAGAGATTTTCCCATAGGACCACCGGTCATTTCCATGGTACCATCTTTTTTAAAGTTAAAACGAGTCTTCTTTAAGCCTTCAGTAATTTTTTCGAGCATTGCCTTAGGCATTTTTTCTAATTGCTCTTTAGGCATGTCTTTCATGGCAGCATCTATATCCAACGCCCACGGAGTACTTGTTAGTGTCGCTTTAGGGTCACTACTGCCACCACAGGCTGTAAAAGCAACTAACATAACCAACATTAAAATTCCATTAAGATATTTCATTATTTTTCAGATTTGATGCGGGTTTGTTTAAAAGGTTAATTAGGGGGGTAAAAGAAAATAGACTTCTTGCGAAAGTGTTTT
Source organism: uncultured Microscilla sp. (assembly GCF_947493425.1). Classification (GTDB taxonomy): domain Bacteria; phylum Bacteroidota; class Bacteroidia; order Cytophagales; family Microscillaceae; genus Microscilla. The sequence goes on along the minus strand of NZ_CANLRP010000154.1, from coordinate 244 downwards.
TTATCTTGTTTTTGTGTTGAACAAAAATGGTTTTTAGGGACTTTCGCAAGAGGTCTAATGTATTTTAGGCATAAACAATGCTCAAAACACGCCTTATGGCACTGAATAATATGGCAAAAAAGACTATTTTACACCTAACAAATGATTTTTAGACAAACTCTTATTGACAACATGTTCGCCATAATTAATGGCAACAATTATTGGTAAAAAAAAAGGGATTGTTATTTTGAATTTGGAGAAACAA
>NZ_CANLRP010000153.1 GCF_947493425.1 uncultured Microscilla sp. | reverse complement strand
AATATACGAATGAAGGCGAAGCGACTATGGTCTACCGACTACCAACTTCGGACTAATATACGAATGAAGGCGAAGCGACTATGGTCTACCGACTACCAACTTCGGACTAATATACGAATGAAGGCGAAGCGACTATGGTCTACCGACTACCAACTTCGGACTAATATACGAATGAAGGCGAAGCGGCTATGGTCTACCGACTCCTAACTCCGGACTAATAGACGAATAAAGGCGAAGCGACTATGGTCTACCGACTACCGACTAAATTACGAATGAAGGCGAAGTCACTATGGTCTACCGACTACTAACTCCGGACTAATAGACGAATGAAGGCGAAGCGACTCTGGTCTACCGACTCCTAACTCCGGACTAATAGACGAATGAAGGTGAAGCGACTATGGTTTACCGACTACCGACTAAATTACGAATTACGAATGGATCAATTACGAATTAAGGCGAAGTCACTATGGTCTACCGACTACCGACTAAATTACGAATTACGAATGGATCAATTACGAATGAAGGCGAAGTCACTATGGTTTACCGACTACTAACTCCGGACTATATAGACGAATGGCATCGCCCAATTCGTAATTCTCAAACTCGTAATTAACTTACGCAAAGCAACTATGGTCTACCGACTACCAACTCCGGACTAATAGACGAATTCACGCGAAGCGACTATGGTCTACCGACTACTAACTCCGGACTAATTCGTAATTCCTAATGGGCGTAAAGCGAAGTCAAAAAACTACGGTCTCTGGATTAATCTCTTGAGGCTGTAGTAGCGACAGACTACCGACTAATAACTAAAATATGAGATTTAAAATTGCAAAATATTGGTTTCTAATGCTGTTGTTATGGGGTGGCCTGTCACAAATAACGTGGGCGCAAAGCAACCAAACCGATAGTTTGATTCAATTGCTAAAAAAAGCCAACCTAAACACCTACAAGGTTCGCTTACTCATTCGGTTGGCAGATGAATTTCAGCATAAATCTGTCCCCCAATCATTTCAATACGCTAAAGAAGCCCGCAAACTTTCTGAAAAACTTAATTATAAAAAAGGCATTGGTGAAGCCCTTTATTATATGTCTATTGGTAAGTTTCACTCAAGCCAGTACACTGTTGCTCAAAACTACCTAAACAAAGCCTTGGTGCTGTACAAAAGCATTGATTATAAAAAAGGTATAGCCGATGTGCAAAAGCAATTGGGTAAAATATACGACCGCTTAGGCGATTATGAAAAAGCCCTGGAGTACCATATTAACAGTTTGAGAGCCAACGAGATTATTGCCAACAAAAAAGGAATGGCGGCTGCCTACCTCGATATTGGACGGGTGTATTTTCACCAAAGCGATTACTATAAGTCGTTGGAGTATTACCGCGAAGGGTTGGTGCTGGCACGTGAGATAGATAACGACGATTTGTTGGCAGAAGGGTACAAAAATATGGGAATGAGTTACCAAAAAATTCAAAAATTTGTTCAGTCATTGAAGTATTACCGACAGGGGCTCAAAATATACGAACGAATAGAAGATCATACCAATATAGCCAAAACCTTGTTGGGCATAGGCAATGTGTACCTTGACGCCGAACAACCCAACAAAGCCCTTGAGCACTTGTTGCGTGCCCGCGAAATTCAACAAAAAGAAAAAGACCTCGAAGGGTTGGGCTATGCTTATCTGGGCATAGGCAAGGTGTATACATTGGCAAAAAACTATAAACGTGCCATCGACTACCTGAGCAATGGTCTGAAGATATTTAAAAGCATTGGGTCTAAAAAACCTGTCAGCGAAGCATACCTGGCGCTTTCGCAGGCATACAAAAAGCAAGAGAATTACAAACAAGCCCACCAAAACTATCAGTTGTATAAAACTTATAGTGATTCGTTGTTTAACGAGACCCAATCGTTGCAAATAGCCGAAATGGAAACCCGCCTAAACCTGCGCATGCAAGAACTTAAGGTAAAACGCTTGAGCAAAGAGCAAGAAGTAAAAGATGAAGCCATTAGATTGCATAAAGCCGACTTGAGCAAGCAACGTACCTTGTTGGGTATTTTAATGGTAAGCTCAGTGTTGATCCTGGCGCTGGCGTTTGTATTGCTCAACAGTCGACGGAAGCTACGAAGAGGTAACCGAAAGTTGCTCCAAAAAAACCGACAAATTGAACGACAAAAGAAAGTGGTAGAAGGGCAACATAGAAAAATTACCGATGGGCTACGCTATGCCGAAACTATTCAGCTGGCAGTATTGCCCAGCGATGTTCGCCTTAATCAGTTTTTTCGTGAGCATTTTGTCATTTATAAAGCCAAAGACATGGTGTCGGGCGATTTTTATTGGATCGAAAAACTAAACAATAAAATAGTGGTGGCGGTAGTTGACTGTACCGGGCACGGAGTAAGTGGTGCTTTTATGAGTATGATTGGTAATACCTTGCTCAATGAGATTGTTCGACAAAAGCAAATTATATCGCCCGCAACAATTTTGAGCGAATTGCACAATGGAGTGGTAGAGTCCTTGCGTAAGCGAGAGTCGAATCTTGACTTAGGCATGGAAGCCTGTGTATGTGTACTGGAAGGTTCGGAGAATGCAAAACAAAAGCTTACCTTTGCTGGAGCCAAACGCCCATTGTATTATATTTATGAAGAAAAAATTACCGAAATAAGGGGAACCCGCAAGGCAGTAGGCTTTGATTTTGGTAAAACAAGGGTATTTAAAAACCAAGTGCAGGAGGTAGAACAAGGTGGGGTGATTTACTTGACGACCGATGGCTATGGTGACCAGTCGGGTGAAAACAACAAACGGTTGGGGAGTGGACGTTTCAAAGATTTGCTGGTGGCATACTCTAAAGAACCTTTAGTAAAACAAAAAGAACACCTTGAGAAAGCACTCCAAAAGCACCAAGGGGATAGTTTACAACGCGATGACATTACAGTGTTGGGACTGAGGGTATAAAGTAGCAGTATGCCTGGAGGTGCCGTATGTAGTTTTATATAGAAGAATCATGTTTGTTATGTGGATGAAGAAATTTTTTGTAAGCCTGTTGATGGGCAGTTTATTTTTTAGCTTACCTTATTTTACTGTTGCTCAATACAAGAAAAAAGTACCCATACCCAAAGGGATGGTCTTGATGCCCTCTGATACGATTGAAGTGGGCTCAGAAAATGGCAAAGAAGACGAAAAACCTGTTTTTCCTTTTGCTATCAAGTCGTTTTTGTTAGATCTACGTCCAGTCAGTGTGGGCGACTTTAGAAAGTTTGTGCAGGTGACCCGCTATATTACCGATGCCGAAAAAATTGGTAAATCGTATTATTATAATAAAGATGCTAAAAACTGGGAAGCTATAGAAGGGGCTTATTGGTTGTACCCACAGGGGCGTACTCAAGCCGTTGCTCAATATGCCAACCCGGTGACCCATATCAGTTGGAACGATGCCAGAGCGTATGCTGCCTGGATAGGTAAGCGGTTGCCTACAGAGTTTGAATATGAGTATGCAGCAAAAAATGCGGCCAAAATGAAGTTGAAGCATATCAACCAAACACTATGGCATTGGTGCCAGGACTGGTACCGGTCTTACGGTGAAGAAAGCTATTATACTCAAAGAATAAATGACCGTAAAACTTTGCGGGGTGGGGTGTTTGGTAATACAGAAACACCTTACCGCCCTACCCAGCGTTTGGCAGCCTTGCCTTACTATAGCACGGCTCAGTTTGGGTTTAGGTGCGCCAAAGATTTGTAAAATTTTACTTTTAAATAGTAAGCTACTCTATCCCTCAGCAGAGTAAAACCCTGGCTTCGGTTTTCAAAAGTACCGTCATCGCCTCAGCTCGTGTCTCCACGAGTTGATCGGAACCTTCAAAAATAATGTTCCCAGACGTTGTGATGAGGCAATTTAGCTTCGCTGGGCACCGACATTCATCGGTATCTAAGGACTCGTAAACTTGGTTGTGGAGACACAAACCGAGGCGAAAGATTTGTAAAATGTCACTTTTAAATAGGTACTAAACAGCCCCCCTTAAGTTCTAAAGCTTGAGGGGGGCTGTTTTATGTAATAAAATACTGTTTGTCAGTAGTATATACTGAGGTGTAGGTGCCATGTGCTCTTTCTTTTATCAGTGCTTTGTAGGGCAATGTTTCGTGGCAGTTTTGGGTTGGCAACTTGCTTTATTCTTCCATTTATTACAACGAAAACGTGACTTGTTGCCAAGACACACTTCCGTCAAAACCTTTATTTGTTTTTGAAATATAGCGGCGGTACCAATCGGCTAATAAACTCATTTCTACCTTTTATAAACTCAAATATACCGTTGGTGAATTATCTGTTGATTAACAGTTTATAAATTGAGATGTTTGTAGTATAATTACAAATACAAACTATTTCTAAAAAACATTCAATACTTCTATGATCATTTCATCAAAAAAACTATTTACTGTTTTGTTTGCGTGGTTAGCAGTTACACAAGCACTACAGGCACAACCAACTACCCGAAACTCTTCCAGGGTAGAAACAATTATTGAAGATTTTAATAACAATGAGCGCAAGTGGGATGTCAAATCTTACAAAGCTGAGTCTTATGTCATCAAAGATGGACATTATTACATTACCACCAAGAAAAAAAGTGGCTACGGTTTTGAAACCAAACCTTTTTTTATCAACCCCAAAAAACCTTTTATTATAGAAACCGCCCTACAAGAGGTAAGTGGCGACAATACCAACGGCGCAGGATTGATATGGGGGTATAAAAGCACAAAAAACTATTACCGTTTTGTGGTGACTTCAAACGGGCAATTCAATATTTCAAAGTATAAAAAAGGAAAGTTTTCTCATATAGCAAAATGGGCAAAACACGAAGCTATAAAAACAGGCTACAATGTTACTAACCGCCTAAAAATGTTTAGCACTTCCAGAGGAGCACGTTTTTATATCAATGGCAAGTTAGTACACACCGTGTCACGCGAAGAGTTTAAAAAGCATTATTTCTTTGGCAGTAGGGTAGGGCTCATTGCCTATAACAACCGAGTGGTCAAGTTTGATTATTTGAAAATAAGACGAGTAAAAGAAGATATAAACTTGATTGCCAACGCTAAACAAGGGCTTAAAAAGGAAAACCTGGGACCAAACATCAATAGCCCATTTTCAGACATTACTCCATTGATATCGAGCGATGGCAATACCCTGTACTTTATTCGTAAAGATCACCCTGAGAACATTAAGCGAAAAAAACAGGATATATGGTATGCCACCAAAGAAGCCAACGGCAACTGGGGCAAAGCCAAAAATCTGGGCAGACCAGTAAACAATTCTGCTCACAACAACATCATTGCAGTGTCGCCCGATGGCAATACCCTGGTAGTAGGTGGGGTATACGATGCACAAGGAGAATACAAAAAAAGAGGTATTTCTATTGCCAGCAGGGTGGCCAGTGGTTGGGAAGTACCCAAAGAAATCAATATTAAAAACTACTATAATAATAGTAGCTTTTTTGGCGTGTGTATGTCTGCCGACAGGCAAAAACTAGTGCTTGCCCTTGAGCGTGAAGGAGGCGAAGGTGACCTTGACTTGTATGTGAGTTTTGTTCAACGCGATGGTACCTGGAGTGAACCCAAAAGTTTGGGTAGCCGATTGAACACTTTTGGTGGAGAATCTGCCCCATTTTTGGCTGCTGATGACAAAACTTTGTACTTCTCTACCAATGGTTTGCCTGGCTACGGTAGCAAAGATATTTATGTAACCCGTCGTCTGGACGATAGCTGGACAAGGTGGAGTACTCCAAAAAACCTGGGACCAGACATCAATAGTAGTGACTTTGACAGTGGGTTTAAAGTAACTGCCCAAGGCGATTATGCTTATTTGGTATCGTATACTGGTAAAGCCAACAAAAGTGATATTTTTCGGATCAAATTACACGAATCGGCACGTCCCAAACCCGTAGTGCTGGTATATGGTAAGGTGTTGAACCGAAAAACAGGAAAGCCTTTAGGGGCAAGTATTGCCTACAACGACTTGAACACAGGCAAGTTGGCGGGTGTGGCTCGTTCAAATCCTAAAGATGGATCGTATAAAATAGTATTGCCTTATGACAAAGTGTATGATTTTCTTGCCAGCAAATCGGGCTTTTATTCGGTGAGTAAGCACCTTGATTTGAGTAGTGTGAGCAAGTTTAAAGTAATCAAGCGAAACCTGTACCTTGCCCCCATTATAGTAGGACAAAAAATCAGGTTGAATAACTTATTTTTCGATGTAGGAAAATCGGCACTCAAATCGTCTTCTTTTGCAGAGCTTAACCGCTTGGTAAGTAGTATGAAAAGCTACCCCAACATGACCATTGAAGTGAGCGGGCATACCGATGCTCAGGGGAGCCCTGCCAAAAACCTGCAGTTGTCAAAAGACCGAGCCAACGCAGTACTCAATTATTTAAAGAGCAAAGGAATACCTACTAGTCGTATGCAAGCCAAGGGATATGGACAAACCAAGCCGTTGGCAAGTAACAATACTGCTCAAGGGCGTGCGCGCAACCGTAGGGTAGAATTTATGATCTTAAAAAAATAGGGTTAAGTATTAAGTATAGTATAATGATTCTGAAAAGCTGCTTACATTTGTGAGTGGCTTTTTTTGTTACAGCCTCAGTTTAGTAGCGACAAGTGATTATATAGGTGCAAGCCTTAAGTGATTAGTCAAGAGTTGGTAGTCCATAGCGCCCACAGGGGCAAGTCCTTAGATACCGATGTATATCGGTGCTACACTCTGTTGAGCTCATCACAGCAAGCTGCCCCGATGAAATGAATCGGGATTTAAAAATAGATTCGGTTCACAGGTAACTATACTTTTTCTATCACGTTGATTTTTAGTGACTTATAAAAAACGTAGTTAAAAGTTTTGAGTGTTGTTTCACATCGTTTTAACCCTTTCATTAAAAATTAGTTAAAGCTTCCTGCAGTTGGGTCTTCTTTGGAAACGATTATGGAGATGTGAAAAACACCCACATACCAAAAAAACGCTACATTGGATCAAAAATGAATACTTTGGAACAAAGCAAAAAAGGTGGGCATTCACTTACCAAATCAAGGAATTCCCTGATATCACTCTGACTTTACAGCACGTGTCAAATTTAGTTTAAGTGGGGTGTTCTTTTGGTGGGTAGTTGTGTGCAAGCAGTACAGGGTATCGTTCTGAAATAGCATCAAATGATAAAAAAGCGTGTATAGTGCTACAGTTTTGTGAAAAAATAACGAAAGCGAAAAGATACAAATTGATATGAAAAATATTAGTTTAAGAAAAGCAACAATAGAAGATAAGGCATTAGCAGTTGGCTTTGATTACAACCTTGATGTAGTCGAACATATCGAGCTCAAGAGAGAGGACAAGATTACAAAAGCAATATTGAGTGAGGAATGTTTTATCATATTGGTGGACAACAGAGAAGTTGGGTTTGTCATATTTGATTACCGCTTTTTTGATCAAGGGTGGATAGAACTCATTGTTATTGATGCAGAATATAGAGGAAAAGGAATAGGTGGCAACACATTTAACCTTATATGCAAGCAGTGCAAGACAAATAAAGTATTTACTTCAACCAATAGTTCCAATACTCCAATGCAGAAAGCATTGACTAAAGTTGGTTTTTCTTTTGCAGGTACAATCAACGGATTAGATGATGGAGATCCTGAGCTATTTTATTATAAAAAGACGAATAATAGAGAAGCAAAAGAGTAAGTAGTAAAAATGCCAGCTTCAAGGTTTGTAGCTCGCGTTAAACTTTGGTTGTGTCTTGAAAGCAAAGTGCTACGAAATCGCCCACTTTTCGTATGCTTAGCCGTTGGCTGTAGACAACGAAATGAATGAGAAACTACAAGAATATGTCACCCAAATATTAGGCGGAAAAGCTATTCCCCCTCCGGTAAATTGGGAAGTAAAATCTTGAAAGAAGTACCTTGACCTACCTGCGACGAAACATATACCCGTCCTTTGATCTTACGAATGGCTTGTTTGGTAATGTATAGTCCCAGTCCTGAGCCGTACGATTTTTGGGTGGCACGAAAAAACATATCAAATATTTGCCCTATAAACTTGTCCTCAATACCGCGCCCATTGTCGGTAAAAGTAAGGGTAGCCCCTTTTTCGCTCAACTCAATGTCTATTTTCAGAAAAGGATTGTCAATATCAGGGTTTTGGTACTTAATGGCGTTTGACATCATGTTTTGGAAAATAATGCCTAAACGTGAATAATTACTATAGAATGTATGTCCGTTTTTTACAATATCAGTGGTGATTTGTACCCGATCGGCACCTTTCATAAATTGGTGATTCTCAAGAGTTTCTTCAATTAACTCCTCAAAATCAATTTCCTCGATCGTCATTTCGAGACGGCTGTTGCGCGATAGGTTGGTAAGGTCAGAAATAAAATTATCTAACTTCTTCGCGCTCTTTTCCATCATTCCAAGGTAATTCTCCCGCTCTTCACTGCTTGGCTCAATCCTGATGAGTGACACCAGCCCCAAAATAGATCGGAGTGGTGCCCTCAGATCGTGCGATGCCCGATACACAAAACTATCCAGCTCAGAGTTGGCGCGTTTTAGCTCGTTTTCCCGCTCCTTTTTTTGGCTGATATTTTTCAAAAAAGCAGTAGCTCCCCGCGATATTCCACTTGTACTGACAATAGGATTGATTGAAGCCTCAAAGTACACTGTAGTATGAGTAAGCTCCAGTGCAAACTCCTCGTTTATCCGTTTGCCGCTGAGTACTTTTTCAAAAAGCTGTTGCCAGCTTGAACGAAATTCTTCTGGTAACTTTTCAATCAGGTTGTCTCCAACTTTGACTGTGTTGTCGAGGTAGGTTTTAAAAATCTTCTGTAAAGCAGTGTTTACTGTAGTAACATTAAGTGAGGCATCTACCGACCATATTCCATCATCGGTGTTCTCTATCAATGCTTCTAGCTTTGCTCTACTTTCGCGAATCTTCATTTCAGCCTTTTTCCTTTCGGTAATATCGGTAGCGGTAAAGCAAACTTGAGCCACACTGCCCTGGTCGTTATAAATAGGAATATAACTATAAGAAAAGAAAAGACGATTACCCCCCAGGTTTAGGTTAGCTTCATCCTCTACAAGTTGCCCCTGAGTTACCTTTGCCCAGTCTTGTACCAGTTGTTGCTGTATTTCCTCCGGAAAAAGTATAGTCCACTTTTGTTTTAGCTTTAGTTGTCCTGGCCAAAAATGCTCAAAAAGTTCAGAGGCTTTTTTGTTATAAGTCTGCACCTCACTTTGAGCGTTGAGCAATACAAATACCTGGTTGGCATTGTCAAAAATCACTTGAAAGTTTTGCTCTGATGCTTTGAGTGCTTGTTCTGTTTCTTTTTGAGTGGTAATATCCCGATTGATTGATAAAATACCCACTGCTTGATTTTGACGATCTTTGAGATTGAGCACCGTAGCCTGACTAATGCCAGAAGAGCCGTCCTTTCTCACAAAGCCTACTTCACCACTCCATTTACCGTGTTCTTTCAAAGCATCGAGCACAAGGTCGCGCCCAGTGTCTTTGTTGGTGCTTCGGAAAATAGTGCTGGCGTTTTTTTGAGCAATTTCGTCTTGGCTGTAGCCAAACACATTGGTAGAAGCAGGGTTCCATTCCTGAATATTGCCGTCATGGTCAGTAATGACCAATGCATCGTTTAAGTTGGCAAAAGTGAGCGCTTGTTTCCACAAGTGTTGTTGAGACTCGTGACGTTCAATGGCAAGACTGGTAAGACTTACACTGGTTTTTATAACATTCCATTCCAGTTCTGAAGGCAAGCTAGAGCGCAGGTTATTGATCATTAGAACACTCTGTAGCTGTTTGTCGGTAGACAATATGGGTATAAACCAGCTGGCTTTCCACTGGTTGTCGTTGGCAAAACCCTTGAACTTATCTGTAAAACCAGCCTCGCCGATGTTGTCAAAAATCAACTTTTCGCCATTCAACAACTTTTGTCCATTGGTGCTTTCCAGGTCAAATGCTGCCAGCGCCTCTTTTTGGGTTGAGTTTAGTCGGGGAGCCGCCAATACCTTAAGTTTTGTCATGGGCTGAAACCGATCTACTCCCAGAATAGCACAGCAGGCACTGTCGATTAATTGATCAATATTCTGGCATATATGTTCCAAAGTTTTGTCGATGGAAGAGTCTTTGGCAATTTTTTCAAGTATTTGTGCTTGATTTTGAATAAGGTCTTGAGTCAGTTTTTCGCGGGTAACATCACGTTGAAGAATAAACACACCTAAAATGTGTCCTTCTTCATTCAAAAAGCATGAGGTATTGCCATTGACCCAGATGTGCGAGCCATCGGGGCGTTGTTCGTGGGCTTTTATAGGGAGCTGCTTAAGGGTAAACAGTTGTCCCAGGGCTTCTTTAATAAACTCTTTATTGTTTGAGAACAAGTCAATCAGAGAGGTACCCAAAAAATCCTCTTCGGTCATGTGGTATTGTTCCAGCATTGCCTGGTTTACTTTAGTAATGCGCAGGTTGTGAATGGCTTCATTCAAAGCTTGTTCTTTATCAGGGTGGTTTTCCCAATCCAGTGGCTCTTCAAGCATTCTAAAGGCGGCACCTTCCAGTGAGTTGGCAAAAAAGTGCTCAAACTTTTCGTTGCTTGCTCTGAGCTGGGTTTCGCTGCTGCGCAGCACTTTTTCCATACGTGCCCTATTGAGCACTGTTTTGATGGTTACCTCTATTTCACGTTGTTGAAAAGGCTTAAGAATGTAACCATAGGGCGCCGATTCGGTGGCTCGTTTAAAGGTCTGGTTATCGGCTTGGGCAGTCAAGTAAATAATTGGAATGGGGTTTTCGGCAAGTATACGGTGCGCGGTTTCTATGCCATCTATGTCACCTTCTATCAAAATATCCATTAAAATGAGGTCAGGCTTGTACAAGCGAGCGCTTTCTATGGCGGCATCTCCGGTAATTACTGAGTCTACCACTTCATAGCCTAGTTTATGAAGGCGTACCTCCAGGTCTTTGGCAACTATACGTTGATCTTCAACAATGAGTATTTTTTGTAACGACATAGGGCTTGCTTACCTTGATTCAAAACTTTTGCAATGAGTATTTACAGCGAGTAACTGTTTACCACTTATTAGGACGGGGCGATCACTATACATAGACGTTATGCTCATATCACCAAATTTACTAATATATTAAAAATCAGAAAACCCAAAAGGGTTAAATAGTAAAAGATCTTAAAAAAAAATGTATTTACTCAACTCAAGCATACCCCAAGGCTTTGTATACAATGTAACCAATTACTTCATGGCTTAGCACATACCATTTATATAAAGCTTTTTCGGCAGGAAAAAGCGAAAATGGAAAAGCAAAGCCCTTGTCTATAGTGTAAAAGTCTACACTAAAAGGAGTAACCTGGATGCTTGCCTGACGAAAACAACCTACAGCACGCCTGATATGAAAAGCTGAGGTAATGAGTAGGTAAGATTGACGGGGAAATTGTTTGTTCAATATTTTTGCGGTATTGAGGGCATTTTCTCGGGTGTTACGTGCCCTAGTCTCTATTATAATGTCGTGTGAAGGAACTTTTGCCTGTAGCAAGACTTGTTTGAGCAAATAAGCTTCAGCTCTTTCCAGACGTTGTTTAGGGTCAAAACTTCCTCCACTAATCAATATCTTTTTTATTTTCCCTAGTCTATATAACATCAGCGCCTGGGTAATACGGTCACCCCCTTTGTCAAGGTATACCCTATCATGCGGTTTTTTATCAGTATTGGTTACTCCGGTCAGCACAATGCCTACATCGTAGGTTTGTCTGATGCTATGAAGTGGGGTAGGGGGGGCTTCCCAAAGTAGCAATGCCTGATTGACAATGAAAGGGTTGGTAAATAGCCAAAGCAAAAAAACACCTGTACGCAATAATTGACGTTTACGACGTGACTTTTTGGTGAGCAGTGCCCAAGTAAACACCAGGCACAACCAAGTGACAGGCATTAGAAAGTAATACAGGGTTTTGGATAGGAAAAAAAACATAGGAAATGTGAATGTATAACGCCTACAAGGAAGTTCCTGTTTTTGACAAAGTGTTTGAACAAAATTTTTCGCTAAAAACAAGGGGATTTTTTAAAATATTGACAGTATTTAGAGTGCCTTCAGTCAAATTTAAGGGTTTATACCTATGCTTAAAAATAAGCCTTGGATTTTTTGAGAGTTTTCCATAAAAAATTTTGTAATTGCTGATTTATGCCTACCTTTGCAACCCCAAATTATACACACCTCTTAAAACGTCTTAAATTCAGTCAGTTAACAGTTTTTCCTGACCTTTTCTTCTTTATCTGCAAACCAATAATTATTTGGCGGTATGTATGATTTAAAGGTGAAAAATAAGAAAAAACTAAATACAACAATACAAAGTACAATTCATACTTTGTAAAGCACAAATAGATTAAAATATTTTCAATATAAATTGTTGATATTAAAATTATATTTTGTTTTTTTGAAAAAAAATTCAACAAAATTCTAATAGATATTAATTATGGCAAAAGCTATAAAGATTGATAATACAGATAGAAAAATTCTTAGAATTTTACAGGAAAATGCTAAAATCACCAATGCGCAACTATCAAAAGACATTGGGCTGTCGCCTGCGCCAACTTTGGAACGTGTAAAAAAACTAGAAAACATGGGCTTGATCAAAAGCTACCATGCGATGCTAGATACACATAAAGTAGGACTAGGTGTAACCACATTTGTACAAGTGTTTATTTCAAGCCACAAAAAGACTTGCATTGATGCTTTTGTGGATAAAATTCTGAAGATTGATAATGTGATCGAATGCCATCATATTACTGGTAATTGCGACTTTTTGCTTAAAGTAATTGCTGCTGATATTTCGTCATATCAAAAGCTAATGCTTGAAGAAATCAGTGAAATTGAAGAAATCAGTAACATGCAATCTATGGTAATTTTGTCTACATTTAAAGACAAAAAAATATTGCCTATTCCATAAAACATTTTTCGCCCTAGGTGGGGAATGTAAAAGATTAAAAAGAGACAATTTGGTTCAACCAATATTGTCTCTTTTTGTTTTAGCCCCAATTTTAGCTCTAACTCTCTGGTTAAGCATAGCAATCTATCAGCTTAAAGCTTAGCCTTGTAAGAGGTTTTTGCGTATGAATGGGTGAAAACCAAATGTTATGAACAATCAATGAAAGTACGACTATTACTATTGACTTTAGTGTTGACTTCCTTTGCTTATTTACATGCTCAAACCACTATTTATGCCAGCAAAAACTTTGAAAAAGCTGGAGTGACCGAATACCTCAGTACTTCTTTGGGTAGTGTGGGCTATTGGACAAGCACCAATACAAAATACATTGAGCTTAGATCATTAAGCACTACCCCTATGCAAATAGGCAAGGTGAAGTTTCCGGGCAGCAATGCCGTTTATAGTCTTAAAACTACCCAAGGTGGTTTATGGTGCACCCACCCCAATGGTAAAAAACAGTTTTTTAAGTTACTGCCCGCTACTTACAGAAGCAAGGGATTTGAGCGTGCTGGAGTGATAGAGTATTTAGAATCCTCAGGAGACTTTACGACCTATTGGTATTATACCAGTCAAAATCCTCGCAATAAAATTAAACTAAAAACTTTGAGGCGAGACGGTAAAAAGTTCCGCTTTCAGGTGAAGTTCCCTGGGCAAAAGGCTACTTACTGGCTAAGTTATCAGCCGATGTGTGATAGTGATATTACTTGCCTGCACCCTGATGGGCGCAAACAAGTATTTAGATATTACCGTTGGAATGATTAGTTTTTTTGTATATAAAGAAAGACAGCTTTGGTACTCTACCCAGCTTTTTTTTCAAAAGTACAGTCATCGCCTCAGGTCGTGTCTCCACGAGCTGATCGAAACCTTGAAAAACACTGTTCCCTTAATGTTTTTCGAACAGAAAAATGTGTTTGGCCCTCCCTTTGAGCTAGGCGAAGGGTTTTAGGTGTAAAACATCAATGGTTCTATACCAGAGTTGGCGAGATTAGAGCGTCTATGAAAATAGCATCATCTTTACTGGTGGTTTTTTGGTGTATCTTGTGCTCCAGTATTCCCGGTTTTTTGGTGTTTGTCATAGGCGTGATTAATAGCACTTGACAATGAAAGACGATCGCATAAAAGTATATTTTGATACTGAGTTTATTGCCAAGCCTTTTCATCTGGAGCTTATCTCTATAGGCATGGTGCGCGAAGATGGCGAAACCTATTATGCTATATCATCAGAGTTTGACTCTAACAATGCCAAGCCTTGGGTAAAAGAAAACGTAATAGCCCTGCTTGAGCCCGAAATCACCCCAAAAACCATTGCCCAGATACGCGAAGAAATTCTTATGTTTTTGGCGCATCGCACCCCCGAATTTTGGGCATATTATGCCAGCTTCGATTGGGTTATCTTTTCGTGGATTATGCAAGATATGAACGCCATGCCAGCCCATTATCCCAAGTATTGCAACGACTTGCGCCAGGAAGTAGCCCGCCTCAAATTTCCAAAAAAAGAAATACCTCGTGCCCATAACAAACACAATGCGTTGGACGACGCCCTTTGGAATCAACAGTTACACCAACTATTGATAGATTTTGAACAAGGCAGGGGTTAATCATGCGCTTATTTTGCCTACAACAAAATGCTAAGGTACCTTTAGGTTTACCTTGGAATTCGTTCCAGGTCTTGTTTTAGCTTGCGCAACAAAAATGTTTGCGTAGCTATTTGCTCATTCAGCATTTTTAGGTTTTGCTTTACATTGGGCGCTTGGGTGGCAAGCTCGGTATATACAGGTACGAGGGTTTCGTATAGGTCTTTGAGTTCCAGGTTTTGTTTGATCAGTTTTTGGTAAGCTTTTACCAGTTTGCCCTTGTGGGTGGTCAGGTGTTCTTGGTTGGGCTGAGTGTGGGCAGTTTCTTGTTTTATACTGGCAAATAGTTGTTTGCGTTCGAGCCAGCTTTGTTCTATGTTAGCAATGAGTTTTTTGCGGTACTTGTCAAGGTAGCTATGTAGGTATATCACAATAAAACTATACTTTGACTGAAGAAAATGAGTAAGTTCAAATGGTTTTACTGTCATTGCATTGTGACGCTTCTCTATCAGGCTAAACACATATTTTATTCCCTCTACACTGGCAAACAAACCTTCAGTATCTTCCATTACTTCTTGTTTGCGAAATCGGGTCACTTTTATCTGTAGCTCTTTGAGCAACTTACAGATGTCATCACTTTGGGGGCATATAATCTGTAGGGCACGTTTGAGCTTTTTATCTGCTTCATTTTGGGCAGCTTGTTGTTGTGCCTGACTTTTATTGGGCAATACCCACAAAAAAAACACTGCCCAAAAAAGAATGAACGAATATTTCATAAATACAACTGATGCAATTTGTTTTGTTGAAATAAACGCCAAAATTACACCAAGAGTTGGTCTATCTCCAAATATATTGTGGGTTGTCTACTCCAAAGTTCCTACATTTATCCAATCGTCAGTTTGTTCGTCTTTGCTATGGAGGCGTGCCATTTGGTCAGCCCTTCGCAGTACATCAGGAATACGGTACTCGCTTACCAGGTTCAACGCCACTGTTTTGGCAGTATCAAGCGCTACCAAATGTCCAGGGCTTACATATTCGGGTTTTATACCTGTTTGAGTACGCAAGGCGTAACCTACCACCTGACCTTTATGGGCAATATTAAGTATGCTTCCTTGCTCATTGCCCACTTGCCCCGAAAACTTTAACAAGCTTTTTTTTGCTATACCTATAGTGGGCAAACCAGTTTTTACTCCCAGCCAGCAAGCTACACCAAAAGTACGCGGGTGTGCAATGCCGTGTCCATCAACCACCAGCAAATTAGGGCGTGGCAATGTAGCATCATTGAGCAAGTGGTTAACCAGTGCAAACAACGGAGGCCCTTCTCGAAAGCAAAAAAAGCCGGGCACATACGGAGCCATTACCGCTGCTACACCACTATAGGTGCCCAAATGGTGGCCATTATAGCGTTGTAAATCTCCGGCAATGTAGGCTTTGTCGCTTTGGTATTGAATGTCTAAACCTAAGATTACGTCATTGTCTTGTGGTTGATACCCTTGCCCCGATGCAGGTATTTGTACCTGAGCTGCCATCAAGCGTTGTTCGTTTGCCCATTGAGTTTCTATGTCATTCATATTACTAAAATAGGTATTTGTATAAAAGCACAGATTGATTTCATATAAAAAAGTTTTTTTATGTTCAAAAATGCTTGTATTTCGTATCAACTAATAATCAAATACTCATATAATTTATGAAAAAATATATTTTTATAACCATTATCGGCTTGGCTTTGTGTGTGGGTCAGCTACAGGCACAGCAAATTTTTAAAGGAAAAATCACCTATAAAACGACCTTTTCGGGTGATGAAAAACTAATAGAACAGGCCAAGCTTTTCCTGGGCACTACTACTGAAGTGGTAAGTGATGGCAAAAAGTTTAGGTATTATATAGACGGGGGAATGAGAAACAGTGAATTTGTCTTTGAAGCAGGAAAGAACGTGTTTTATAGTATTGATACTAAAAAAGAAACCATTACTAAAAATAATTTAAAAGCAAAGTCTACCCGTGACCGCAAGGTAACTGCCAAAAAAACCGGTAAAGTGAAGATTATTGCAGGCATCAAAACCCATCATGTAGAACTCTACAATGGCGACAAAAAGCAGGTAGAGGTATGGCTAAGTGATGAGTATTACTGGAATTTAAAAGACCATCCTTATAAAGTAAAAGGCATGTTGTTGGAAGGGAGTTTTAAAGACCTGAAAAATCAAGTCATATTGGCCTTGACATTGCCACACCCCAGCGGCAAAGCTGCCATAGAAATGACTGCTCAAGAGGTAGATACCAATGTACCTAAGGGGGCTTTTAAACTTCCTAAAGGGTTTAAAATGGTAGATGAGACCAAACCACAAAAAACAGAGAAAAAAGACGAAAAAAAGGAAACAGTAAAAGGAGGGGAATAAAGCCCACTTTATAGAATATACAAAAGAGCCTTACTTTGCGAATGTTTAGCAAAGTAAGGCTCTTTATTTTTAAGACTGATATAGATATTCTAAAACAATTACATATTGTATTTGCCTGGTGCCAATATGTTGTCAGGGTCAAAGCTGGTTTTTAACGTTCCAAGCAAATCTACATACTCAGGTTGTAACCCTTCTTTATAACCTTCAAAAGCTCCTATACCGCCGCGATATGGATAAAACCCCTGTGCTACCAAAGATTTAGCCCCTTCTTTGTAAAACGCTTCGGCTTTTTTCACTTCTTCAGGAGCATCACTACAATCGGTGTTGGCAATCATTACCAAAGTACGAGGAGTAATAAAGGTAAACGTTACCTTAAGCTCATAGTGGTATTTATCGCACAAAGAAGTAACCAAACCATAGAGCTTTTCTATATTGTTTTGAGTAGCATTGCAAGTAGCGTTTAGCCAACGAAACCGCCCATCAAAATCTTTGGCATGCTTTATATGGTCTACGTTGGGTTTGTTAAGCAATATGCTAATGGGGCGATTGCTTGGAATCCCTTTTTGTAGCCCTACTACAAACTGAAATGTATGCAAAAATGGCAACTTCTTGATGTTTTTATCTATCCAGTGCAATCTATTTAAAAAAGCATCGGTTACGAAGTGTATTTTGCACCCTTTTACCCCTTTTTTAAAAGCTTTTTTTACTGCTTTTCTACGGGCACGCGACACCCCCTTCTCGCTAGACACAGACCCGGTAAGGCTCCAGGCTCCCGTCACATTTTCTTTTTCATTGCCCGATGCCCGCGACTTATTGGTAATGTGTACCGCACTATTTACAATACCTTTGAGTCGTAGTTCCCTCATTACCTCTACCAGTTTACCCAAATCGCTTTCGTGTTTGGCAGCCACGGCAAACATACAGAAATGGTCGGGTTTGGGCATTAGCTCTAGGGTCATCTCTAGTACTATGCCCAGGTTAGATTGTAAGAACATACCATCGAGACAAGGACCAACGCCTTGACGAAATATATTCTTGTCATGATTTTTTTGCTGAAAAGCGCCAAAACCAGTTTGCACGATTTGTCCATTGGGCAATAGTACCTTAAGGCTGATAATGCTATTATAACGGTTGCCATAGTCGGTATGCCCAAAACCCCTCTCGAGAAAATTAGCCAACACACTTGAGGTGACCGGACCAGCAGTCACATCCATTTGCAGTCTTGACCCTGTATTTTCTAAGTGAGCCGATAGTTGCCCTTGGGTAACGCCAGGCTGTATGGTTACATAGCCTAGTTCTTCGTTTACTTCAACAATGTTGTCCATTTTAGACAACTCTACAATTACCTGGTTTGGTTGAGTGCCTTGGGCACTCCCATACCCCCAGTTTTTACCCCTGCATATAGGATAAAGTGCTGCACCTGTGTTTTTTGCCCAAGCCAATAGTTTTTGCAAATCGTTGATAGAGCCAGGCAGTACAACACAACGAGGGTAAACAGTAGTACCTGTAAGGCTTGCTGCGTAGTTTTCGAGTGTTTCGTTGTCAAACAACACCTTGCCTGGTTCTTCAAACAAGTCTTCAATAGAAAGGGTTCTCTCGTTGTTCATTTGATGTAAATCTCTTATATGCTTAGAAAAGTTACTATTTTTTAATCATCTTTAGCATACCATTCCATAGGTTACTCAAGTTTACAGGAATGAGTGTAAGCAAACCTTCTCTATTGAGGTAGTGGGGGTTTAATCGCATAAACTCTTGTATGTATTCATTGGTTTTTGCCGCTTTTTCAAACCTTGCAACATCCTCTTTGGTAAGACGGGGTGCATAAGGCAATGATACAATATGCTGACTTATCATATTAAGGTGGTAGGTATCTATTACCAGTTGTCTAATATCTTGCATGTGGCTATTGTAACGCAGGTTAGGTCTGGGGTAGAGTTTTTTCCAGTAACGACAGCCTCCACTGTATACAAGGGGGTTGAGTGTAATGCCAAGCAAAATTACTTCGGAAAGGAAATGTTTGAGTTTAAATTCTATCAAGAGTTTAGAATAAAGGCCAGTAGGAAACGAGCTTCCTCTTTTACTTTTATCAATGCCCATGGCAGGACGTGCCACATAGAGGTTTTTTCTGCCCTCAATTTTACGGTAAGAATATGAGCCAAACCCTATGTCTTCTCCTTGCTCATTTTTAATAAGTAAGATGTCTATTTGATCACAGCCTTCGTAAGTTTTTCTAAAATAATGCAGGTTAAAGTTATCGTCTGCGGTTAAAGAAAATAAACGATAAATTCTTTGCTCAAGTGATGAGTCAGGAGCAATACTATTTGTTTTGATTACTTCTATGTTTGTTTTCATTAAATAAATTAATCAGTATTGTAATAAATAAAGAACATCTAGCATATTGAAATATCACTAATTCAATTTCTGTATTAGCCGATTTATATATTAATTTTCAATTATCTTGTGGCAAAGGTATTTTAAATGATTTATATAATTACTTACTTGTACCTTTTATGATACTTTTTCATAATGCCAATTGTATTTTTTAAATATCTTGTCGCATTTTTATAACAAAGCAAAATGTACATATTATCTAAACAAGACTTTTTGAAGCGATAGGCTAAACACCTGTGTAAAGCGTCTGTATTTGGGGATTTTTGTAATAAATTTTTTGCCAGCATTCGACAATTTGAGCCTATCCATCTTCTAAGAACAAGTAAAAGGTTGCGAGCCGAACCTGTGTTATATCACTTTTGAGAATTAATGGTTTTATGTTGGCTAAATTGACATTTAAAATCGCGTAAAAAGATCAAGAACATCGTTTTATAAGGAATGGTGTAAAAATAAATTTCTATAGTAACGCTAAAATATTTTGTTGCTAGACGCGGCACGGCAATAT
>NZ_CANLRP010000152.1 GCF_947493425.1 uncultured Microscilla sp. | reverse complement strand
TTGTAACTACCGTCAAATGTAGGCTATTACTAAGTAACAACAACTTACATTGGGCAAATTGGACACGCCCATGCGCGGGCGCGCGCGAAGCAAAATGAGCAAAGGCAAAAAGAACATATCGCCCCAAAGGAAAAGCAAGGCTAACGAACACTACACCACCCCTGACAAACAAAAGGCTTTTGTGGAGGCATTGGTACATACGGGGGGCAACCGCCAACTTGCCTGTGAACGCGCGAGCCAACAATTGGGAGTCAAGGTATCACGTAGCTCGGTTTATCACTGGCTTAAAAACAATCAGAACTTTGCCAAAAAAGTAGCCGAAGCCAACCAGATTGGCGATGCCATTACCATAGACCTTGCCCAGAGTACCCTGGTACAACGCACCCAGGGCATGTATTACAAAGAGCAAGTGGTGGTAAAAGTAAAGGTAGACAAGTACAAGGAACGAGTAGAAGTAAAAGAAGTGAAAAAGTACCTGCCCCCTGATTATCACGCGGCAAAGATACTGCTGAGTGCCAAGGCACAACACCTGGGGTACGGTACCCAAAAGGTGGAGCATTCGGGTGAAATCACCACCAAAAATATTCAGGTAACCATTGCCAACCCTTATGAAGCTAAGGCAAACGAAAATGGGGAGGGGGAAATAGATGACCAGTAAAAAGAAAGGGCAAGCAGTGACTGTCCGCCCCAGTAAACCCCAGTTTGATATCTACGTGTCACGTACTCCGGTAAACCTGTTTATGGCGGGGCAAGGGGCAGGCAAAACCCACGGGGCGGGTTTGGTCTCGTTTCGTCTGATTAGCAACTTCCCCAGGGTATTTGGTTTTATGGGTGCCAATACCGATATGCAGCTCACTGATTCAACGCTTTACCGGGTCTTTTTGGTGTGGAAAGACCTGGGGTTGGAAGAATATGATGAGCACACGGGGGAGGGCGACTATGTAGTAGGCACCCAACCTCCCAGGCATTTTAGCCGCGAAGGGCACGCTTTTAAAAGCTATCGTAACAAGATTAGTTTTTGGAATGGCTGCGTAGTTTTTATTGGGTCTTTGGAAAACTATAAAGCCCACGACGGGAAAGAGTTTGCCTGGGCTATTTTGGATGAAACCAAGGACACCCGCGAAGAAGCGGTGCAGGAAGTGATCCTGGGAAGGCTTCGCCAACAAGGGCTGTATATTAGCCAGACAAGGGCGGGGGCACTTACTAGCGAGGAATATGATGAAGGAAGCCCTGTAGCAGCTAACCTCCCTTTTAATCCTTTGTATATTTTTACATCACCTGCCAAGGTGCCTTGGATCAATGACTGGTTTGAGCTGAACGAGTATGAAGAAGAAATCAAGGCAAAGATTTATGACCCGCCCCAGTACTTTAAAAAGAAAGTAGGCGGGAACTCTAAGTTTGTGGTGATTTCGGCGACTCACCTGAACCTCAAAAACCTGCCCTCTAACTATATTAAAAAACAAGAAGCCAACCTTGCCAGCCATCGGCACGGGATGCTGATTTATGGTGACCCCCTGGCCAAAAGTGGAGGTGAGTTTTGGAAACAATGGGATGCCAGCGTGCATTCGGGGCATTACTATGAAGTAGTGTATGACCCGGCTCACCCCCTGGATATTACCTGGGACTTCAATGTGCACCCTTATGTGACTTGCGTGGTCATTCAGGTATTTGTGCGCCCCGAAGAAGGAATGATTGATGTGTACATCTTAGATGAGATACTGGGTAAAACGCCTCGCAATACAACCCCTCATACCTGTGAGGATTTTTTAAAAATATACCAATCTCACCAGGGGCGAATTTATGTGCACGGTGATCCATCGGGCAAAAACCAGCAGACTAAAACCAAAGACAAACGCTCTGATTTTAAGGTGATTGCTCAGCAACTCAAACCTCACTTTACCAGCCTGCGTGATATGGTGCTTACGAAGGCACCAGGGGTTTCGGAGAGTGGGGATTTTATCAACCTGATCTTAGAAAAACAAAGCTACGGCATTCGGATACACGTAGACAAAGCCCGTTGCAAAACCGTGATTCGGGAGTTTGAATACACCAAAGAAGCCGAAGATGGCACCATTAGCAAAAAAACAATCGAAGACACCAAACTCAAGATTCGCTACCAACCCTTTGGGCACATTTCAGATGCTTTGCGCTACTTCTTCGTGGCAAAATTTGCGAAGGAGTACAAAAAATTCAGAGGGAAGGGCACCAGCCAACGTAAAACGCAAACGGTACCACGAAAACGATCAAAAGATGCATTCTAACTTTTTACACCGCTACGACTACCGCCGAAGGTTAAGCGAGGCGGACTTGCTTGATTTTATAGAAGGGGACTGGGGCAAGCTTGCCGAAGCCCAAAAATCAGCCATTGAAGAAATGGGGGAGTATATGGCGGCGCGTTCGTCATTGCCCAAAATATTTATCAGGCTGTTTGCCTACAACGGCACTAGCCAAAGTTTTGCGGCGGGGGAACGGGTATGGGTAAATACGGCAGAGGATAGCAGCTTGCCACCGGAAATAAAATATTACAGGGCGCGTAAGGAAGTACCAGCAAGCCAAAATACTGACTTGCCAGGTGCCCTTCCTGCTTACTGGCAGCCCCTGACCACCGATCCTCGCAGTACGATTGTACGTGATTTTGCGGTAGACATTGCCCTTTATAGAGTAGTTCCTGCCAATAGCCCGGTAGAGATTGCCAGTCAGTTTAGGCAATTTTATGATGATGCGATTGCCTGGTGCAAGGTGTATATGAAAAACGAACGTCCGACTCAGTTGCCTCAAGAACCTCCTGGAGACCGGGGGATACTGATTGCGGGTGGGAAAGATAAAGCAAAGTATGGTGGTAGCAGCAACAACGATCAACGAAATAGTTACCAAGGTTGGTAAATATCAGTTACACTTTTTTTTCAATTCAATTGCCAAATGTCTAAAAAAACAAAAAAACGATCTACTGCTGCTCCTGCTGCTCATCACCTGAGCACTTTTGCCTCGGTATTTCAATACGGTAGAGACCGGGTAACGATTGCCGACTGGATGCAAGCCTGGCGCATTGCCGAAAGCCCGGTCATGCCTCGTACCTACCCTTTGATGGAAGTCTATGATATGGTGTGTATTGATGCCGAAGTAATCACGGCCATCAATAACCGCAAGAACAAAGTGCTGGGTGAGCCCTTTCTGGTGCTTGATCCTGACGGCAATTATCAGGAAGCTGCCACCAAAAAGCTCAGGGGGAGTTGGTTCGATGATTTCATCAATGCCGTGCTTGATGCGGAGTTTTTTGGTTACTCGTTGATTGAAATAGGGCAAGCATTGAACGAAGATGATTATTCAATCAAAGAAATCAACACCGTTGAGCGGCGTAACATTATTCCTGGGCGAAAGTTAGTGCTTCCTTATCCTTTCTCTGCTTATGGTGAGGGCATTGATTTTAGCGCCGACTATTTGAGGCGCTGGTATATCTTCTGCTATAGCAAACGTTTCCCGTTAGGCTTGTTGCTGTACGCAGCCCCTTATGCCATTCTCAGCCGGGATGCCCTCATAAAGCACGCTGACTTTAACCGGGATTATGGCAAGCCTTATAAGATTGTGCATACCGATAAGGAAGGAGAAGAACGTCGCGAAGTATTGGATGCTTTGCTGAATGTAGAGGAAGAACTCAATGGAGTATTTGACATTGAAGAGAAGGTAGAGATTGCTTTTCCCTCCGGAGGGGGCGGCACTGTGGATACCTTTGATAAAATGGATGAGAAGGCAAGCAAAAAACTACTCAAAATCATTCAGGGGCACGTCAAGCTGAGCAACGATACCGAAGGCGGTGCCCAAACCTATATGAACAAAGACAGCATTGCCAAAACGCCTAGCGAAGAGATTAGGGAGTATGATATGGCAAGGGTAGAGGCAGTAGTAAATGAAGAACTCTTTCCTCGTTTGCTCGATTTCAACTATCCGTTGGCAGGGCATTCGTTTGTGTTTTTGGATACCCACCTCCGCGAACTCCAACGCCAAAAGAAAAGCATCTCAGAGACGGCGCTCACCCTTGCCTTGAATCACTTTGAGGTAAGCCCTGCCGAGTTTGAGAAAGCCACGGGAATTAAGGTAAAAAAGAAGGCAACCTTGCCTATAGATCAAAATGTAAAGACAGTAATCAAAAAGAAAGAAGCAACAAGTGATGAAGGTGCTACAGATACCAGTATTGCCACTGAACCTAAGACTGAAGCCAGTCAGGAAACAGGCAACCAGGTAGATAGTGCGAGCAATCTTGATACTAATGTCGAAGTTGCCAAAAACCAAGACTTTTTTAAGTATGGGGCAGTGACTTTGCCCATGAGAGATAAAAAACTGTGGGCAGGCTTACTGCCAAACATCGATGTAAACGACTTGTACATCTGCCCCAAGGCAGGAGTATACGGCTACGAAGATACGCCCCACATTACTGCTTTGTATGGAGTACATGCTTTGCCTAATGCTTTGAAAAAAGTGGAGGCGTTGCTCTCTTCTGCCAAAAAACAGATTGAAATACAACTCACCGCCATTTCGGTGTTTGAGCAAAAAGACAAGGACTATGAGGTACTTAAGTTTGAAGTAATCAGTCCTGCCCTAGTAGCGCTCCACGAAGCATTAAAGGCCGAACTCAAACATACCTTAGTGCATGAGACCTATCAGCCCCACGCCACCATTGCTTTTATAAAAAAGGGAAGGGCAAAGAAGTACACCACTGCCAAAATAGAGCAGCCTATCAAGCTATCTCTCAACGAAGCGATATACAGTGATGGCAGGGGGAACAAGACACTCATCAAATTTGCCAAATAACCAAATAAATAGAGAGTAAAACTAAATGCTGATGATCAACGAACGAAAGTTTAGAAAAGTCATGCGTGGGGTACCCAGGGGAGTAGGACAAGTCATGCTGCGTTATGTACAGCGCAACTTTGCCAGTGAATCGTACCGGGGCAGCGCCTGGCCACCCCGCCAAAACCAGAGCAATAACCGCAAACCATTGCTTACTGATACGGGCAAACTCAAAGCTTCTTTTAAGGTACGCGAAGCCAACTGGCGGGTGATTAGGGTGGGCAGCAATAGACAAGCAGAAAACAGCAACGCTCACCTTGCCCAACTCCACAACGAAGGAGCTCAGGGCGCTGCCACCGTGCGTACTTATACCCGGCGGGGACGGCGCAATGGTGGATCAGTGAGGGTGCGTAGCCACCGCAGACAAACCAACTTGCCCCAACGACAGTTTATGCCCATTCCAGGCAAAGAACCTTTGCCTCCAGAGCTTTGGGCAGAAATTGAGCGTTTTGTAAGCAAAGAGCTGGATAAGGTGTTCAGGTAGCTCTTTGCTTTACGGCTACACCTGACTCTAACCATAAAACAATCAAACCATTATTTTCATGATCAATTTATACAATGCACTGGAAACCCGGCTAAAATCTCCTACAGTAGGCATCCGCCATTTTGACTTGTGGGAAGGGCAATTTGATAATACCAGTGAGAAGTTCCCCTATCCCTTACCTGCTGCTTACTTAGAAATCACCCGCGAAGACACCAGTCCGCTGGGTGACAAGGTGCTGCTGGTCAAATCGAATTTTACCCTGCACCTGGGCTGCAAAGACTACCGTCCCACTACCACCGGAGCCAAAGTTACCACAGGCAAAGGTATCCTTTTGCTCTCGCAGGTAATCACTGCACGACTTCACGGTTGGCAATCAGGCAAGTTTGGTACGCTTACCCAAGTGAGTAGGCGCACCGTGAATGGCAATGGGTATTTGTATAGGGTGGAGCAAGAGTATGAGATGAGTTATAAGGATTATTCGCCACAAGTAGAAAGGGAGAAGATTGATGGGGATAAGGTAGCAGTAAGAATAGAGTAACGCTACCAGCACCGGATACTTGATTTTTTACCCTGGTACTACGTATTTTATTTCAGTTGGTTTTTACATCAAAACCTGACCTTAAAAAGTTATTAGTGTTAAACTATATTTACCAATGAGCCAACCTGCCGAAGGGGATGAATTTTGTCACCATTGTTTTCATTGCGATCAAAAATCTACTCAACATTACCTATATTCAGAGAAAGAACAGGTAGAGTTTGAAGGAGATACAGTAGAGATTATAGACTCTTTTTATTTGTGTTTACTATGTGTACAGGTGAACAAGATAGAGGATATATAAACTTACCCGTTTCCCCACCACTTTGCCTGGCTATCTATAAAAATATTGCTCTCCGGAACGCTTAACTTGTCGTTGGTCAGGTGAAAAAATGGTCGGTTACTTTGAGTTTTAAAATCTTTGGTCAAATCTGCTTTTTGACCATACACAGGGGTTTTGAGACGTTTATATGTTTTCTCATAACCACCCACGCACCGTTCTTCTCCATTTTCAAACCAGGTGGATGTTTCAATATATCTGGTAGCTTTGCCATAATGCACAGGAGTTAAGATACTGCCACTGCCTGGATACCAGTAATAAACCCGGCCATAATACAAAGTATGCAAAAAACGCTCAAAAAGCCTTGGTCTGAATGCTTCTTCTCCCAACGCTTTGGTGAGCGGCACCACCCAAAGGATGTAGGCCCCTCTTTTTTTATATTGCGCAGTGCGATGTAAAATTTTGGGGATGGAAAGTGTGCTGGCTTGCACCTCTATCACCACTCCTTTTCCGTCGATCCTTCCGCTTATATCGGGTCTGACCATCTGGTAGCCTTTACTACTGTTTGCCCACAAGGGTCTTTCTACTTCCCAGCTACCGTCTGGATATGCTGTTTGTAAAACAGCCGCAATTTCGTTTTTACAGTTTTTATGCAGGTCGCTTTCTTTGGTCCCTACCGGACTATGCCTGGCGCTGTACGCAAAGTGGTCACGTTTTTCTACACACCTTCTAATCACCACTTCTTCATAAGTATCAGGACAATAGAAAGGGGCATCTGTTTTAACCGCTTGTGAAATATGCACCGCCTGGTTGTCAGCAGCACGCTTGGCAACTAGTTTTATCTTATCAGGGGTAGAATTGTACTCGTAAGACATATAGGTCAAATCATTAGTTTGTAAAATATTGGGCAACTGGATGAAGGAAACAAACCACCTCTTATACATCTATCCACCCCTCCACCGAATACCTTGATACCTGGGTTTTGCCACAGCGGGTACAGCGCCTTTTGAGGCTGTCGCCTTGCCATTTGTGCCCCCATATTTTGCAAGCAAGTGGGGTAGACTTGCCTTTAGCTTCAACTTTACTTTTATCAGGAGTCTTATTCATGCCTGGAGTCATTCTTTGGTTAAATAATCAGTAATGGCTACTTGCTTTTATAGTCTACTTCTTTCAACAACTGGCGCACGGTTTCGGGGCGGTAATAGAACTTATGCCCCAGCAAACGACACAAGAAATTAGTATCGCCCAGAGTTTGCCATTTCTTAAAGGCTGCCCGCACTGCTTCGTGGCGGCGGGTGCTATCCATCCAATCAGTTGCCTTGACCTGTTGCCGGATGTGCATCAACTCTTCTACCCCCACTTTCACCTCTGCCAGGTCTGCTTCTTTGAGCCGATTGGCGTTGCGTAAAATTAAAGCATACACCGAACGGGGGCGGTAATAGTATTTGTAAGCCAGGGTTTGGCAAATGACTTCCGTCGATCCGTATTTGATCCTTTGCAGGTACTTGAAGCTGCCCAGTACATCGTCGCGGCGGCGCACGGCGGGTTCTTTGGTTTCGTCTGCCTGGTATAGCTGCTCTATCAGGGCTTCGAGGGCTACTAACTCCCAGGGGGGTAGCGCGCTATGTGTAGTGCTCATAGTGTTTTGCTGTTTTTGCCTACTAAATTACAAAAAAGTTATCAAACCCTAATTCACTCTCTATCATACACTTAAATGTATCTATCCTGAAAAAAAGCCCCAAAAACGAGCACTTGTTTCTCTTAGCTTTCGCCTTGTTCAAAAATCAAAACAATGCAAACATTGATGAAACAAATCACACGCAAACACCTGGCAATAATGCTGGGCTTGTTGTTATTGGGGACCAGCCTGGTGGTAGGCTGTAACAAAATCATCCGGGTAAGCAAAGCCCCGGATGAAAAACTCAGCCCCGAAAAAATGGTATTGCCTCGCTTTGTGGCGGGCAAGCTCACCCAAAAACTAAGGGAGGTGCTACCCGATACTTTTGCCCGCCTGGAAACTAACCAGGTGCTGCCCCTGGGCGACACCAAAACGGTGCTTATCGAGGGCAAATATGCCGTAGGTGGTATCCAGTTTCTGGAGGAATCAGCAGATAAAGTGGGCATGACACTCTCTTATGACCTGGAACAGTTTTTTGCTTTTGTGGCAGCCAAACTCAAAGAAGAACTCACTGCCAGCGGCAAGGCAAGTCCGGAGATCATAGAAGCCTTGGGTTTGTCGCTGGACATTTTGTTTGCTTATTACGAAACCAAAGCGAAAATACCCGTGCAAGGCAAGCTCAACACAGTTTTTCCGAACTCAGCGGCCGCCACTGCCCAGGTGTTTTTGTCGAAGCTTCGCTTGCTTTATTTTCAGGTAGTAAGCCGGGGTGATGGGGATGGGGTGGTGCTAAAAATGGGTTGGAATCCAAAGGTGTTTGAAGCCTTTTTGACCGATGTGTTGGCAGGGAAGTATAAGGTAAAGGTAGTGGAAAAGGAGTGAGTAGTGAGTTGCCCTAAAACAAAAAAACCTGAAGGAAAGTAGATAAAGACCTACTCATCCCCCAAGATTCTTCAATCAGCTATGTATTACAAAGGTATGTTTATTTCTGTTAATTTAAAATAGCACTGCTGATTTTTTTAACATTTTAATCAAGTAATAAAAACTGGAGTCTAAAACTCCAGTTCCTCCTCCTGATAATATAACCTGAATATTTCGCCCTCTTGCTGGTTAAAGTTCCAGTCAACCTCAAGGGTTGCCAGTTCCTGCATCAGCTCGCTTACCTTTTCCTGAGTTGCCCAATAACCTGCTTCACGCAGGGCTTTCTTTAGGTGCAGGGTAGTCAGTATTTTATGTTGGTTAAAGTAAGCCGTGGCCTGTTGTTTCACTACTTCATAACTCAGTTTTTTGAAGCGTAGGGTGTGGTATTCAAACTCTTCGTTTACCGGGTTCAGCTCAAATAAAACATTCAACTCTTTTAATCGGTCGATGTGCAGTTTACGCCACTCTCCTTTGTCGAGGTCGTAATAATTAACCCAACCTTGGTCTTTGGGTGGGTTATACTCTGCCCCGTTTGGGTGATCCTTGGCCGGGATCAGGCTAAAGTTTAAAGTTGCTTTCCGCACGTTTAGGGTGCCGTCTAACTTGGTGTAGGCGATCTGTACGATGCCTTTTCTTAAATCTTGTTTTAACTCCTCCTTAGTAAGGGAGTTGGTAGCGTTGATTTCAATGGTTGTTGTCATTGTAGTAAGCGTTTTGGTTGTTGTTGATTAATTAATTTATAAACCAAAGTACGACAAACACACACCCACTATCAAGCACTTAATCCCTTGATAACGAGGTGAATAAGGTTAGTTGCAAAAGCGTGCATTTCGCCCCAAAACCCACCAGATTGCCCCCAATATGTCCTTGCTTGCCCCAAAACGCCCTTGGTTTTTATCTGATTTGATCAAATACAACTACCACGTAGACTCACCATTGCACTACTCCAATCCAAATCGCCCCAAACCCGCCCAAAAACGGCACTTTTCCAAGGGAACAAAACGCCTCAAAATATCGCTTTCTGCGAACTCTATTACATCATAATTACTTGTGCCACAGTGAGTTGCTAAGGGCACACAATTAGTCGTTCTTTGTATCATAATAATTAAAGAAGTAAACAAAAACATTAAAAAAGAAAAAAAGATGAATCAGATAAAACAAAGAACAATAGTAGCACTAAGCAGCGGAACAGTTCAAATTACCCTCAACGGAAAGATTGAAAAAGCCACCTTAAACCTTGATTTGATTCCAGCTAAAAAGCAACAGCAAATTGGTAAAGAAAAACACCAAGGCAAGCAGCTCACCTTTTACAGCCTCAGCGAAGAAAAATGGAAAGTAATTGATTTTGAACAGGTAAGCGAAATAAGAGTTCTTACCTACTTTACCCAGACAATGCCTGTAACCATTTTCAAAAAATTAAAATAGCATCAGACAAAACCAAGCCTTCGCCCTACCTCTACAGGTGGGGTGTTGTTTATTGGTGCACGGGCAGGTTGCTAATGGCCGTTCGTTTTTTTATCTTTTTTGGTTGCTCTAAAGCAATGCCCCACTGACTTCGTGTAAAATCAATGGGGCTTTTTTTGTTGGCTTATATTGCATCCACTCTTTCTATTGAAAAGTCAATCACTGCCATGCAAGGCTTTTTCTCCCAGAATGCTTTCCCGTAATGACTGATCAAATAAGTTTTAACGCTCTTGTAATCGGTAAAGCAGGGGTAACAAAAAAATGTAAATAAGAGATAACACTTTTTGGTTGCTTTCTGAATATATAAACGAGGCTGTATGACCAACCCCGTTTTACTGCCACCCCAACCTACCCCTCTTTTTTAGCTGCTTCTTCTGCTTTTGCGATGCGATAGTTGAGCTGCCTCAACTCCTCAATCATCAGGGTTAAAAATTCCACTTGTTTTTCCTGTACTACTACTTGTTCCATGGCTTTGGTTGCTTTGGCTGTTTCAAGTGTTTTTTTTACCTGGGCTAGTTCAATGGCTAACTCATTTCTTCTTTCTATTATTACCCAGTATGCTTCGTTTGTAATCATGGCTGTTTTATTTAGTAATGCGTTTAACTTTAATTATGAACCAAAGTACGACAAACATACACCCACTATCAAGCACTTAAACTACTGATAACGAGGTGAATAAGATTAGTTGCAAAAGCGTACTTTTTGCCCCAAAAGTTGCCGTTTCGCCCCCAATATGTCCTCATTTGCCCCAAAATGCCCCTGGTTTTTTTCTGATTTGATCAAATACAGCTACCACGTAGGTTCACCATTGCACTACTCCTATGCAAACCGCCCCAAACCCGCCCCAAACCCGCCCAAAAGCTGCACTTTGCCTAGTGTAAAAAACGCCTCAAAATGTCGCTTTCTGCAAGTTGTATTACATCATAATTACCTGTGCCACAATGAGTTGCTAAAGACACACAATTAGTCGTTCTTAGAGTCATAATAATTAAAACAACCCCCAAACAAGATTAACAACAGATGAAACCAACGAATTTAAACCCCACGATATTAAAAAGTTTTAAAGCAACCGAAAGCTTCTACAAACACCAATATCCTAACCACAAAATAAGCCAGGAAGTATTTACAAAGGCTTTCATTGAAGGAATGAAAGAGGCAGCTAAAATGACCCCTGAAAAATTTAATACAATCAAAGAAGAATACATCATAGGCGGCAAAAAACTGGAAAACCTAGCCTCAAAAGCCAACAAAAACAAGCTAGATAAAAGAAGCTTTACCAGAGGGTTTGTTTCTGGATTTACTGCATAAAACCTACCTACCCCCTTAAAAACTATTACCTGGACTAAAGCCCTCCACCACCTCATCAAGCCAAAAAAGTTCCTTTACTTTTAATTTTTCCGTTCTATGAATGCATCGTGATCAGTCAAAGCATTGCTGACCAGAGGCACGCAGCCACTGAGCAGGTGGGCAAGCATCAAGGTTGCCTGAAGGTGTTTTTTGAAGAAGAGTTGGGGGGATGGATAAAAAGCGTTGGTTTGTGATAGAGGCTGGACTGGATCATCAACCAGCCCCTTGATTTTGTCTGGGTTAGTTAATATGGTCAAAATATGGATGGGGCATCAATTCCTGAATATCGTCGTCCTTTACAAACTCATAATACTCGAGAACTCTTTTTCGGTCGCTGGATGAATGAAGAATATGCGTCGTAAGTTCGCCTGGTAATTCTTTTTCCCGGTTGAGCCTGAGCGCATCCACATATAATAATACCCCTGTATCGTTTAATTCATTGTTATCATCAAAGAAAACGAACTGTTTGAACATTAACTGGTCTTTTTTCATTTTGTCACATGATTTATCATTTACTGCCCGTTTTTGCGTGCACACCATAAATATACAGCATAAATCTGTATTTTTTATGCGCTACTTATTGAAAAGGAGTCAGGGTTTTATTTGTAATGCCAGGCAAGCACCAAACCCAGCAGTTAAGTTGAATTACCGCTGGGTTTACTTGATGACGCTTACCTTTATTACAAACTATTTTTGACGCATTCAGTAGCGATTTTGTTTACCCAGGCGATGCCTGTGAAATAAACACCTACCCAGACCCAGGCGTTGGGTGCTTACACAAGTAGCTGAGTAATTGTCGTTCGTTGTGTTAATTCTATCTTTTTCTGGCTGAACCTACCCAAAGCAAAACCCCACCAACTTCATAAAAATTAGTGGGGCTTTCTGTTGATTATTTTACTTCACGATTTGCTTCGGCAAGTTGCTCGGCTTGTTCCATTAGGAGGTGGAGTTCTCCATCCAGTCTATCGATTATCTCCAGCTCTTTTTCATAAAAGGCGACATCTACCAATGTGCGGGAATCTTTGGCGTGTTCCAGGGCTCTTTCGGCAAGCAGGCGTTCCTTGCTGAGCTCTTCGCTTCGAGTGGTCAGCAGGGCATACAGTTCTTTCTGGGTATTCATTTGATCTCTGTTTTATAGTTTGTATAAAAACACCGGGACAAAGCCGCCCCGGTGGTGTTAATTATTCACTGCCTTTGGCACCAGCAGTCACTAGTTTTGATTTGAGTTTCATCAACTCAAATACTGCCCGATCGACATTACTTAGTTCAATTTCGCAGCGATCAGCCTCATTGCTCTTGCCTGCCTTTACACAGGCTTTGAACTCCTGACTGGTGGCTGCTTTATGCCGTTGTAATGCTTCAATTTGGGCTTCTACAATTTGAATGGCGTTGTCCATGTCGTTGTTTTATTTAGTAATTAATTTATAAACCAAAGAACGACAATACCTTGCCCACTATCCAGTATTTAATTCCTTGATAGTGAGACAAATAAGATTAGTTGCCAAAGTGCACATTCTGCTCTGAAAGCTACCAAAATGCTCCCCAATATGTCCTCATTTGCCCCAAAACACCTCCACTCTTTTCACCATTTGTTATTATCTGCCCATAGCATTGCTACTCTATTGCACTATGGTAATTGAAACTGCCCCAAACCCGCCTGGAAATGGCACTTTACGGGGGGCACAAAACCACTTCAAATATCGCTTTTCGCAGATAGCATTACATCATAACCTTTTGTTTAACAGCGAGTTGCTAAGGGCTGATCATTGCTGGCACTTTACGCTGAAGTTATTGATTAATAAAACAGATGGAAAATTTAGATTATACCAATTACGATTGAAAGAGAGCCATCAGGCTCTTTTTCTTTGCTGCTGGTAGCCGTGCGACACTTTAGGCATAGACTAAAACCCTGGCACTAACCAGACTCTTGGCATTAAACTATTCAAGGTAGCCGTACCACGCTTTCTAATCCAATAGGTACCTTGGCACTAACCAGACTCTTGACATTAAACTATTCAAGGATGGCACAGCACACTTTTAGAGCTGGTAAATATATTTACTTTGACAAGACTCTTGGCATTGAATTATTTAAGGTAGCTACCACACACTTTGAGCACCAGCGGGCATTCCGGTATTGACAAGACTCTTGACATTGAATTATTCAAGGCAGCCGTGCGACACTTTAGGCACAGACTAAAACCTCGGTATTGACAAGACTCTTGACATTGAATTATTCCAGGTAGCCACCACACACTTTAGGCACAGACTAAAACCCCGGCATTGACAAGACTCTTAACATTGAACTATTTAAGGCAGCCACAGCACACTTTTAGAGCTGGTAAATATATTTACTTTGACAAGACTCTTGACATTGAACTATTCAAGGCAGCCACAACACACTTTAGGCACAGACTAAAACCCTGGTATTGACAAGACTCTTGGCATTGAATTATTCCAGGCAGCCGTGCGACACTTTAGGCACAGACTAAAACCTTGGTATTGACAAGACTCTTGACATTGAATTATTCGAGGAGGGCACAGCACACTTTTAGAGCTGGTAAATATATTTACTTTGACAAGACTCTTCACATTGAACTATTCAAGGCAACCACAACACACTTTAGGCACAGACTAAAACCCCGGCATTGACAAGACTCTTGACATTAAATTATTTAAGGCAGCCACAACACACTTTAAGCACAGACTAAAACCCCGGTATTGACAAGACTCTTGGCATTGAACTATTCGAAGCAGCTATCCTACACTTTAGGCACAGACTAAAACCCCAGCATTGACAAGACTCTTGGCGTTGAACTATTCCAGGCAGCCGTACCACACTTTTAGAGCTGGTAAATATATTTACTTTGACAAGACTCTTGACATTGAACTATTCAAGGGGGGCACAGCACACTTTTAGAGCTGGTAAATATATTTTCTTTGACAAGACTCTTAACATTGAATTATTCGAAGCAACCACCACACACTTTAGGCACAGACTAAAACCCTGGTATTGACAAGACTCTTGACATTGAATTATTTAAGGCAGCCACAACACTCTTTAGGCGTAGACTAAAACCCTGATATTGACAAGACTCTTGACATTGAACTATTCAAGGCGGACACGTCACACTTTCTAATCCAGCAGGCATCCTGGTATTGACAAGACTCTTGACATTGAATTATTCAAGGCAGCCGTGCGACACTTTAGGCACAGACTAAAACCTTGGTATTGACAAGACTCTTGACATTGAATTATTCGAGGAGGGTACAGCACACTTTTAGAGCTGGTAAATATATTTACTTTGACAAGACTCTTGACATTGAACTATTCAAGGCAGCCACAACACACTTTAACCTCGGCATTGACAAGACTCTTGGCATTGAACTATTCAAGGCGGACACGTCACACTTTCTAATAGAGCAGGCGCTCCGGCATTGACAAGACTCTTGGCGTTGAATTATTCAAGGCAGCCACCACACACTTTTAGAGCTGGTAAATATATTTACTTTGACAAGACTCTTGACATTGAATTATTCAAGGCAGCCACAGCACACTTTAGGCACCAGCGGGCATTCCGGCACCAACAAGACTCTTGACATTGAATTATTCAAGGGGGCATATCACACTTTCTAATAGAGCAGGCGCTCCGGCATTGACAAGACTCTTGGCGTTGAATTATTCAAGGCAGCCACCACACACTTTTAGAGCTGGTAAATATATTTACTTTGACAAGACTCTTGACATTGAATTATTCAAGGCAGCCGTACTACACTTTCTAATCCAGCGGGCATTCCGGCACCAACAAGACTCTTGACATTGAATTATTTAAGGGGCACATCACACTTTCTAATAGAGCAGGCGCTCCGGCATTGACAAGACTCTTGACATTGAATTATTCAAGGCAGCCGTACTACACTTTCTAATCCAGCGGGCATTCCGGCATTGACAAGACTCTTGACATTGAATTATTCAAGGCAGCCACAGCACACTTTAGGCACCAGCGGGCATTCCGGCACCAACAAGACTCTTGACATTGAATTATTCAAGGGGGCACAGCACACTTTCTAATAGAGCAGGCGCTCCGGCATTGACAAGACTCTTGGCGTTGAATTATTCAAGGCAGCCACCACACACTTTTAGAGCTGGTAAATATATTTACTTTGACAAGACTCTTGACATTGAATTATTTAAGGTAGCCACAACACACTTTAGGCACTAACAGGCACCCTGACATTGACAAGACTCTTGACATTGAACTATTCAAGGAGGGCACAGCACACTTTTAGAGCTGGTAAATATATTTACTTTGACAAGACTCTTGGCGTTGAACTATTCCAGGCAGCCGTACCACACTTTAGGCACCAGTGGGAATCCAGGCATTGACAAAACTCTTGGCATTGAACTATTCAAGGCAGCCGTACCACACTTTCTAATCCAGCAGACACCCCGGCATTGACAAGACTCTTGACATTGAACTATTCAAGGAGGGCACAGCACACTTTTAGAGCTGGTAAATATATTTACTTTGACAAGACTCTTGGCGTTGAACTATTCCAGGCAGCCGTACCACACTTTAGGCACAGACTAAAACCCCGGTATTGACAAGACTCTTGACATTGAACTATTCAAGGTAGTCACAACACACTTTAGGCACCAGCGGGAATTCAGGCATTAACAAGACTCTTGACATTGAACTATTCAAGGTAGCCACAACACACTTTAGGCACAGACTAAAACCCCGGCATTGACAAGACTCTTGACATTGAACTATTCAAGGATGGTACAGCACACTTTCTAATCGAGCAGGCGCTCCGGCATTGACAAGACTCTTGACATTGAATTATTCAAGGCAGTCACAACACACTTTGAGCACTAACAGGCACCTCGGTATTGACAAGAGTCTTGACATTGAATTATTCAAGGCAGCCGTACCACACTTTCTAATCCAGCAGGCACCTCGGTATTGACAAGAGTCTTGGCATTGAACTATTCAAGGCAGCCGTACCACACTTTCTAATCCAGCAGACACCCCGGCATTGACAAGACTCTTGACATTGAACTATTCCAGGCAGCCACAACACACTTTTAGAGCTGGTAAATATATTTACTTTGACAAGACTCTTGACATTGAACTATTCCAGGCAGCCACAACACACTTTAGGCACTAACAGGCACCCCGGCATTGACAAGACTCTTCACATTGAACTATTCGAGGCAGCTACACCACACTTTCTAATCCAGCAAGCACTTTCATTTTGACAAGACTCTTGACATTGCACTATTCAAGGCAGCCACATCACACCTTTAGCGCCAACGAGCATTCTGGCACCAACCAGACTCTTGATATTGAACTATTCAAGGCAGCTACACCACACTTGCAGCACCAGCAGATGCTCCAAGAAGTATTTTCAATAACTTTTGACCCAACAAAGTGTGGCAAAAACTGACGGCTCAGTTTAGATTCTGAAGTTCAGAAATTCTTCAAGGCTTAACAAAGTATTCCTGCCAGGATTATTTCTGGTGGGAATGCCTTTGTCAATTCCTCACAAGTCCAGTACAAACAGCTTTTTGGTTTCTTACCAGGAAGACAAAAAACGAAACCGGGTATTAGGTTTCGTTGGTAAATTGGGGTTGATTGACTACTTCCAAAAAAAGTAATATACATCACCCTTTCTCCTGGTTAACCGCCATTTACTTTTATAAGAAGCCGCTGCCCTGCCAGTAAGCTTTAGGCATAATTTAGCAGAGCTGTTATACATCTTTGCGTAATGAATCACTCTGTTTCTCTGCTCTTCCGGAATAGCCTTTATTGTGGAAATGGCTTTGTCTGAGCGTAAAGCCTCAGCTGCTCTGATAACCCAAAGAGCATAGGCCGCTGTGCCGTAGTCTTTAGGAACCTTAATTACCACAGGGTTTTCGATGATGTGTCTTTCAAATATGCTTGACTTAGCTCTTAAGCAAGCTTCTTTTACACTTTTACCAAATATTTTAACTTCCATGTTGTTCTTGTTTTATCCTTTAATTATGAACCAAAGTACGACAAACAAACGCCCACTACCCAGTACTTAATTCCTTGATAGCGAGCCAAATAAGATTAGTTACCAAAATGCACATTACGACCTCCAAACCAGCTAAACCACCCCCAATATGTCCTCGTTTGCCCTAAAACACCTACACCATTTTCACCATTTGTGATCATTTGCACCATAGCATCGCTACTCTATGGCACTATGGTAATTAAAACTGCCCAAAGCCGCCTAAAAACGGCATTTTTAGAAGCGCATAAAACCACTTCAAATATTGCTTTTCGCAGACAGTATTACATCATAATATCCTGGGCAAGAGCGAGTTGCTAAGGGTGCGCAATTAGTCGTGTTTTGTGTCATAATAATTAAAACAGTAAACCAAAAGATTCAATACCAATGGAAAATTTAGCGCATATCGCCCTTGAAAAATTTAAAATGTATCAAAGGTATTTTGACCGAAAACAACTCCCATATCGCCTCAATCAGGCAGACTTTATCGCTGGGTTTCAGGCCGGGGTAATCAAGGCAGCAGCTACCGACAAAGTTGCTTTACAAAAAATGCTGGATGAGTTTATCCTGAATGCTCAGGAACTGGACACCCTTGCTTTGAAAGAAGCAGACAGCAGTCACCCCTCTCTGGACAAAATAAGTTTTACCAAAGGTTTTGTCGCAGGTTTTACCGAGCAAGGCATCAGCAATTAAGACCTAAGGAATAACTACTAAAAAAACACCATAAAAATGAGCACACAATCACCCACGAACATTTTTGACCAGGATTTGGTCACCTACCGGGTAGCAATGGATTTAGCTAAAATTCAGGAGGGCATTATCAAAATAAGCCACGAAGCTCACGGCTACGCCTGGCTACCTATCACCGTTATCCGTAATCCCCGGCTTTTGACAGGAGTAACCTCTGATAACCAGGGGGAGGGGGTTTATCGCATCGAAATCAACCAGAATTATTGGAAAGACATTTTCTGGATAGACCATGTATTTTACCTAAATCAAAAACAATGAAATACGCTACCATCATAGCCGCCGCCGAAAAACTGACCGACGAGGAGTTAGGCTACCTCATTACCCGGTTGGATGATATGCTGAGTGCCCGCTACTACCACCAGGCAGACCAGGTGCCTCAACCACAGGAATACCAAAAAGAGGTCATTCCGGCTTCAGATAGTGCATCAGGATTTATTCTGGAGGAGTTTAGTGAATATACCCAAGGGCACCTGTACCTGATGTGTATGCCCAACGGCGACTGTTTCAACTACGCCCTGTTTACCGTGACCGAACAGGGCATGGAAGATATCTTTATCCTCGTAGATGGCAAACAGGACTGGCAGGAACAGCTTGCCCCCAAGATTCAACAGTTTTTTGGGCAGGCGAGTACCTGAACCAAGATAAAAACGAGGCTTTACAACACATGAAGCCTCGTTCAATCATTTTAATACTAATAAAAGTCCCGGTCGCTCACCCCAAAGTCTTTATCTCCGTAGTTAGGTTCCCACCCCCAGGGATCAAACCCTTCCTCTTCTTCTTCGGTGCTCCATTTTATGTCGGTTGGGGTTGCTTTTTTCAGTAGGTTGTTTGACATTTGCATTGGCTTTATCTTTTAAAGTTGAAAACAACGGGTTTGGGAGCTGTTACCTTCCAAGCCCTTTTTTATTATATCTCTAAGTACCTCCATCTTTGGGGAACTATCCAGTACTTAATCGCTGAATCGCAAGCCAAATAAGCTTATCCGCCAAAACGTAGACTTCGTCTTCAAACCAGCTAAAATGCCCCATAAACTGTCTTCGTTTGCCTGAAATTCCCCCACTTTTTTCAACGTTTGCCTGTATTCCACCATCCTGTAGCTCCCTGTTGCATTATTGCCAGCATAGTTGCCTGAAACCCGCCCAAAAATGGCACTTTTCCAGGAGTACAAAACGCCTTAAAATATCGCTTTTGCCAGATAGTATTACATCATAATTACCTCGCCCACAGTGGGTTGGTAAGGGAGTAAGATTAGTCGTACTTCGTGCTATAATTATTAATTAATCAACCCATTAAACCAAACAGAAACAACCTATGGGAGCAACAAATTTTGAACGCTACGCCTTCGGAAAAACACTGGAAGAAGCTTACCAAATGGCTTACGAAGAGGCCGAAGATTTTACTGGCATCACCGATGGGGAGAGCGGAGACCTCAACTCCAAACCAGGCTGCATAGAAGTAGCCATACCCGAAGGGGTGACCCCTGCCAGGTACCTGCGCTGGATTGAAAAAGCAGATCGGGCTTTTACGGGCTATGGCATTAGCCAAAAGCAAAAAGATAAGCTGCTGGGTTCCATTCCTGACAGGCATCAGGCAAGGGTGTTTACCTACGCTAATTATTACGCCGACACCAGTGCCAAAGCACTGGCCATCAAAATGACCGGAAGAAAGGCACAGGAGTTTCGCCGGGGGACAGTGTATGCAGGC
>NZ_CANLRP010000151.1 GCF_947493425.1 uncultured Microscilla sp. | reverse complement strand
CGATTTTTTACCGCGTCTAGCAACAAAATATTTTAGCGTTACTATAGAAATTTATTTTTACACCATTCCTTAGATACTACAGTTACAAACTGCTCAAGTGGGCATCAGTACTAGTGATAAGTCAAAAGACTTCTTTTTATTGATAGTTTTCAAGTGTCCTTCGGAACACTTAAAACAGCCGGGGACCTTCGGAACACTTAAAACAGCGGGGGTAATACAGTTACAAAATCCTCAAGTAGGCATCAGTACCAGTGATAAGTCAAAAGACTTCTTTTTATTGATTGTTTTCAAGTGACCTTCGGAACACTTAAAACAGCCGGTGTCCTTCGGAACACTTAAAACAGCCGGGGTTCTACTATCTTATCAGGAGTTGCTGTCATTTCAAGAGTTTTGCCTTCTCGTCCTTTTTGCCCACCCGGTTTTTTGCCAGAGGGTTTACGCAAGCTTTGGTTTTTTTTCGGACGATTTTCGTCTTGGCTTGGTGGAATGGAACTGTTATTACTGTTTTTTTTAGTTTGATGCTTTTTGAGTTCTTCTTTGAGAGAGGCATTCTCTGCCCTTAAGCT
The DNA here is from genome assembly GCF_947493425.1 of uncultured Microscilla sp. Classification (GTDB taxonomy): domain Bacteria; phylum Bacteroidota; class Bacteroidia; order Cytophagales; family Microscillaceae; genus Microscilla. The sequence continues at coordinate 20,121 of NZ_CANLRP010000151.1, read as the reverse complement.
TAAGTTCTCCTCTTTGAGGAGTTCAAAACTTTTGTCCAGTGCTTCAAAACGTTTGGCTAAATCTCTCAAATCCATAAATCCAAAGTACAAAATATTAAACAAAAACAAATAACATCCGAACAAATTCTTAATCGCAAATGCAAAAAAACAAAATCAAGCAACTGATTAGTTACAAAGTGAGAAACCTCTCTGAAGCTGGCAAAGCACAAGGTTTCGATCGGGCGTGGAGACACTGCCCTCCGAGGGCAAGCTCGGAGCAGGCGAGGCGGAAATATGGTTTTTCGGGGGTATATTCTCCTAAAGATTCTTTTATAAGAAAACCCTGCAAAAGACTTCTTTTTATTGATAGTTTTCAAGTGTCCTTCGGAACACTTAAAACAGCCGGGGGTATTTTACTCCCTGGATATGCTTAGGTACTACAGTTACAAAATCCTCAAGTAGACATCAGTACCAGTGATAAGTCAAAAGACTTCTTTTTATTGATTGTTTTCAAGTGACCTTCGGAACACTTAAAACAGCCAGGGGCATACCCCAAAAAAAGAGTGCTGCCTATAATAGGCAACACTCTCAAAGCACTACTAATCAATGTAGAATGATAAAAAACCGATTTTAAGTAATTGTAAAGTCAGGCTCTTCCTCCTCGCTGGCCTCGGTCAAACGATAGAGTCCATCGTAGGTATAATGTTGGCTACGATACACCTCTAATCGTTGGTTGTTGTCCTTGGCCCACGGTCCCTGGTACACCCGCATAGGTATAGACGCTACATTGCCTACTGGGTCAAAGGTATAAATCAGACTTTGACGGGTGTTGGCATCGTTGGTAGTAAGCAATGTATACTCTTGCCCCGCTTGTACTGAAGCGGCTTGAGTAGAAGCCTTCATTTGTAACAACCCATAGTTTTTGGGGTCATACACATAACGGCACTGCATTACCAGGTTGCCCTCACTGTTTTTGGTTTGCACCGCCAGTTTTTGCTTGCGGGCATTGTACACTACCTCATCCATAAAGTTGATCCCGTTTACCTTCATTTGGGCTACCCCTCCCGAAAGATAAAAATTGGGAATGTGGACGTTTTGTTGGGCATCTATGCTTCGTTGTACCTCGCCTATAGCATCAAAAGTATTCGCTTGGCTATACAATTGGTTTTGCAGCAAGGTGCCCACTCCATTGGCTATTGAGCTGGTAAGCAAGCCTTCGTTGGCAATAAGCGACACCCCAGCAAGGTCGATGATGGGCTTTACCACTTTGTATGACACGCCCCCTTCTTCGCCAATGGCTTCAAAACTTTTGACAAAAGCCATCTGGGCACCCAATGGCAAGCCCAAAATATTGAACCCATGGCTCATGGCACTCCAGACTCCTTGAGTAAAGGTTTGCACCGCTTGTCCTACAGCATTGTATGCCTGGGCATTGCTGAGTGATTCGCCATACAATATGCGCGAGGTCACCACCGACCATTCGGCGGTGTTACCAGCAGCATTTTTTGAGCTTTGGGTAAATGCCAGGGGACGATGCAATGCATCATAGCTGACACTTGCCTCTATATTTCGAGGGTCACGGCTCCAGAGGTGGCGCCCCAGTACATCGGGCAATGCCCAACTCTGGCCCGCATCGCAGTAGGTGGTAGTTACTGAGCCTCCCAAAGTACCAATGTAGGGCGTTTCCTGATTCCAGTAAGCGTTGGTCTCACCCAGTTGCAACCCTTCTTCCGCATTGCTTTGGGTAAAACGAGGATCTGCCACGTGGGTATACCTGCCGTATACGTCATAGGCATAGGAGGTCTCGAAAGTGCGGCCTCGAGCCCACCCTACCATGAGGGCAATGTTGGCTAACCGATTGCTGGTAGCATTGTTGCTATCTACCGTTGGGTAGCTCGCATAATTGCTGCTGTCTACGATGCCATCATTGCCTACCCAATGGTGGGTTTGCAGGGCTTGCCATAGGGTGTCATAAGCAGCGTCATACCAGGTTTGCGTACCCATCACCTGAATGAGCAAGTCCTTGAGGGCAGCAACGCTGAGGGTTGTCCCCTGGTGGTTGGCCACCCAAAGTGCCGCCAAAATGGCGGGCGCTTCCAAAGCAAACCTTTGGTCTAGCACCTGCGCCAGGTTGTTTAAAAGGGTTTGGCCCAATATGGGGTAGTTTTTGTTCATTTCTCCCCAGGTATTGTTGCCCGAGATCACAAACGCCTGGGTGCTGTCATCGTAGGAGACCAAAGTAGTGGCCGATAAGGTAATCGTGGCGTCATCTGCCAGGGTCACTTCCTGCCCGCTTTGTAGCAAAAACTCTCCGGCAATCGCCTCATCCAGTTGGTCGGCAGTAAAGATACTCAGATCCAGCCCTTCAGTGAGGGTTTGGGCACCTTGATTGTCTAATGTAGCTGAAGTATTATCTACTCGGGTCACCTCCGAACCAGTAGTCAACGCCCGGTGTTCCCACACATAGAATTTACCCTGGTCGATGGTCACCAGCCCCCCACCAATAAGCGTAATAGGGGTGCTTGCTCCTTCGGGGGTTACCTGGCTTCCCTCCTTCAACACATAGGGTTTATCTTTGCCGTAATGGTCACTCAAGGTCTGGTAGTTCAACGGCACCGTAGTACTGCTCTCTATCGGGGTCACATCGGTTCCAGTGGCCAGTTGCTTGCCTTCCCGCAAGAGGTATTTACCTTCGGTCACTATCAAAAAGCCTTGGGTAGTGGAAGTAAGAACATAGGACGTACCATCCTGCAAGGTTACGGTAGCACCTGTGGCCAGAGGATACATAGCCCCATTGCTTACGTCGGTCAAGTTTAACGTCAAGGTTTGGGTTATTTCCTGCCCCTGGTTGTCTTCCCCGGTGCGAATGCTTACCACACTCTCTCCCTGAAGCATTGGTCCCATCCAGGCATAAAACTTGGCTTGGTCTTCCTGATAATAGACTACTCCACCTATGTTGGTAGCCAGGGTAGTGGCAGTTGTATCCCCTTCGTAAGTTACATCCGAACCCACTTGCAACACCACATCGGTCAATGGCAAAGTGATTGCCGTGCCATCGCTATGGGTCACCGGGCTGCCTTTGCGTAATGCCTTAGGAGCATCCAAGGCTGCATCTTCCAACAAGTAATGCAGCGGGGATTGTCCATTTGCCGAGGGTTGCCCGGCTACCCATACGGTTGCCTTGTCCGAAACAGGGTTGCTGGTGCTGCCATCCTCCAAAGTTACCGAACTGCCCGCTTGCAAGGCAAACTTAGTGCCCACTTTGAGCAACAAAGCAGGGGTTTGATTACCAGCCGCCAGGGTTACTTGTCGCCCATCTTTGAGCACTGCAGTAGTATTGCCTTTCAACTGGGCACCCAAGGTATGTTCGTTGAGCATGCCCTGCTGCGCCAGGGTAGCATATACCGAAGACACATCGTCGGTCAAACCGGCCTCCCCCATTTGCGTGCCTACCAGGTTTTGGGTAAACTCCTGCAGACTTTTTTGGTATTCGCGCCAGGTAAGCCCTCTGTTATCGTGTACCGAAACACTTGGAGTAAAACATTGTTTCAGGCTTTTTTGGATGGCTTCAATTACCGAGTCAGCAATTTTTTTCTTTGTGCCAATCAAAGTAGTGTAGCCCTCAAGCCTTTGGTCGGTATAATCAAAGTAGTATTTGTCAGGGTCGTGGTTTGACACTGGGCTTTGGGTACCGTCAAAGTATTGCTTGTTTACCTGATAATAAGGCGACAACAACAGGGCATCGTTGGCGTCCCAATGGGTTTCGCCCCAGGCAGTCCACTGCTGCGCCTGTAGGTAACCCTTGGGGGTAATGCTATGGGTCACCCTTCCCATCGGATCATAATAGTGGATGGGGCTGGTGCCCAATAGGTTGAACCCATTTTCATTGTCTACCGCCACAAACCCAGGAGTGTCTATATAATAAGAGTCATAGGCCAACACAGTTTGTCCTTTGTTGTTGTAGACTACATGCCCTTGGGTAAGCCAGCGCCGAGACGCTTTCAGGTTGCTAATGCTTGCCTCGTATGCAGCATTGGTGGCATTGTAGGTATAATAGTCAGTTCCTCCCTCCGCTTTGAGCTTGGTCTGAATAGGACGCCCCAAACCATCGCTGTACTCCAGGCTTTGCTCGATACGCTCTCCCAACACTTGTTGTTTATAAAAATAAAACACCGCCTCTTTTACATTACCAAAACCTTCAAAAGTGTTTGCCAACACTGAAGACACGGCATTGAGTTGTGCCACAAACTCTGTAACATCATTGCTGTTATGAAGGGCGGTTCGCATGGCTCCGGTGAGTATGCCAAAAGTATTTTTGCCGTTGCTGTTATGATTGTTTTCAGGATACAAAAAAGGAGGTTCAGTAGCATAGGCTGTAGAAAACCATGCCCCCACTTGAGCTTGATGGTTACCCAACCCTGGAGCCAACGCTACTAATTGATCATAACTTGCCTTGGCATTAGACTCTGTAGGGTAGTCTTTGGTAGAGGTGGTCAGTACGTGTACGGGTACCCCACCTGCATTGCTAAACAAGTCAAAAATCGCCGTTGTCTGACCCGACGACAATCCTATGCTGGCAATATTCAGGTTTGGATTTATGCTGGTGAGCGTCGCAAAAAAATCGGCTTCGGCCGCATCGGCAACCAGCGCCTGCATAGATTTAAACAATGCCCCCTCGCCATTGATAAGCCCCTGGCTGATCAGTTGTTTGTACCAAGTAGCCAGGCTTGCCTCTTTGGAAACATCATTCACGGCGGTTTTTAACGCCTCCTGGGTTACCTGCCCCATCCAACTAAAGGGTTGGTAATACACAAAGTTTGCCGCCTCTTGCAGGTAAGTCATGGGGCTCGAAATCACCTCATTGGCATTGGTGGGGTTGAGCACCTGGTAGGGGTTGTTGGCGTCGTACAGGGAAGTAAAGCCTTCGGAAGCAATTGCCTCAGCTGCTAAAGTCACGGTAAAATCGCTCCACAACACTTCGTTGACACCAACAGTCGTTTTAGCCGACACTTGCCCACCTTCTACCACCTCGGTATTGGGCAAATAAGCAGCCGAGTCTAGCGATGTTTGCCCCTGGCTAATGCGGGCTTCGTATTGTTGCCCACTGGCATCGCGGTAAATGAGGCAGGTAGTATTGCTCTCATATTTTATACACAAGGGCTGAGCATCTCCCGGAAAGTGCGGCACGGGGATCAACTGGGGTACCTGGGCATTGGCATCGGTGAGGTACAGCGTGTCGTCAGCGGCTACCCAAACTCCACCTACCCCTGTTGTTCCGTCGGGGTGGGTGGCCGAAATCAACGTAGCCGAGTCGTCAGGCACGTACACCAGCCCCATGCCTCCAAGGTAACGGTGGTTAGACTCCGTTACATGAATGTTAGACTGTACCGATAACAACCTAAACCCTTTAGGAGTAGCCCAGGTTACTTTGCCGTTACCACCACCACCATCCTCAAATGTAGCTCCAGTGGTAGTCGTGATTTTGACCTTGCCCACGTTGCCATTTCGGGTTGGGTTCAAGTTGCTGCCCCAGTCATTATTCATCCACATTTCTACTTGGCTTATTTGCTCGCCCTCTGCCAAAGTACGGTCCATCACTTGGTCATTTGTCCCCCCAATAACGGTTCCATCGGTAAACTCAACTCCTATTTGATCCATGATAGATCCGCCCCAGCCCCGCAAACGGGCCAGGGTTTTGCTGGTATCCAGTGTACCATCAAAGGTAAGCCCCTCCTCCATACTTGTTTCCCGTCCCACTACCTTGGTCGTCAGCACTGGGATGGTTTCGGTGCTGCCCACCACAGGGTAGCTGTACTGGTAAATGCGTTGCCTCAGGGCACTGGTTACCTGATAAGTGTTCCCTGTCTGGGTCAACAATCCAGCATTGGTCAGGTCGGTCAACCACGCGGCTACCTGGTTGGCATCGACCGGAATTACCAAGGCTTGCAAATCGGCCTCAGTCACCACAAAGCTTTCAGCAAAAACATCCAGCATTGCCTGTTTGATGCCTTGTTTTTCAACATCTGTAGCCCCCGTAAAAGTAAAGGCGCTGTCTATGTTTATGCTATGGTCAGCATTGAGACCAGCGTAGAAGTCATCGGAGGTACTTTTGGTTACTTCTTGTCGGGTACCATAATGCGAAGACGTAACGGCCCGTCCCAAGGCATCCAGCATTACCTCAGAGGTGTTGCCGTTGGGGTCTACCATGCGGTAAGGATGCAACAACTGATAATCGATGGCCCGTTTGCAGGTGGTGCCATCGCTGTAGAAGGTTTCCTGTTTGGCTACTTGAGACACATTGCCCAAGGCATCTTCGCTGCTCACCACCATAAGGTTGTAATAATCGTGGGTGCTGGTGGTAGTGCTGCCCATAGGGTCGGTATAGCTTTGTAAATTGTAAAACTGCGTCGCCGTACCATAAGTATAGGTGCCTGGAGTGGTCGCCCAATACTCAGTGTTGGTGCCGTTTAAGCTCAGGGTCAGGGCACTGTATTGGCCACTGGTCATGAGGGTAGCCAACTCAGGAGAAGTAAAGAAGCTTTGTTCGGTTACCAGTTCGGCTTCCAGGCCAGCTTTTTCCATCACGGCAGCAGTAGTGCTTTTGGGCAACAAAAAGGCACGGCTACCCGGACGATCCAGGTCGTTTTTGGCCTCAAAGTTATTCAATGCACTTAAGGTACCATTGTTATTGTTGGTCTGCACATAATAATAGGCATGTTCGGCGTAATGGAGTAATCTTACAAAATCATCAATATCATTTCCTGCCCCCTGCTCTTCAAAGTAATAAAACTCCGAGCCCTGCCCCTGAATATTCACATCAAAGTAATCTAATAATTGGCCATAATTATATATGCCTCCCTCGTACTCGCTAAATACGTTGGTTTCTGATCCATCTTTTCCGTCAAGTTGACCTATATTGCGCGGGTTCACAACAAAATAACTCTTTTCATGAGTAGGCACTCCCAGCAGGTAAAACTGCTCCTGGGCATAATCGGTGCCCAGGTCGGTGGCCGGATCGCTAAAGTTTTGAATCACCGCCTGCGACACCATACAACGCAAGGTTTGCTGCTGAGCGGTTATTTCAGCATTGGCCTGGGCATCAATGGCAGTACTACGACGGGGGTATTGAATGGCACAACTTTGCAATACGTGGCCATAAGCATCGAAGCTGAGCGCAGCACTATAGCCCACGATTGGGTCATCGAGCTGGCGTTCGTAGTGGTAGCCCAGGCTTTCGCGGGGCAACACCTGAAACGAGGCATAGTTGAGCAAGGGCAAAACGTTGCCCTGAACGGCATCGTCCATCATGCCTTGGATGAGTTTGATGGTTTCGTTGCTCATGCTGGCGCTGTAGAGCTCCCAAGAGGAGGAGTCATCTGTACTTGGTTTGCCGTACACCTCCGAACGAATCACAGAACCAGCCAAATGGAGTTGGGCTTGCCGTTTGAGTTCTTCGGTTTCGTTAAAACCTCCCTCTGTATTATATATGCTCAGGTATTGGGTGGCGGTATCTTTGTTGGTGGTGTCACTGGCTTGTTCACCCGCCATAAAGTACTCCAACTTTTCGTACAAGGCATTGATGTCGTCCTGGGCTGGGTTGCCGCTGTGGTACCACACGCAACTTTTGGCGGGGGGCGAGTCCAGTTTTTTTAGCTTGGCATCGCTCGAGAAGGTGGCCGTATCTTCATGCTCGGCATAACCATAGCCCCGAAAAGTTTTTTCTTCGCCATCGTAGTAGCTGTGGCGGTAGTGGTAGGCCTCGGTGAGCACATTGCCGTTGATGGCATCGGTAACGGTTACCTGCTTGACCGACCAAGTAGGGAAAGGCGCCCGGGTAAACCACTCCACCTTGTTGGCTTGGTCTTCGAGGTAAAAATGCACCGAACTGCGGTAAGTAGTTTCGGTGGTAGCCCCCATATTGTTAACGTGTTGGGTCATGAGGTAGGGCTTTTCGCCCCCGTTGAAGTCATACACCCATTGACCGGCTTGGTGGGCCCCCATTTTCTGAAAAATCATACAAGTTAACCCATTGCCAAACACATCGGTAAAGCGTAAGTTGGTGGTGTGGTCATCGTAGGTGTGGCCTTCTGGGTAGGCTACGTTTATGGCCTGCGCAGCAAAGCCATTGCCGCATTCATTGAGGTAAATATGGATGCCATCGCGCCCGGCCACGATCAAATCGGCCGTACCGGTGCCGTCCAGGTCGGCAAAGTGGAGGCGGTGCAGGCGAAACTCGTGCACATTAAATATATGAGACACATCCAAAGTAATAGGATCGCCAAATGCTCCGTAGCCGTAGTTGGGGTAATACACCAGCGAGGTTTCATCCAGGCGCACCAGGTGTTGCTTGCCATCGCCGGCAATGTCGAGAAAACCAATGTAGATTTTTTCGGAAGATGCGAAAGAGGTTACGTTGGTCTGAAAGCTCACATTGGTTACTTCCTCTCCGGCTTCAAAACCTTCAGCGCCATTGTTTTGATAATAACGCACCTGGGCTTGACCATTGAGGTACATCGGCAACACACAGTCCACTCTTTTGTTGCCTGTAATGTCGGTCAAAAACTGCCGGGGATGGCCAAACTCGGTGGGTACTTTGGCTATGGGCGTAAAATCGCTCCAACCATCAATAGGGGCTCCGGTAGCGTCGTTGTGCGCATTTTGTTGTGCCTCGTAGTAACCCAGGGTATGGCCTTCGCTCACTACTACATAGTCTAGCTTGCCGTTGCCGTTCAAGTCCATAAACTGTCCGGCTCCCTGGTGAAGCTGCCCCACGGGCAATTGTATTGGATTGTCAGCGCAGGTATACGCTATGTTTTCTCCAGTGCCCATTTTGCCTTCAATCGAGTCCCAGTCGGTTTGGTAATAGTAGGCTTCATAGCCATCGCTCGCCAAAAACCCCTCAATGCCTTCTCCGTACAGGTCTACTGGCAAAAAAGCATCGGCACCCCCCAGGGTAGTCAGGGGCTGATTGGTGTCTTTGTCTACAATCAGGCGATAAGGGCGTTCGGCACCACCGGGTTTGGGGTCAAACGCCTGGTATGCCATTTCTACCGGGGTAGTGTATTTGGCCTCGTAGCTGGCGCCGTTCCAATAGTAACCTACCTGCTGAGAAGCCACAAGCAAGGTGCGATGGGCCGATTTGTCATAAAGGTACTCAGTAGCCGAGTGCAGCAAGGGAGTAGTGGCAGTACCAGCAGCAAAGGCTTCTTCTTCGGGAAAGTAGTGAAACTCCAGAACCTGGCGACATAAACGGTGGCAACGGATCTCGAAACCACCCGAATAGTCAGAATGGGAATCCAGTCGTTTGGGCCAGTTGGCTTTGAAGCCAGTCGTTTGGTATATTGCCTGATTGGTGAGATCGGTTAAGTCGTACTGACCGTAGTCCCATACGGTCTCGAAAAACCATTCAGGTTCGGCTACCTGACTACTGCCATAGTTGGCCAGGGTCAAAGCATAGGGAATGGGCTCTTTGTGCCCTGAGCAAATGCGGTCGAGGTATATTTTGTTATGGTGAACGTGCCCTTGCTCAGGGTTGGTGGTGGTATCTACCCCAGTGGTATCTTCCTGCAGGTACTTGGTCAATGAACCATGTCCTTCGGCGGCCAGATGCTCTTCGCTGAGCCAGGTAAACACCTTGTCGGGGTTTGCCATTCCCTGGTCGTTTCGCTCGCTTACCTTGGCGGTGTCGCTTACCCCAAAAAAGGTGACCGAGTTGTCGGCGCCAATCACCTGCCAAAACGAGGAAGGTTCGGTGTCTACTACCGCCTCACGTTTCCAATAATAAATTTGGGCGTAGCTGCCTTCGGTACGGGGGCGGTACTGACGTACCTGATAGGGGTTGGTGCCCTGAATATCGTCCAATTGGGGGCGTTTCCAGGTTTGGGTTTGCCCGTTTTGAGTCACTGTTTCGTCCTGGAGCTGACCATACTTGATCACCCGCTCCCCTACAGTATTTAGGTAGGGCACCAGCATAGTGCCCGCCAGTTCGAAGGTGTCGAGGTTGTCGTCATAAGTGGGGTTGTGGCGGTGGGTGCTGCGGGAAATGCCTCCCCCACTGGCGGCCCCAAAGCCAAAGCCGTATTCGCCGCTACCAGCGCTGGTGCTATAGGTGACACCGCCAAAGGATACTTCACCCGCTCCGGTAAAACCAGAGGCTTTGAACTGCCCGCCGTAGCCATTGAGCGAGCCTTGGGCACTGGGCAGGCTGGGCTTAAGCGCCGGCCCCGATTGATTTGCGTTTTGCATTGAGTATTGTATTTAAAATGCCCTGAATAACAAAAAAGGGAGGAGGTGTGCCCCCTCCCCACCGGTTGCTTGCCAACCCAAGGCATATTTGCAAATATGCAAATATGCCAGTGAATAGCTCCCTCGGCGGGGGCTATGTGGTATGGCAAGCAACAAGGTGTCTGCCTCAGGGCAGAAAAACCATAATAAATAATTGAGAAAGTGGGGGCGTTTAGATGAAACCAACTACCCGTTGGGGTATGTCGCATGGCTGCGCCCCACTCCTTGGGTTAATCGTTACGGGCCGTATAGTGCATCGTAATGATGATGTCGCTGATATGAATCTCTGACAAATCGTCTTTGATGTTCAGCGTCCAGCTGGAGTCTACCCCGGCGTTTTCGAACGGCATATAGCCTCCACCCCCGGCTCCGCTGTGTACGCCCGACTCGCCCATAGCTGTAGACAGGGCAATTTCGGTACAAGACGGGGTTACAGCATCATTGGTTCCCTGCTTGTCGGTATATAGGGTACTTCTGTTGAGTGTCAGGGTACCGTGCAACATTTTGTAGGGGCTCAGCAAAGACGGCACCGACACGGTTACCAGTTTGATTTGACGACAATAGTGACCAGGGTAATACTTGTCAAAATCGTGGGTGGTATCTTCACCCTCGGCATAATCACCTGATTCGGTTCCAAAACCAAAAGTGATAGAGCCACTTTGGGCTACCAGGTACTCATGGAATGTTTGAGTATCGGCATCATAGCTGCCATCAGCGGCCAAACGCTCCTTTAACGAGAACACTTCGGTGACCTCAATACGACGCTTGTCTTCTACCAAATAACGTTGCTTCATCAAGTGCAACGAATCCAACAAAAGCTCAGCAGCCAGTTGGCCGTGGTAGAAGCTGTTCCAAGCACCAGTATTGACAATACGAAGCGAACCAGCGGGCAGTCCTTTTTCGTGCTCAAAGGCAGTTTGGGCCTTCAGCGCCTGGTCTGCTGCCAATTGGTAGGCCTGCTTGTACAAGGTAGTCAGTTGCCCCTGCATCCAGTGATAGAGTTTCTCATTGCTGTATTTTTTTTGATAAAAATCGGCAATCTCTTGGTGCTGGGTAATGTAGGTTTCGTTGAGCTGCTGGTCCATTTTTGCTAATCTCACTTGACGAGAAGCTGCTTCATAATGCACACATAGTTCTTCAAGTTGAATATCCAGCTGCTCCGATTGATGTTCCCATTCCTGATCACGCATGAGGTGTGTTCCAACTTCTCGCAGAGAACTTCCAATAAACTGACTGGCAAAAGCGGTAGACCCTAGAGCCGTTCCCAAACTATTGGCCACATCTTGCGGCACAAAACCTCCATTGGCTAAACCAAAGATAGTAGGGATTGCTGCAAGTGGAGAAGCGGCTTCATGCGCAATGGCAGAAGCGGCTTGAAGACCTGCCGCTAAAGCATTGGCTACCAGACTTGCGTTTTCTAAGGTAAAGGATGCAAAGGCTTGCTTGACTTTTGCTTTTTTAGACAATGGACAATCCTTTTTAGAGCCGTCCAGATCACTGTAATCGGCTACCTGCTTACTTGCTGTGGCTGAGGTTTTGTGTAAGGCATCAAATATTAGCATGGATCCTCCTATCATGTTCAGGGGAGCTCCTGAAGAGATTGATAAAGCTCCTCCTAATAGCTCCCAGGCACCTGCATAACTTTTTCTGAGTCCCTCTACAAAAGCCTTAGCCAACAAGGTTGATTGAACTTGTTTCTTTGCGATATCCAGGCCTTTTTGAACCAACTCCAATTGTTCGCGTTTTATTTCCCTCATATATCCCAGCACCTTGGTTTGCTGTCCAATCGTAAGGTTCGCCAGCTTTTCTGCATCGTTTTCGCGGGCTACACCCAACAGCAGGTCTCCCAAACGAGCCACTTGCTGGATAAACTCCTGCGCCAGCTCCCACTGGACATAAAAAGAGTGGGAAGGTATGGCAGTACTACCCCTACTGGTCAGGGCGGCGGCCAATTGTCCCTGGACATTGGCTCGAATAAACCTATCTAGGTCAATCTCGGGCTGAAACAAGGGCAGGTGCAAGGCATTGCCGTTGATGTCTTGGTTGGCCCGCAGGTTGCTGAAATGTCCCACCAGGGTGGCCTGCAATTGGCGAAGGAGGGGGTTGAAGATGATGCCAAAATGCAAACCGGGGATCTTGTTATACACCAAGCTGTAGGCTTCGTTGATGTCTGCCACCGGCATGGCCTCCGGGTCTAGTTGCACCTCCAGTCCCGCCAAAAAGTCGGGCAAAGTGCCTCCGTGGTACAAAGTATCACTATCTGCCGTAACCGAACCCAGGGTGAGGTCATCGGGCATTTCAAATACCCCGGCAGGTTCGAGCGATAGCCCCAGTAGATCAAAAGCCTCGTAGTAAAACTGGTAGGCTTCGGCCAGGCTTTCCCGGGTCAGCTCCTGGTATTTGGTATCGCCCCAGGCAATGAGGTTTTGTGCATAGTTGCGCACAATGTACTTTTGGTAGGCAACAGGGCGCAAGGCGGCAATGGCATCTGGGTCGAAGGGGTTCTCGTAATAGGCGGCAATGGCAGTATTTTGGTTCCCCAGGGCGTTGCCCAGGATGTCTATTTCATGGCCTACCGGGTCACCAAAGAGTAATTCGGGCAGGCCATGGCAGTAAAGGCTGCGCAAGCCCAGGTATTGCCAGTGAACATCGTTGACATCGGGATCGCCCAACAAAGCAGCATAGTTGGGACTGTCAGCCTCCAGTTTTTTCAGGCTTAGGGTGGGGTCAAATACCTTTTGGTACCAACGCTGAGCGGCAGCATGGTTGCCCGCCTGCTGGTATTTTTGGGCCACCAGCAAGGCACTCCACATAAACAATTCCCGGAAATAAATGCCATTGGTTCCTGCCAGGTCAATATGGGTTTGGCTAGGCCAGTAGGCTTTCGGAAAATCTGACTCCGGCGGAGCAAAATCGCGCACAAAGTTGGGATGGGTGCTCATTTGGGTCTCCGGCGAAAGTAATTCATCTACAGAGCTATGCTTAAGAAACTGGGTTTCTATGTCTGAAAACTCAGCCGTGGCTATGCTGATACATTGGTGCTTCCCCATCTGGTTCTTAAAGCGCAGGTACAGTTCTCTTCCTCTGGTGTCGCTTCTTGATAAGTCCTCAGGTTTGTTGCTCACCAATACAAATGGAGAGGATGCATGACTTAACAATGCATCAGGGGAAGCATGATTATCTAGGGTATAAGCTATGGGAATTGAAGCATCGTATACTCCATTTAGGGGTACCAAAAGATCTTTATCATTGAAGGAACCGTGACTACAGTTAAACATTACATTTATTACAGAACCATCTTTAGTATTATCTGGTAATACTTTAAGGCTAAATTTATTTGTCGAATCCCTCTTTATGGCCCGACTTAAGGCCTCTTTTTGGTAATGGCAATCTTCTAATTCCGCTTTACCGTCCTGGTAAGAGTAAAGCACCACTCTCCCCACCAGCTCTTTGTAATAATCATAGGACGAATCAGCCTGACCGTATACGAAATTTGATTGACGGACCACATAATACCATTGCCCTGGAACTATCTTTAATTTGGTTGATTCACGCCACCCCTGCTCATTCTTACCTATCACTAAATACCCATGCTTGTTACAGCCAAGGTATGAATTAAACTGCTGTCCATCTTGCATTTGGGCAAGTGTTTGCAATGTTGTTCCAAGCGAGTCTAATTTAAACCAAAAACCATAAACTACATGATATGTATTCCGGTTTCCATTGAATAATGCGGTTGGGCCATGAGTAACCCCGCCTGGGTAATAACCCTGCACTATGTCATCTCCAACATTTAAAGCAACACCAGCACCTGCTACAAAGTCCCCTTTAGTGAAACTTCCCTGTGTGTAAGTATCGTCCAACAAACGTTCTATTGAGTCATCAAACGGATCATGACCACTATTATTAACCGCCTCCAGATGCTCATCCAGGTGCCATTCATTTTCTACAGTAGAGGGGCTTATCTTCAATGCATCAGCAAATTCAAAAACCACCCTTATATAATGTTTATCCTGGCTTTGCACCTCAAATTTAAAGCCCGAGCTGTTTACTAACATTTGCTGGTACTCCTTGGGAGTTTTGGGGTAGCGGAAGGTCAGACTAGCACCGCCAGTCGTATCCGTATTCACTGGTATAAAATAACTTCGCCTATCCTCATTAGTCACCTCAAAAGAATAGCCAGTCTTATTGGAATTGTTGTAATTCCGACCATCAACGCTGCCCAAAGTTTTGGCAGGGCTAAATTTACCATCCAGATTGCGGTGGGTATATTTAATGCTGATGGCATACCCCAGATCACGCCCGTTTTGGGTGTTGTCTCCGGTGGTAGGTCCGGTAGTTGTCTCCAGGTAAAAAACAAACACTTTGCCGTAAGCATAAGCTATCTTGGCATCTCCCTGCACGGGTATATCCACACTTTGCCAGGGGGTGGCTTGTGACAAACTAAAGCCCTCGCTAAAACTCCCTGTAAAATGTAAGGTACGCAGGTAGGTTTTTTGGTCGGCTCTGGAATTGCCCAAAATAAATATTTTGGTACCGTATTCGTCGCTGTGCAGGCAGCTATCCACGTGATCCATTTTGTTGAAGGCCGCTACCTGATGCACATAGGTCTGGTAGGCTTCCTGCACCAATGTTTCGTTGATTTTACCAGAATTGAGCCTGGAAATAAAGCTTTGGAACTCCTCCGAAGCGTCGGGCAAAAACTCAGGATTGAGGTAGTTTTCCGGAAAGAGGAAAATTTTGCGGTTGAGTTCCCATACCCGGTAGTGTTTAAACACGACCCAGATATCTTCAAAGTTAGGATTGTTGATCCGCAAGTAGGGTTCTAAGACATTGTATACCCGGTTGATATAGGTTTGCACCGCCGAAATGGCAAACTTCACCTTAGAGGTACGCACCTTGCTGGTTACTTCCACATCGGTAAGCAGGTATTCGCTCAAGGCGTTGGTATCCCCAATGCTGTTAAGCACTACATCGGTGCTTGTGTTGCAAAGATACAGTACCTGGGCTACCAGGGCATTGCGCTGGGCTTCTTCGGGGCCTACCAACAGGGCATTGTCAATGCTTTCGGTGCTTTTGCCCAGGTTTTTGGCGTATACTGCCGCCCGGCAGGCAGCTACCAGGTCAGCCAAATCATTGGCAGGGTTGGCCAGGGTCTCAAACATTTCCAACAACAACGTCACCGAAAAGCGTTTGTTCAACGAATAATCGACCAGAGCCTGGAGGGCCGTGACAGTTGTCACTGGGTCACTTATATTAGAGGCATCTTCATTCCAGTTATCAACCCCCAAAACTTCTTCTACAAACGTTGCCTTCCAGGAAGTTGCCTCAGTCAAGTTGGCTACAAAACTACTATCGGCGGGTTGCAATGCCGCCAGTAGGGTAGCTTCATTGTGCTGGTAGCGTTTTACCAAAGCATCTAAAGGAGCTATGCCGTTCATTATCTGGTAAGGCATTATCTTAAAATCCGCTGCCACACTCTCCTGATCAAGCAGGTACAAAGCACTGTTGCTATCTTTTGCGGTAAGCAAATATTCCACTGTCTGAGCCGAAAGTTTCCAACCAACCACTGCCTTAGAGAAACGGTCAAAGGCCTGAAGGTAGGCTACTTGCGCATTGGTACCCACGCCAGCGTCTGCACTAAAAATCTCTAAAGGCTCTACCCCAGAAACTACATTTCCGAAGAGCTCTACAATCGTAATCATTCTACCATTGTTACCTTCTCCCTGATAAATACCTTGTTCGGTAGACCAGTTAAAGTGTTTCATCAGTAACTGGCTTAACACCTCGTACTTTTCTGCATCCTCGCCATTAGTTGTAATATTGTTTTGATAATCTGTAGCAATATTAGCTGCTTCCACTGCGCTTGGAATACTTTCGGCCAAAGCCGGAATATCGTCCCCGGTTTTGCCAGCCATCACCAGCACATCTTCTATAGAAATGTCATTGGCAGCAATGGTGTCCATAAAGTTTTGCAAAACTTTGGCACCTGCCCTGCAATCAACTGGAGCCGCAGCAACCGATAATAAACCAGCCATACCACTGCTGATGAGGTCAAGCCCGGCCAGGGTTACAAAGTCCTCTATGGCTATGTTGTGTTGCTGGGCAGTCCGGGCAATTCGATAAATGACAGGGATTACAGCTATCAATGTTTCGGAGCCCGTAAGCGCTAACATGTCCGCGATTTCATCCAGTTCATCCATACTTATATTACAAACTTCGCACACCTTATGCTTCTGCACATCAGAGGCAGCTGTCCAAATGGTAACATCATTGACAGCAATTACTCCACCAAAGAGGTAGTCCCACATGCTTTCGTTGCGACCAAAGTCCTGCCCATAGGGTTTGATATACCCCAAACGGGCAGCAGCTTCGGTAATACTGATAGATTGCTCAGTAGCTAATTGCTGCACTGCTGCTACCCAGGCACAGAAATCATTGTCGTTACCACCCAATATATCAACTGTACTTTTGGCGGTGGGTATTTGTTCAAATTGCGTCACAGAAAGCAACCACTGCATACCTACCAAACTAATACCCGTTAGCTTGCTCAAGCGAATAAGGCGGTAAAGGCGATCGATGGTGACATAATCAACCGCCGAACTATCGTTCATAGCAAAAGCATCATCAGTCAGCACCAAATAGCTTGTGCTTGTAAGTGAACTATGGTTATTGATGTACACATAAGGCAAAATACTTGCTTGTTCGGCATCGGTAGTACCCGCATCAATTGCCGCTTGGAGTTCCACCCTGTTTACATCGGCTTTTTGCATAAAGTCACTGACGGTCAGCTCGCTCAAGGCAGACAGGCTCCCCAAACCCAGGCGGGCTTTCAGGGCATCAAAATCACCTGCTGGAGCCCTCAATACATTGTCGTACTCATACACCGGAATGTTCCAGTGGGTCCAGCCAGGTACCGGAGAAATAGTATCAGGAGCCTGGGTTACTTCTTTGGCTTCAGGCAAATTGCTGCCCAATAGCTCCAGGGCTTTGCCCATTTGCTGCTGGCTTTTGTTAAATGCCGGGGGGTATATACTCTGGCTTAGGTCAGCGTTGCCCTGCAAAGTATCGGTAATAAGTTTTGTCAGGGCATTGTTTACCAACTCTATAGTAGGCACTTCGTTGGTGGTAGCGGCTGCCGTGAGAGGGGTATCGTCAATATCGGGGCGGCGAGTACGCAATGATGCGTCAACAGAAGGAGCACATAATAGATGAAATTGGTTTAGGTAGGCATATTTTTTAATTTTGACTCCTTTCAAAACCCATCCATCAGGTATTTCAAAGGTTTGGTCGGGCTCGGCACCACCAGTGGCCCTCTTGTCATACTTCCCTTCCCATAATTTGGCCCTGCCAGTGTTTTTGGTTACCCTTATGGCACTTATACAGCTTTTGTACACGCTTTCGTTAAGGAGCCACCAAACCTCCACCTTTTTAAAAGTCTCTCCATCTGCCAGGGTAAATCCACTATTTTGATTATAACCGTTGGTTTTTGTTCCATCTTTGAATCTGACGCCAAAGTCAACAACGATGTCCATGTTCGCGTTCCCCATGCCTATAGAAGTTATAGGGTTATTGAACGTTTTTATGATTTTTTCATATTTAACAGAGTGGTCATTGTCAAATTGACGAATAAACTTAACGTGAGTAGCTGGACCCAGCCATTCACTTCGATTATGGAGTGAAGGTATGTGCTGGTCTGCCAAATTGATTAAGTCGGTCAAATAGGCCGCAGGCGAAAGAATGCTTTCGTTGTGGTCTACCTCAAGGTAGTTGCCCTGCCCAAATAAGTCAGAATAACTGGGTAAGCCTTCGTAATTGCTGGTGTTGTGGTTGTTGTATTTGGTGTTACGTCCATCAGACGAGCTTTGGCTATGGATGCCATAGTAAGCCTTCATTACCAGGCTTCGGATTTGTACCGCACTGTAGTAAAAATCGTCACACAAGGAGGCATCATTATTAAAATAAATGCTGTAGCCCTCCTCAAACGCCTCAGCGGATACTGCTGTTACCTCTAGCGACGAAGTAATGCCAGCCTTCTTCAAGTAACCCACCAAGGTATTGGCAGCATCCCCTGGCACAGGATAGTTTGCTTGTAGGCTGGGGTAATTGGCATTTTGGAGGATTGTGTAAATGCGGTAGTTGCGTAAAGTATCATGTAAAAGCTTAGCATCGTCAATCGGATCTACGAACCCCTTAAAAGCTGCATTGTAAGCCGTAAACTCTGTAGAGCCTGCAAACTCATCTTGAGTCTCAGTCGATGCAATTGCAACCAATTCGCTCAAGCTACTCGTTGGGGTGTACAAATCGTTGGCATACTGGCTCTTACTGTTACCGGTATAACCAGACAACAGACGAAAGGCTAAAACGTACCTTATATGATGGCTTGGCCCAATACCTGCCAAGTCCACTAGTTTTTTTAAACTACGAATGGCTTTGCCCAAACGACCAATGGCAGTATTAAAGGTAAGCGTATTACCATCAGAGTCTACATAACCCGACCACTCGCCTGAGATATCTGTAATGTTAAACGTATCATCATTACCAGCAATCGCCGAAGAAAATGCAGCCGAACCATTCAAAAAAGTAGGATATCTGTCTATAGCCATTGCCCAATCAAAAAGTCTTAGGGCAATGGTCAATATTTCTTCGCCAGTTATATCCTCTATGTTGCTGGTTACCCCGGCATCTAACGCCAGCATTTGTATACAAATGGCGTTTGTGTTCGATAATGTTACCATTATTTAAAAATTTAAGAAGGTTTATTAGAAAAAATTAGTTTACAGAAGCAAGCATCTGCCCAGCCAAGTCAAGGAAAAACGATGGGTGGCAGTGCTTACATACTTTGGTGTACCATCCAGAATTAGAAAACCAAAACCAACACGAAACTGTCAGGAAAGACAGTAACCGCCTTGCCCTTGACTTGCCACACGCTAAGCCATCAATTGTCAAGTCGATTTGCTCGTCTGGTGGCTACACAGATCTTTTTGGTAAAAGAGGGTAGCGTTAGCCCATCTAAGGGTCATCGAGTAAGGTTGGGAAATGGTTCATCAATGCTTTTTTGGGTGATGGTGGTTCATTAATTTTATACATCACATCTGTGTAGATGTGCAGCACACTGGCACAAGCCAGCTGCTTGGGTCAGGGTATATCATCCAGCAAGGACTTAGGGATTGTACAAAGAAGGAAGCAAAAGTTTCATAGAGTCTATTGGTTTTGGAGTTCGTATTATTTTATTGATGAAGTGGTTGCTTTCAGTGCCTTTGCTTGATTGCCACCGACCTGGTTGTTTGCACCAAATATTGTAGTTTGGCTTTTAGGTACTGTACTTTTGCCCGTGACAAAATGTACCTATGGAATAAGACAAGAAGGCGACGAGGAAAATAAGCAATTTAAATCATTGATTATCAACGCATTAAATTTAAGCTATTGCTTCAATGAAAGGCAAGTTTACTCAAGCGAGTGAGCGAGGGATTTGAGGTGGTCACTCCCCAAAAGCAGCAAGGGAGGGGATTATTTTCTGGTATTGTCTATTTGATGTCTTTTGCTTTGCTTGGCGTTGCTATGTGGTTCTGTAAACAATCGTTATTTGATGTTCGTGGTGTTTGGTTTTGCCCCTTTATCTGTTCAGTTTAGCCCAGACAAGTTCATTTTTAGCAGTTTCATTTTTATTCAAGCCAAGGCTCTCCCCAATTGGTACTACTCACTAAAGGCAGGGTAAATTCAATGAGTAAGACAAGGTATTCAAGCAAAAAAAGAAGCGACCACAGACTTATAAGTTGGGTAGGGCTTTCTTATAAAAAGTGAGAAACCTCTCTGAAGCTTGCAAAGCACAAGGTTTCGATCGGGCGTGGAGACACT
>NZ_CANLRP010000150.1 GCF_947493425.1 uncultured Microscilla sp. | reverse complement strand
TTGGTCTAAGAGCGACACTGATTGCTACTTTCGTAAATGCAAATGCTGCTTAAAACACTTTCGCAAGAAGTCTAATGCTTCACCACTTCTTTAGATGGCATACTGTTGCTTCTCTATGCCAGGTCATCAACTAAATAAAACGGATACATTTTTGGATTTAATGACCGAAGGACAATATATTAGGTCTTTCGGTTTTTTTATTACCAAATATGGATACACTTATGAAGAAACTTGCAGTAATTGTATTATTGTTGGCAGGCGGACTAATGGCAGGCTGCGGCGATGGCAAAAAAAAGAAAAAAACAACTACCCAGGATACAGTAGCTACCGAGCCTAAGACAGGCGAGGTTGATAAATCTCAAAGGACAGAGGCAGAAGCTTTATTTCAGGAAGTAAAAGGAGACAACCCTTCGATAAAACTTGAGATACTGCCCTTTGACAAAAACAAACTTCCTAAGCTTATGCAAAAGTATAAGGGCAAGCTGGTCAATGGCGCGCACTGGCGCGACAAAGGGGGAGAGCATTGGGTACTATTGACCGAAACAGGCAAAATAGAAGAGAAAAAAGGTAAAACCGATACCAGTGGGCACCTGATAGAGGAGCCAATGGTAAGCGCAGAAGCCCACGCTTATTTTTGGGTAAAAAAACATGACTCTTATATCAATTATCGTCGAGATTATTGGATTGAAAAGTGTGGTCCTTTTGATGTATTGGCTGAGTTTCTGACCAAAGGTTTTAGCATTACCGATGTAAACAATAACGGGCAAGCCGAGGTAACTATTACCTACAAACACTATTGCAGGAGCGATGTAAGCCCGGCTAACCTGACACTACGGATGATAGAAGCAAAGAAGATGTATGAAATGCATGGTACTACCAGGTTACGTACGGGTACCCAAGCCGATGCTCATGTAATAAAAAGTACCCGTAAGGCAGGCACCTTTACTCAAGCACCTGCCACTTTCCATACGCATGTAAATAAGGTGTGGGAAAAGGTAGAGGAAGAGAAACTGTAGGAGGCTTTTAGCTGGCATGTTTACTTTTTTAACTGCTAAAGCCCCCAAAACTTGAGTATCGGAAAAACATCAGACAATGCAAAGGGTTCTTCGGTTTTTTGGGGCTTTTCGTGGCGCATGCTACGCAAATAACGTCGCAGGGCATAACGGTCTTCTATCTCTCTCAAAAAAACTACATGTTGATGCAAATCCTCTAACCAAACCGCCCGTTGTTTGGCAAATTTTTGTGCAACCTCTTCGGCAGAGTTGCCGCAATAGTCAGCATATATATTGAGCATCGGTTCGGGCGGGTTTTTCAACATTTTAAGCTGAATTTCCTGCTCCATTACCTGTCGTCTAAGCGTTTCATTGTAAGCCTCTAGTTGCTCTTCGTCTAGTTTTAAGGCCGCTGCTTTGCCTGTATATTGGGTTTGCATACGCAGCAACTCAAAAAAATCGTTTGCCTTGTATGCCTTGGTGAGTTTTTGCATCAGCTCATTTTTTTCTTCCTTTCTTGTCACATCAGCTTCTGCATCGGGGTGCAATGTTTTGGCGAGGTGTGTATACAAGGTACGGCTTTGTTTTTTCAGGTCAGCGCCAGCCAAAAAAACCTCTGATTCGCTGACTGCTTTGGGCAATTTTTTACTTAATTCCTTAAAACTATCCCAATCCTCCAAATCCAGTTCATTTGCTTCTACCCCAAAACTGTCTTTTACAAAATCTCTGATAAACTCATTGGCCGCCTGATTTGCTTCTTGTTCCTGGGCGTCGTAAGGAGTAGTAGCATACTTATCATACACGGGCTTTAGTTGTTTGCGCCCTGCCTGGCTAATCAGGGTAAACCCTTCCTCTAAAATCATTGCCATCATCTGGCGTTTTTCATACATACTATAGTAAAACATCTCACAGGCTTCGTCAAGTCGCTCTACATACGCCTGGCGGCAATCTATCACCTGCTCTTGCAATGGGGTTATTTCTTGGTCTATGCGTACTTTAGCCGCTTCAATTTGCTTTTCTACCTCGGCTATTTCGGTCTTTAGTTCACTTATTTTCAAAATGTACGTATTAAAAGTAGCCTGGGCATCGTTCAACTTTGCCTGTTGGCTAATGATAGGCAGTGTTTTGTCCATAATTTTCATCCGTATTTCCTTACCCAACTGTAGTATAGACAATTGAAATTTAATAGTTGCATCAAGTCATACTACTATACATTTTTCGGTTGTGAAGACACAACCCGAGGCGGACGCGCCGCTGGCAGTGTCTTCACTGCCAGCTTGAGCCAAAATGTCTAGTAGTATGGCATCAAGTATTTTAAAACCTATAACAAAGGAAAGTCTACCTACATCTGCCAGGTTTTGTAGTATAGGCAGTTGAAATTTAATATTTGCAAACCTATAATAAAGAGAAGTCTACCCACACCTGCCAGGTTTTCAAAACCTGGCAGGTGTAAAATGCTGTTTTATTAAAAGTCTACAGACTGCACTACAAAACCTGGCAGGTGTAAAATGCTATTTTATTAAAAGTCTATTGACTACAATAAAGATGGGCAAACACACCAAGTATACTATATAGGCTATGCCCCAAAAAAACCATCAAAACCAAAAAAATCTTCCTCAGGGGTGGGCTGTTGTACAAAGTCTTTGAGGTATTTGCGTAGCTTCTTCTTATCGCTCACATACTTGTTGGTGTTCTTATACATTTTCAATTCATTTTTTGCCCTGAACACGCCTACCGTAAACTGATCTTTCAAATAAGTTTTGGTCATGTCTATGCTCTGAAAAATCTGATTGAGTGGAGGAGGTGGGTACATCAACATGTATTCTTCTTGCTGCAAATCACGCACTTGCTCCATCAAAATCTGGTTGTAATATACCAGTTGATCATTTTGTAGGTTTTCTATATTCGTCTCTCCTTGTTTGTATTCGATTTGTAAACGTAATAATTCAAAAAAATCGTTGTTTTTATAAGCCTCCGTCACCTTTTTCATAATCTCAGTTTTGCGGGCTTTCTCGGTTTCGTCTGGCTCTGCGTCAGGGTGCAACTCTTTTACCAAACTGGTATAAATGGTACGACTGGTTTTGCTCAGGTTCTGGGCTTCTTCCTTCATCTTTTGCTCCCGTTCTTCTTCTTTTTTTTGCTGAGCTGTGGTTTTTTTTCGTTGCTTTCGCTGCGCTCGGTACGCTTGCTCTCGCTCTTCCATTTGCTTCATTACCTCTTCCTGCAAGTCAAAAAAAGCTTCTGGATCATTCAAATCACCCACCTCGTCCACTTTTACACCAAACATTTCTTCAATAAAAGTTTTGGCGAACACCTCGCCAGACTCCTTTTCGTTTTTTATACTAGTGGTGTAGTCTACTTCTGCGTGTTTATCGTGCAACTCTATCAACTCTTCCATGCCCAACTGTTGAATGAGTTCAAAAGCTTCTTGTTCAATAATTTGGCTGATGATCTTCTTTTCTTTTTTCTTAAAAAAACGATCTGCGTGTGACTCGTCAAGTATTTTCAAAAACTCGACCTTTTCTTCTATCATCTGGTCTTCGATAGGCATAATTTCTTTGTGAAAACGCACAGTATAAGTATCAATGCGTTCCTTGAACAAGTCAATTTTCTTTTTTAGGTTTTTAATACGTTTGGTGCGATAATTAAATTGTTTTTGTAGCTTAGATAAAGGGCTTTGGTCTTTCTTGCCAATTACTGGTACAATCTCGTTATTGTTGCTCATGGGTAAAAAGGAGTTAATTTTAAATGTTACACAAAACTAACCAAAAAAACTGTCTTTAAAAGGAGTTAAAAAGGCTTTTTAGTCAAACATTAAGATAATGGCAGTCCTTGTTGGTTTTTGTTTAAAGTCAATTTTCAAAACCGTACACTAATTTTTCACTACTAATGCTTGTGCAGAGTTTAATTTTATCAGTCTCAAAAGTGCTTGAAAAACAGCGCCTTTACTTTCCGCCTTAGTTTGTGGGCGTTAAGAAATTTGAGAAATGAAGCCGTAAAACAGATCACTGACCGAGGAACGAGGGAATGTTTGAGCTGTTTCGGCGTAATGAAACAAATTTTAGCCAGGCAAACTACAGCGGTGGCTTTTTTTGGTTCGTTTTTTTAGCTAAAGAAAAAAATGAACGGATGCCTGAGGAAAACGAAACCAGGTTTTATTCTACAACTCAGCAGATTAGCAGCTATTTTTATGCTGTAAAACTATCAAAAAAATCAAGACTTATCTGCTATAAAAAAGTGTACGGTTTCAAAAAGTCAATTATAAAAACTCACCACTACCAACCATAAACCAAACAATGATGATAAATTTAAAAGAAGCATTTCAAGAGGTAGAAAAATATTTTTCACCCAAAATTATTGGCGAGGTAAACGATGTATATATCAAACTTGCCAAGATAAAAGGAGAAGAGGTTCCCTGGCACGCCCACGAGCACGAAGACGAGCTTTTTTATATAGTAGAAGGTTCCCTCTTGATGCAAATTGAAGGCGACAAGCCTTTTACTATGCATCAGGGCGATATGCATATTGTAAGCCGAGGCACACAACACCGGGTATCGTCTCAGCACGAGTGTTTGGTCATGTTGATTGAAAACAAAACGACTGCCCATACAGGCAAGGTACAAACGGCTATTACCAAGTCGATAGAGGACCAACAGTATTAAGGGCTTGTAGCTTACTTGTTGTTTGGTTTTTCTAACTAATAAGTTTATAACTCACTGAAAATAAGTGTGCTATGATCTTTTTTTAGTCGCCTATAGGGTGTACCTAACACCTAGAGTCTAGTACCTTATCCTCTAAGTAAATGCACTATTTATTTTGGATGAGATTTGTTCTCTGACGAACTTCAAAAATTGAGCATAGCCATAGCTATGCGATATTTTTTAAGTAAAGTCAGGGTGCGAATATCGCCAAAATAATGTATCAGGTATTTAGAGGTTGAGGTACTAGCCCCTTATCAAGGCTAATAACTATGCTCATCCAGTTTCACTTTCCCTTTAAATGTTTTATAGACAAATATAGTATACCCCAACACAAGCGGGGTACCAATGGCCACAAAAGTAAGCATAATACCCATTGATTTGGTCGATGAGGCAGCTTTGTATACATCTATATTATACTGAGGGTTGAGGGTAGAAATTAACAGGGTAGGGTACAACTCTATGGCCACCAGTACCAACAGCAAACCTATAGTAAGCGAAGAAAAAAAGAAGGCATATCCGTAGTTTTTTTTGCTGGCAAGCCGGGGTACATTGGCTATGCTCAAAAAAGTAAGTACAGGTACAATAAACAAACCAGGAGAAGATTTAAAATCATCGGAGAGGTGAGGAATGTAAAGCAATGTATACAGCGAGGTAATGCCAAATGTGACCATAAAAAAGATGATGGCTCGTTTGAGCAAAATAGTAAGTTTAGCGTATAAGCGCCCTTCGGTTTTGAGCAAAAGATAAATAGCCCCGTGTACCATAAACAACGCCAGCGTAGTGCAGCCTGTCATCAAGGCATAAGGATTGAGAAACTCAAAGAAACCTGCGCCCTGGTATTGGTATTTTTCATCTATGGCAATGCCTTGCAATACATTGCCCAGTACTACTCCCAACAAAAAAGCAAGCATAATACTGGACACACTGTAGCATATATCCCAGGTTTTGCGCCAAAGCTTGCCTTCTTCTTTGCTGCGAAACTCGATGGCAATTGCCCTAAATATAATAAAAACCAAAAACAGCATAAAAGGGGTATACATGGCCGAAAACAAGGTGGCATACAATACCGGAAATCCAGCAAACAGGGCGCCCCCCCCAATCACCAGCCATACTTCGTTGCCGTCCCACACTGGTCCAATGGCATTGAGGGCAATGCGTCGACTTTGTTCTTTTTTGAAAAATAAATGCCAGGCACCCGCCCCAAAGTCAAAGCCGTCGAGAATGGCATACCCTGAAAAAAGCCCGCCCACTACCAAAAACCACCAGGTGGGGTAATCTATACCTAAAAAAGTTTCCATAGTTGTTTATTGATCTTTGTTGTTTGTAAAAACGTCGCTCATTCCCTGAGTAAAAGGCCTTTGTTCGGTTGTGCTTTTGTCGTAAGGCCCATGCTTGATCTTTTTGGTAAGCAAATAGATAAACAAAAAGAAAAGTAAAGCATACACCATAAGAAATAAAATGAGTGAAAAAAGGATTTGATTGTCAGACACTGCCTGAGAGAATGCGTCGGAGGTGCGTAATAAGCCATAGACTACCCAAGGTTGGCGCCCCATTTCGGCAGCAAACCAACCCACTTGATTGGCTATTTGGGGCAAAAATACAGCAAATACAAACGCCCAAAGTACCCACTTGTTATTATATAACTTACCCCGCCACAACAAAAAACTTCCCAACACAGTCAATCCAATCAAAGTCATACCAATGGCTACCATCAAGTGGTAAAACTGGAAAATAGCATTGACCTGTGAAGGGCGATCCTTTTCGGGAAAGGCGTTGAGCCCCACCACAGGAGCTTTGGTGTCATAATGAAGCAACCAAGACAAGCCTCCCGGAACTTTGAGTCCGGTTACTTCTTGTTTTTCTTTGTTTACCCAACCCAACAAATACATATCGGCGGGTGCCTTGGCGTCGAAGTGCCCCTCTAGGGCGGCAAGCTTGGCAGGTTGGTTTTTTGCTACCCCCTCGGCAGAGTGGTGCCCGGTAAAGAGTTGCCCTAAAGAAAAAACCGTAGCAACGATCAAAGCTATTTTGAAAGCCCGTTTCGAAATAGTTACAAACTTGCCTTTGACCAAATAATAGGCGTGTACGCTGAGCACTAAAAATGACCCCGCCAAAAAAGCCCCCAACCATACATGCAACAAACGGTCTACGCTTGAAGGGTTGAACACCATTGCCCAAAAGTCGGTGATTTCTGCACGGGCATGCATGCCTTTACCTACGATGTGGTAACCTGCCGGAGTTTGTTGCCAGCTGTTGGCCACTACTATCCAAATGGCCGAAAACATAGAGCCCAAAAATACGCCTATAGTAGATACTAAATGTACCCAGGGTTTGACTCGGTTCCAGCCAAAAAGCAAGACACCCAAAAAGCCGCTTTCGAGGGCAAAGGCAAAAATACCCTCTGCCGCCAAAGCACTGCCAAATACATCGCCCACATAACGGGAGTATACCGCCCAGTTGGTGCCAAACTCAAACTCCATGACAATTCCGGTAACTACCCCAATACCAAAAGTAAGGGCAAATATTTTAGTCCAAAATTTAGCGAGTTGATGATATTCTTCATTTTTGGTTTTGAGGTAAAGCGACTCAAACACCACAAGGAGTAAGCCTAGCCCAATGCTTAAGGGCGGGTAGATATAATGGAACGATACCGTAAAAGCAAATTGGATTCTTGCCAGTATTTCTGTATCCATAAAACAATTATTTTTTTGGATGGTGTATCATAACAATAGTCCATAGCCCCGACAAGGTTCCCCGTAAACGGGATGTCGGCATAGCCTCCACTAGGGACTAGGTGCAAGGTTCTAGGTATACCTTGTTCCACAAGTAACCACGCTTTTGTATCACGTTGATTTTTAGCAACTTATAAAAAGCGTAGTTAGAAGCTGACTCGAATAAATGTTCACCTTGTTAAATGCTGTAAACCAGCATTTTATATTAAGATTGCTTACTTGCTTTATTTTTCAAAGGATTTCAGTTTTACACCTAAACACCTAATTAAATAGTTTTTAAACTCATAACCGTTTGATAACCGACCAACGGGAGCTCACCAAAGGTAATTAGCAACCGACTTTGACTAAAATCACTGAGGAGTATTGTCATAATAATTGTGAATGAAGCTAGTAGTTTTTTGGTAAAAAACATGCACAAAGCCCACAAAAAACTTTCACTTATTTGATCAATACCGGGCGTATGTCATTAATGGGTGAAGAGGTTGTATTCTTAAAAGTTTTGTAGCCAAAGAAAGGTCTCATTTGACTGCTTTTTAGTCCCAAATTCGGTTTTTGGGCATTTCAGGTGCTTTTTAAGACGATTATGCCAAAGGGTTTGCCGTGATTTGGGTCATTGTTTTACTATTTACTAAAGTCCCTCATTACCCATGAAAAACTTTTGGATACTTTTAATTACTTGCATTTGTTTATGTTTCACCACAGCCTGCCTTGAGGCACAGCCTGCCAATACAAAGGCTGAAAAATATAAATGCCCTCCCTGTGGTATGGACTGCGACAGGCTACACTTTGACAAGCCAGGTAGTTGCCCTCATTGCCACATGCCTTTGCAAAAAGCCAGCACCATTAAGCCCCGCACCAAAGTAGGCATTTTGTTGTTCGACGGAGTACAAATTATAGACTATACCGGCCCTTATGAAATATTTGGGCAAGCCGGATATGATGTGTATACAGTATCGAAAACCGGGCAGATGATAAGCACCGCTTTTAAAATGAAGGTACAACCCAATTATAGTTTTGCCAATGTACCCCAGCCCGATATTTTGGTAGTGCCAGGTGGGCAGGTAAACGCTGCGCGTAAAGACAAAGCAACCCTGGCCTGGCTCAAAAGTGTATACCCTCAAACCCAAAACCTGCTGAGTGTATGTACCGGTGCTTTTATATTGGCTGAAGCCCACTTGCTTGATGGTAAAACAGCCACCACATTTCATCGTTCGCTTGCCAAGCTTCGCAAGCAGTTTCCCAAAGTAAAAGTAGTGACTGACAAACGCTTTGTAGACAATGGCAAGATCATTACTTCGGCGGGGTTGTCGGCAGGAATGGACGCGGCGCTTGCGGTGGTGGCTAAAAAACAAGGCGTAGGCAATGCCCAAAAAATTGCGTTGCATATAGAGTACATCTGGCAACCCGAAAAAAAGTTTGCCCGTGGCGAGTTTGCCGATGTCAAGTACCTCAGGGGAACCCATAGACTGATCAGGCAACTGCGCAAGTTAAGCAGTCGCATCATTTTTAAACAAACTCAGGGAGATGTATCACAGTGGGACGCCCGCTGGCAACTCACCACTGGTCAGGTAGACAAGGTGTGGGAAACAATTGCGGCTCACTATGATACACACCATACTTTGTCTATCAATAAGCAAACGGCAAAGTGGCGCTTTAAGGGCAGCGATCAGTCTGACTGGAGCGGGCAAGTAAAGCTTGAGCCAGTGGCAGGCAAGGCAAATGACTACCAACTGATTGTAAAAGTGTGGCAAGTGAGTAAGGGTAAGTAAAGTGCCTCAGGTAGCTAAAATGCCTAAAAAGAGCTTTTGGGGCAGGTTTTCACGAAGAAAGACCTGTCCCCTTACTTTAATCCTTCATCAATCGCAATGCCTCGCGGCGACTCAGCGAATGCAAGCCCTTGGTATCTTGTACAAATTGGGTTACCCAATCAGGTGCTATGCGGCTATAGTCACGCAAAATCCAGCCAATGGCCTTGTTGATAAAGAACTCTTGCGACCCCAATAGTTTACCAATGACATACGCTAAAAAATCGGTATCAAGGTCTTTTTTATACTTAAGCTGAAACAATACGCAAGTACGTTGCAACCAAATATTGTCGGAAGCCAACCATTGGTCTACGCACACCTGGCGCTGCTTGGGATACATTTTCATATACCCTCCTACCAACCGGGGTGCAATAAAGTCTATGGTGTCCCACCACGACTGGCGCACAATAAGCCATTCCAGTAGTTCGATGTCTGTTGCCTCAAAAGTTTTGATGTACTTTTCGAGCAATTCCTGAGCGATATGATGAAACTCCCGCTGGGGCTTTTGCCATAATGCCTTTACTATTTCTATAGCCTCGGTTTTGGAAGGCAGGTGGGCTTTCGCCAAAAATGGTTTTTGCACCGCTCGTCTTTGGCTTGCCTTGAGTCCAAAAAACTCAAAGTTATCTTTCATATACGCCTTTTGTTGGGCAGCTACTACCGCGTTGGCGTGATGTTGTAGCTCGGCTTCGAGGGTAGTAATAAATTCGTCTGTTTTTTTAGTCATCATGTATAGTTTTTTGGCTATTGGTAATCGTGTACAATAGTCTATAGCATTTAGTCCGTAGTCCATAGCCCCTACAGGGGCAAGCTTCAAGTCCTTGGATACCGATGCATATCGGTGCGACAAGTCGCAAGTCCTTAGATACCGATGAATATCGCTGCTACACCCGTTCTACAAGTAACCACACTTTTGTATAACACTGATTTTCAGTTATTTACAAAAAGCGTAGTTATAAGTGGATTCGAGTAAATGTCTACCCCCGGTTAATATTTGTAAACCAGTATACTAAGATTGCGTACTCGCTTTATTTTTCAAAGGGTTTCAGTTTTACGTCTAAATTAAACAGTTTTTAAACTTATAACCATTTGATAACCGAGCCTCTGGCGAGTCCTTAGATACCGATGTATATCGGTGCTCACCGAAGGTAATCAATAATCAACTTTGACTAAAATCACTGCGGAGTATTGCGTGTAAGTAAAACGGAAAAAGTAAAATGAGCCAAACCGATGGCTACAGCTTTGCTGTGCCGAGCTCTGCCAACGGCTAATTTGGTGCAATATTTTTTCAAGAAGTCTGGGGCTACAAGATTAGTCAAATGGCTCAGGTTATTTTAGTAGTTTTACTAAAAATAAAGTTTTTCCATTACTTTGCCCATTTCGCCTCGGCATAAAAATCTGCCACTATCTGCTCAATATCTTTTGCCCCATACTTGCGCGAAAAATGTACAGGCACGGCCGATTTCACCCTACATGCGTGCATGATTCTACCCGATGCTTGCGCATAGCTATGATAATTGAGGGCAGCCAGCTCTTTTTCTTCGGTCTTGTAAAAACATTCGATAAAAACCCGGTGACAAGCCGTAAACAGCTTTTTAATTTTCTGATGGTTGGCTTCGTTGGCCGCATGATCCATAATTACTCCCAGCGAATCGCCCGCTTTTACTTCAAGCAAATGATACAATGCTTCGGCACGATAACTTTTGCCTTCTACAACTATAGCCTGGTCGTTTTGCCCCGCCTCAAAAGCTTGCTTGAGTACCCGCACCCAGGCGCCTCCTCTAAAACCTGCTTGCTCCAGGTTAATTTTTACACTGTCAGCCTCTTTAAAAAGGTAAGCTACCATGGGCAACTTGTGGTCTAACAAGGTAAAACTGACCTTAAAACGCTCATTTTCATATACTGGGTTGTTATTGGTTTGTATTGTATGCGTCGGCTTCAGTGTCCATACAGGAGGCTCTAATTCATACACTTGTATTTCGCTTTCGCTGATAATCTCTCTTATTTCATACACAATGGCGCCTGGCTTGATCAGGTTCCAACTATAGCCCCGTATTTTGGCTTGCACCTGCAGGTGAATATCTTTAGGCCCAACAATGACCACCCGTTTTTCGATGCCTATTTGATGACGCAGTATCTGATCAAAATTGATAAAATGATCGATGTGGGTGTGACTAATAAATACCGCTTCAGTATTTTGGCACTCTTTTACAGTAAGCCCGCTGGCATCGCCACAATCTACTATATAGTTGGGCGAGTGATTGTCAAGTTTGAATAAAATAGAAATATCTTCGTGAGGCAGACTTTTTATTTCGGGTAAAAACATAAACAAAAAAGATTTTGGTTTAGAGTATGTTTAAATTTTGTCTGCGAAGTTAAAACAGATGATTTTTACGTGCGCGAAAAAGGCTCTTTTTCTCGCCTGCTCTCCCGAATCAAGTTCAGGATAGGCGGCTTTGTTCTCGGAGGGCAGTGTCTTTACAGCACTATTATAAAATCAATGATTCGGGTATCTATGAGCCGTTACTTCCCCGAATCAAGTTCGGTTTACAACTCTGAGCTTGTACTCGGAGGATTTTCAACTTAACGCCAACAACATAAGGCTGAGTCCAACTGACACAACCATTGTTACTCGATTATTAAATAGCAAGAGTCCTTTCTGGTGGATGTTGTCGTGCTTAAAAATGTATTTCATTAGCACCTTTTTAACTCTGAAAACACGCTTTAAACAAGCTCTTAGCTCTAAATACAGCGCCGAATATTATGAAAATGAATTCAAAAGGTTTTAAAAGAAGAGGGTAGAACAATGGAAAGTTGCTCAGGTGTACGCTACAATTACTAAAAATATGAGCATTGTGGTTGCTTTTCGAGCAAAATTTGCGAATTTTTGTTGCCTGATACACAAGTTGGGTTCAACCTGTTTCATAAATTATACTTGAATTGCCTGACGCTTGCTGTGATGAGCTCAACGCATTTAAACAGCGTGTACCTAGTCCCTAGAACCTTGTCGGGGCTATGACTAACCTCCAATAAAATGACCAAGATAAAAAAAGCCTATTTTTGCCAAAGTTGCGGGCACCAATCGCCCAAATGGATGGGAAAGTGCCCCTCCTGTGATTCGTGGAATACTTTGGTAGAAGAAATTGTGCAGAAAGAAGAAGCCAAAAAAGGTGACTGGAAAACCTCTACCTCACGCAAAGTGGCAAACAAACCCCGTTTGCTCAAAGAAATTAAGTTTAGCGCCCAGGAACGGGTCATTACTCCTGACGGAGAACTTAACCGGGTGTTGGGTGGTGGTATTGTACCTGGCTCGCTGGTGCTTATTGGAGGCGAACCAGGCATAGGCAAGTCTACCCTGATGCTACAAATAGCCCTTACTATGCACCAAATGAAGGTGTTGTATGTATCGGGCGAAGAAAGTGAGCAACAGATAAAAATGCGTGCCGATCGGATTACCCAACAAAACGAGGGCTTGGTGGCCAGCCGCGAAAACTGCTACATTTTGACCGAAACCTCTACTCAAAATATATTTAAGCAAATAGAAGAATTTGCTCCTCAAATATTGGTCATAGACTCGATCCAAACCTTGCACTCCAGCTTTTTAGAGTCAAGCGCAGGCACTGTATCGCAAGTACGCGAATGCACGGCTGAGCTGCTCAAGTTTGCCAAAGAAAGCCAAACTCCAGTATTTTTGATTGGGCACATCAACAAAGAGGGGAGCATAGCTGGTCCCAAGGTGCTGGAACACATGGTAGACACTGTACTACAGTTTGAGGGCGACCGCCACCTGGTATACAGAATTTTACGCGCCACCAAAAACCGCTTTGGCTCCACCTCTGAATTGGCCATTTATGAGATGTTGGGTGATGGCTTGCGCGAAGTAAGTAATCCTTCAGAAATATTAATTTCTCAACGCGATGATGACCTCAGCGGTATTTCTATTGGGGCAACCCTAGAGGGCAATCGCCCTTTATTGATAGAGGTGCAGTCGTTGGTGAGTACTTCAAACTATGGTACTCCTCAGCGTAGCAGTACCGGGTTCGACGGCAAACGGTTGAATATGTTGCTTGCCGTGCTTGAGAAAAGAGGCGGCTTTATGCTGGGCAATCAAGACGTGTTTTTGAACATTACCGGAGGGCTTAAGATAGAAGACCCTGCTATAGACTTGGCGGTGTGTGTGTCGGTGGCATCGTCTTACAACGACATCAGTGTGTCAAACGACATGTGTTTTGCGGCAGAAGTGGGCTTGGGGGGCGAAATAAGGGCGGTAAACAAGGTGGAAAATCGTATTTCGGAAGCCGAAAAGCTGGGTTTCAAAGAAATATACATTTCTAAATATGCCCTCAAGAGCGTAAATCAGAGCAATTATACCATCAAAATAAAAGCCTTTGGTAAGGTAGAAGAGGTATTTGAAGATTTGTTTGGTTAATCTACACCAACCTGATGGGGCGTATTTTAGTACGCTCCTTTTTTGGATAACCCCCTCCCCTGCTACGCTGTGATGAGGCGATTTGTGGAGACACCATAGCCGTCAAATTAAGTAAGAATAGGAAAAAATAATTTTGTTTTCTCTTCCACACAGCAATATTTGAAACTTAAAAAACAACTGGTTGTTGGCGCGCATGCCGTTGTAGAGTAAAATCTTGCTGGGGAGTTCAAAAGTTGAATTTGCTTGGTTGGGCACGCGCGAGGACGACGCGCGCCATCTTCAGGTACTAAAGTATACAATTACAACACGCCTCTACAGGGTTATTTCTAAATACTGGAATAATAAAATGATCTTCCAACCAGCCATATTCTACAGCCTCAAACTTTGGTCGCTCAGTCAGTCGGGAGCACCTTAGAGAACCACCAAATGGCCAGTTGCTCAAGTAGTAATGAACAATTCGGTGACAAGGGTAGCTTTCACCTTCGACAAATATTTTTTATAACAACCTCATTTTTTAACTTTGCCTTAATTTTTTAGAGCTGAATAAACAAAATTAATCTTGAGTTTAATTGTAAGTATAGAAACCTCCACCAAAGTTTGTTCGGTGGCACTGCACCAGGAAGGTGAGCTATTAGGTGATGCTACGCTTTGGGTAGCACAATCACATTCGGTCATGCTTACTTCTCTTATAGAAGATGTGGTGAGCCATGCCCAACAAAAACTAGAAGATCTGGACGCAATAGCATTAGGCAAAGGTCCTGGCTCTTATACTGGGCTGCGCATTGGCACTGCCACTGCCAAGGGCTTATGCTTTGCCCTTGACAAGCCCTTGGTGGCTATCAATTCATTGCACGCCATGGCAGCCGCTATGCAACACACTGCGGTAGACAAACACTGGTTTTGCCCTATGATAGACGCCCGCCGCATGGAGGTGTACTGTGCTATGTATGACGAAGACTTGCAAGAACAACAGGCCACCGAAGCCAAAATTATAGACGCGAATTCTTTTGAAGAGATTTTGAGCACTCAAAAAGTGGTATTTTTTGGCGACGGGGCAGCCAAATGTAAAGAAGTATTAGGGAACAATTCCAACGCTTTATTTGTTGACAATTTCCACCCAACAGCCCGCTCGGTGGGTCAATTGGCGCACAAAGCTTTTGTACAAGGGCAAACAGAAGATCTGGCTTACTTTGAGCCTTTTTACCTCAAAGATTTTGTGGCGCTTAAGCCCACCAAAAAGTTTAAATTGTAACTACCATCTTTTGTCATGTGTGCTTATCGACTTTGCTTTTGATGGGTTAAAACAAAAAACTATGGAAGACGAAATTGTAAACCGGGTAGCGCAAAGCGCTCTTATTACGTTTAATTTGGAAGACTACTACAGCCACCACGAACGGGTGGTTTATGATATAAAAGACAATCTTTTTCAGGAAATGATTCTACGGGAAAAAGATTTCAGGGCGTTTGTAAAAACACATGACTGGAGCCAATACCAGGATAAAAATGTAGCCATTATCTGTTCGGTAGATGCCATAGTGCCCACCTGGGCGTATATGTTGCTGGCACTACAGCTTGAGCCTTATGCTCATCATTTTGTTTTTGGCGACTTAGCAGTTCTAGAACAAGCTTTGTTTCAACAAGCGCTTAATAACATTGAGGTAGAAGAGTTTCGCGACAAAAAAGTTGTCATCAAAGGTTGCGGCGATTTGCCCATTCCCGAATATGCTTATGTAGAGCTTACCCGTTTGCTGCGCCCGGTAGTGGCCACCATGATGTATGGCGAACCTTGCAGCACAGTGCCTTTATTTAAACAAAGGAAAAAGAAGTAAGCGTTTTTTCTTATGATTTGCCAAAGCACTTGTAAAACACCCTAAATCAAGGCAAGCTCTCGCCCTTATTGCACTCTGTACAAACAAAAGGCAAAGGATTCACTATTGAATTCTTTGCCTTTTTTTAATCATGATTTTCTACGTTGCAGGCTTACTCCTTCTCAAACAAGCCATTTACCAGGTTTACATACTCTTGTTTGGCATCTTCGCTGTCCTTGCCTTTTATTTTTGCCCAGGCGTCATATTTGGCTCTCCCCTTAAAATCCATCATTCCGGGGCGGCTACCGCTTACATCGCCCTGGCTGGCTTGCTTAAACAAGGCATACATCTGTAGCAATTCTTCGTTGCTGGGGCGTTTGGTCAATTGTTTGGAACGTGCTGCTGCGGCTTCGAAATCTTCTGTTAATCCCATGTCTGAAAAATTAAATATTTAAAGAGTTATAAAAAAAATACAATGTTATCAGTAATTTAATGACTGGTAGTCATTAATAAACAGAAATCTTACTCGCTTGTATACCCCTGTTTATCAATACTTTGCTTAAACGTAAATATTTTAAATGTAAGTTTTAGGCAATTTATAGTAAAAAAATCAACCTATTTATTCTATTTTTTATTAAATTTGGGTACACTACCTAATCAACCATAAGGTTTCAGGGTTTTGTATCACAAACGACTTACGACCTTAGGGCGTATTTATAAATTGATTTGCCGGGTATAACTGCAATAGTGGCCTTTCAAATCTCGCCCTCAAAATACTTCTTACACTGAATTATGGCAAAAAAAATCACCCAAAAAGAAGCAAAAACTGCCACTGCTCCGCAGAGTACCCCAAATGTAGCAACAAAAACATCAGAGTTGCAAATACCAACTGCCAACCCTGATGCTACAACCAGCGAAGAAATTGTGGAAGTAGTAGCCGAAGAAGTAATGGCTGCTGACGATGAATTGCTTACCCAGGAAATAAAAGACAACACCCATATATTTGAGGAGTTTTTTGACCTTGACTATGCCAAGAGCCTCGCCAAGTTGCTGGAACCAATAGATAAGTATTATTTTAGGGCTACACTTATCGGTTTTGACGAAGAATTGGGCGAGTTTCCAGCAAGAAATAACCCTAAACGCCCACTTATTTTTGTCAGCAATCATTCGGGGATGGCTTTCCCCTGGGATGGGATGGTGTTTGCGTCAGCCTTGATGAAAATGAACGGGTACAAGTTAGACAAAGCAGCTAGGGGGTTGGCGTCGCCTATGCTATCACAAACCAACCTGATGAATCCGTTTTTGATCCATAATTTTTGGAAAAGAGCGGGAGGAATTGATGCTACATCGCTCAATTTTGAAACTATGATGCACTATGGCGAGTCCAATTTTTTGATTTACCCAGAGGGCATCAAGGGCATAGGCAAGGGGTTTGACAAACGATACCAACTACAGCGGGTGTCATCATCGGCAGTGCGCATGAGCATCAAATACAAAACAGATATTATTCCTTTTGCCACCATCAATGCCGAATATATCAATCCATTCAGCTATAGCCTGAAATGGCTCGATGACATTGTTCAAAGCATTGGCATTCCTTTTATTCCGGTAGGCCCACTTACCACCCTTATTTTGCTTCAGCCCTGGATGTTTTATTTTGCCGCTCCGGCAAAACTTACCTATGTACGTGGCAAACGTATCAAGCCGTATGAAATGATTGACAAACCTTTTGAAGAGATTACTTTGGAAGAGTTTAGAGCAATTAGCAAAAAAATTCAGAAAAATATGCAGGCAGAGCTAAGCCGCATGGTAGAGATGTATGGACAAAACCCTTATGACTGGGGTGGTTTCTTCCGTACTATTTTACAAAACTTTAGCAAGCTTCCTTACTTTGTGCCTATAGCCTGGCCATTTTTATTTACCGAGCACGAACGCCGCTACCGTCGTTTTAAGACACGCCTTGCCCAACTGGCTGAAGACGCCCGTGAAGCATACAAAGAAGCTTACCTCAACGAAAAACCCCGCGAAGAGTCACTGGTAGGGTTGGTTAAAACTGCCACTGATACTATTCTCAAAAATCCCGAAGTATTGCTGCTCTATGTACCATTGGTAGGTTGGATTCCCACCCTGATCAAAGGGTTTAGCCGCGAAGAAGATTAGATTTTTGCCTTGGGGCATGACTTGACAAAAAAAATATAGACCTTCTCAAATAATGTTGAATTATTTAAGGAGGTTTTGTTTTTTTTATCATATTTGATTCAATGTTTTTAAAATACGATAATTCCCTATTAAATACTTAAGTTAATTTTATTAGTTTTGTTGTTTGCACAGAAGAGTTGTTGATGGCTAAAAGCTTTAAGACCAATAAATATATGTGCTTATTCCATTATATACATCTACAATATTTTGAGAAAACAACTATTACTTTTATTTTGTATTAAATTTATTGTTTCATGTCTGATCAACAGAAATTTATAGATATTAAGCGAGTGATTGCCGACAAGAATCCTAAGTTGCTCAAATGGACACCTGGCTTTGTGGTAAAGTACTTAAAAAATATCTTACACGAAGATGAAATAAATGAGGTAATTGAAAATAATAAGGATAAATTAAATATTGAGTTTTGCGAAGAAGTTATCAAGCATTTCAACATTCAGCTTACTACGCAGGGGCTTGACAACGTCCCCGAAAAGGGTGGTTGTATTCTTGCCATTAATCATCCCTTGGGTGGCATGGATGCGATGGCTATAGTAACCTTACTCAAACAAAAAAGAACAGATATAAAATTTATCGTTAATGATGTTTTAATGAATCTTGTCAACCTCCAAGGAATGTTTGTGGGAGTAAACAAACACGGTAAAAATGTGAAAGAATCGTTGAGAAAAGTAGATGAACTTTTTGCTACTGATCAACTTATTTGCGTGTTTCCGGCGGGGCTGGTGAGCCGAAAGAAAAAAGGGGAAATACGTGATCTTGAATGGAAGAAAACATTTATAACCAGGGCAAGAAAACACCAGAGGCTTATTATACCTACTTATATAGATGGAGAGTTGTCTAACTTTTTTTATCGCCTGTCGAACATGAGAACTAAAGTAGGCGTAAAAACCAATATAGAGATGCTCTACCTGGTGAATGAAATGTTTAAGCAAAGAAATAAGAAAATGAAGGTTATTTTTGGTAAACCGATTGTATCGAACGACCTCGACCGGAAAATCAAAAGTGACGCTGAATGGGCAGAAGAAATAAAGAATAAAGTTTATCAGTTAGATAGATAAAATGGCAGAACAAACTATTATACCACCTGTGAGCAGGGATTTGCTGAAGAAAGAACTAAGCAAAGAGCGTTTTGTGCGCTATACACGTAAAGGAGAAAATGAAATTTATGTGGTCAATTACCACAATGCTCCTAATATACTAAGAGAAATTGGGCGCTTAAGAGAGGAGGCTTTCAGAGGTGCTGGAGGAGGCACTGGCAAAGCATTGGATATTGACGAACTGGATACTTGCGAACAGTGTTACCAGCAGTTGATTGTTTGGGACCCTCAGGACGAGGAAATCATCAGTGGTTATCGTTTTATCAAATGTGCCGATGTGCTCAATAATGAAAGTGGTAAAACTGCCCTGAGTACCGAGCATTATTTTACCTTTGAAGACAAGTTTGTCAAAGAATACCTCCCCAAAACCATTGAACTGGGACGAAGCTGGGTACAAACTGCTTATCAACCTATGAACTCTCCCCGAAAGGGTTTGTTTGCCCTTGATAACATTTGGGATGGGTTGGGCATTATTACAGTGATGAACCCTGAGGTGGAATATTTCTTCGGCAAGGCGACCATGTATCCACATTATAACCTGGAATGTAAGAGCTTTTTATTGCATTTTATGCACTATTACTTCCCCGATGACGAGCAATTGATGACCTCTAAGTATCCGCTGGAGCTAGAGTATGACCGCGAGGCTTTTGACCAAATGCTGGAGGGGCTCAATTTTAAAGAAGGCTTTAAGGTATTGAACCAATACGTCCGTGAGCGCAAAGAAATTGTACCTCCTTTGGTAAATATATATATGCACCTGTCGCCTACTATGAAAACCTTTGGCACTGCCGTAAACCCCGACTTTGGAGGGGTGGAAGAAATAGGTATAATGGTGAAGATTAAAGATATTTATGAAGATAAAAAAACCCGCCATATTGAATCTATTAGACGATAAAGATGCCAGGTTTTAAGTGTTTGGGAGCTTTTCGGCCAATGGGTTCAATGGTTGTTTCAAGCACCTGCTTTTACTGCATAGTAGCGACTTGACAGATATCACATTTGAATCTACAGCTGTTTTTGTGCTCAATAGCCCCTCCCTACTTAACGCTCAGTTTTTTAGTCAAGCCATCAGAAAAATTCTGGTGGCTTATTTTTTTGCCCCGATCCTAAGTACAAAAACGCTACAAGTGCATTACTCTATTACAACTACTATTATTACTACTACACCACAAAATAAATAAACACCAAAACACTTATTAAAAATGGATGCATTTGCTTTAGAAAATTGCCAAAAACCAGTGACTCGTGTAAGGTTTAACAATTTTGAAAACTTAGAGGTGGAACTCAAACACGAAGGAGCTTTTTTCAATATTAATGAACTCAATGCACTGACCACCATACTTAGCGATGTGCCGTGCCAGGAACGAGGCTTTAGGGCTTTGTGCAACTGCTGGCAACAACACCAACAGTATAATTTAAAACAAGGGTTTGCCGAACAGTTTTTTGACTATGTAAAAACTATAGATGAGGTGCTCGAAAAAGTAAATGCGCTGCGTTTTCCAGAAGAATTTGAGGAGTATATAACCGATGTATTGGCTAAGCTTCAATGGACCAAAAGCCTTTACCTTGGCATCGCTTCTCATAAAGAGTCATGCGTTGGTCAACACTGTTTGAACCCTCAGAAATTGCTAAAAATGAGACCACGAAGGCTAATAAGACATATCAATAAGTTTATTCAAAACGCGGAAAAAACTACGCTCATCCACTCCGACTGGTTTTTGTACCAGCAAAGCACTATGCTGGCGCGCACTTATAATATTTCTTTTAGTGTAGAATAGATTAGTTGGGAGCCTCTGTAGGGACAAGTCCTTAGCTACAAGCAGCAAGTGCAACTTTGTCCATGCCTGAAATAGGTTGACCTTGGGTTGACAATTAGACACTTTTGAACAAATTCAATTGATTTGCATTATT
>NZ_CANLRP010000149.1 GCF_947493425.1 uncultured Microscilla sp. | reverse complement strand
TTACTATATAACATCTTTTTCACTCTATTTTTTTGTTATAATTTAACTATTAGGTTATACCATGTACAGTAGGATGGAATAGAAAAAGTTACAGAGCCATTCGATAAAATAAACTATGGTTTTTTCTATATGTTTAGTTTATACAAAGCCCTTGTTGATGAGAATGATGTGAACCCTGTACTTGTTTCCCGTATCTATACAGATTATTTACTTGAAGAGGTCATTGCCTGTATTTATGAACCCTCCTAAAAAGGTTGTTCATTGCTGCCATCTGCTTTGTAGCGGGTATCAAAGTATGGTTAACAACTATCACCAGAAAAACGTTGAGGATGTACTCCCCGAAGACACTCTACCCTACTATTTTTCACCCTGATTTGTGTCTCCACAACCGAGCTTACGAGCTCTGTGCAGCTAAATCAAACTACCCACAAGCCTAAAAAACGGCTGCTTATTTTAGGGTTTTGATCGTCTGGTGTTAACAGTTGGCAGAATTCAAAATTACAAACAATGGGGGGTATTTTTAAAAATAACTGACAATGTTCCCCAAGAAATACAAGCAAAAAAAATAAACAAGGGAATATGAGCATAAATCAACCAAAACAATATGATACAGAAAATCAACTTTGATAAGCTAAAAAAACTGTTATCAAGCGAAGGTGAAGCAAATAGAATAATTGCTTTTGAGATTATTCAAT
Organism: uncultured Microscilla sp.; assembly: GCF_947493425.1. Taxonomy (GTDB): domain Bacteria; phylum Bacteroidota; class Bacteroidia; order Cytophagales; family Microscillaceae; genus Microscilla. Next base: position 20,059 of record NZ_CANLRP010000149.1, on the reverse strand, counting down.
CCAGTGGGATGGAAATACCAGAAGGTTTAACTTGTTATCTGGTTGAGTCAGCGGATATTTGCATAAAATACGGTAGTCCCTTTATTGATGTTATTAGCGGATCAGATGCTTGTGGAGGGTTATCATATTTGGTAAAAGCTATCAATAAAAGGAACACAGAAAAGAAATCATACCAAAGCATTGCAGAGGAAGCTAATAATAAAAATGATAGAATTGTTGAGAAGTGCATTGACTATATAAGAGGACACACAGATGATGAAATCAAGGCCATGATTTTGAGAGAAATGAAAAATATCATAGAGTTATGATGGTGTCATAAAGCTGGTGAGTACTTTAAATAAAAACAGTCTTCCAATAGAGAGTATCTACGATAAATCACCTTTTTTTCTACGAGCATTTATGAAGTAAACGAAACATTGATTTACTTAAGAGCGCCAGGTCATTGCACTTGGCTTTAATCTCAGTAAAAAGACAAAGCCGCGAAGGGGTACCGGATGCTTTGTGGAAATCTCTCACCCGCGTTGCCAAAAAGCAGGTAAACGTGGTGTATACCCAGAAAAATGAGGATAAGCAACTATTCAAGGGCTTGTCTGCCAATGCCAGTCAGGAGGCATTGAACAAAAAAGGAGAACAAACCTCGATTGGTCATTGGGCAAAAGCAAAAGGTTATTTATATACCTTGCTGAGTCGAAACAATGCTGATAACCAAATATTGCAGGTACGTTTTGCCAAAGTAGCCTGTTTTGTGGCGGGCACCCAGCTGGATGCCATTGGTGGGAACAAAGCCATCCAAGACTTGAAGGCTTACCAAGACTCTGTATGGGCTTATGACCATACCGCCAACAAACGAGTGCTCAAAGTAGTCACAGGCACCAGCCAAAAACAAGCCTCAGCATTGGTAACAGTTGCTACCGCTCAAGATACACTCTATGCCACGCCTGAGCATCCATTTTATCTGCCCCAACTCAAAAAATACGTGCCCGCCTCAGAGTTGCGTCAAGGCAATCATTTGCAATTAAGCAATGGCACTTGTACTGCTATTACCTCCACCCGTTGGTTAGACACCCTCGTCACGGTATACAATATATCGGTAGCCAAGCACCATAATTATTTTGCGGAGGGAGTGTTGGTGCATAATGCAGATTGCGACACCTTATGGGCAAAATTTACCCATTACCCAAAGATGAATGAGGTAAAAGCAAAGGTACAAGGCTGGAAGGATACAAAGCTGGAAAAAGCTTTTGTAGATGATATGGGGGATAAAAACCTGGCTAACAAAGTTTTTGGTGAGCCTAAGCTAGTGGAGGGATGGGCAATTCTAAGCAAAAAGCCTCAATTAAGAAAGAAAATCGCTAATCTTGAAACACTGAATAAGGTTAAAGATAAGTTTAACTACAATGGTAAAGCCGGAAAAGAAGCTTTAGAAGAAGTTTTAAGCGGACATAAAAGCGTGCAAAAGTTTGTTGATAACCTGAAGAAAGCAGATGAGTTAATAGGGAAAAATAACTTTAAATTTTCTGGGGCGAAATCAGGCCAAGAATGTAAAATTTTGGCTGATGGTACACAAGTTGGTAAAGTAACCAATGGGAAAATACAAATGGGTGCTTGGGACGCGTTAGCCAAAAAACCAAATTTAAGGAAAAAAATTGGTAATCTTGAAACACTTGTTAAAATTGAGTCTAAGGTTAGTTACAGCGGAAAAAGCGGATATGAGGCGTTAAGTAAAATATTAGACGGACATAAAAACGCACAAAAATTTATAGATAACCTAAAGACTGTAGATAATGCTATTGGTACAATAAACAATGTAAAGTACACAGCAACTAAATCAAGCCCAAGAGTTAGAATTGTTGATAATAATGCAATACCTGTCAAAGATTTAAAAGGGCCGCGAGTTAATTTTAAACTTATTGCTAATCAGGCAGGTGATAAGTTTTTTACTAAGAAGTTTTTCATGGCATTTGAACTTAAATTCGATGGTATTATCATCAAAGCCGAAAACGTGGTCATAGGAAATATGAATAAAAATAAAATAGCTGTTATTGGACAATCTATGGGAGGGAAGATGAGAAAAGATCCTAATAATATTAATAAAATGATTAGGCAATATGGTGTTGTAGATTATGCCAAAACTTTACGTACAATTGGTTACGATACAAGACTCTTCATAAAAATTCAGCAAGATAAACTACCTTATTTGACTTCTCAAGCAACTAAGCAAATGGATCGAGAAGTACAAAGGTTAGGGCGTTTTTTAACTTATGATGAAGTCCAGAAAACACTAGCTTTTAAACAAAATAAAGATTGGGCAGAAGCTTTAAAGGCTCAGGGGTATACAGTTATTGATATAGGTAATCCAAATCGCTTAACAGATAAAAGTGCCTTTTACGATATGGAGAAATTTACACTATTTGGAAAATAATTTTAAAGTATAGATAGTATGGAAGAGCTTAATAAAGTTGATTCTTTTAAATTACTAATGTTAAAGCAACAAGTTATATCCCAACTAAACTTGGACTATCAAGAGCAGGAAGATTCATTTGAATCTTCACAAGAGATCAAAAGTTATGGATACAAGTTTTTAAAGAGTAATAGGGGTGTAGAGATTAACTTACATATTGGGGAATCTATCTGGCTATCCGTCTATTTGAAAAAAGAAGACTATAGTGAAGATGATGCAAACGATTTTGTTGAACCTACATTTAATCTAGAATATTGGCTATGGAATAATGGCTATTTATTTAAAAAAAATCCATTTAAACTTACAACGTACTCTACGGAGTTTGAACAACAGGTTTTAGGCTTTTTCTCTTTTTTGGGCAAGGTTTTTAAATACAAAGAACTCAAAAAAATTCTTGATGGAAAAATTTGGAATGATGGTTATTTTGATTGGAAAGACAAAGGCTCATATCCTGTTTATGATTCATAAAACTTCCTTCTAAGCAGGTTGAGAGTTTAAGTAATAGGGGGCGAAATGCAGTAGTAGAAGGCAAAGCAAGCCCTACGAAAAGAAGCGTGAGCGTAATTGTGGCAGAGGCAGCAGCGGGCGTTAAAATGAGTGATTTCAAAGCCTTAAAAGAGAAACCCCAAGCCGAGATAGACAAGGCTGGGCAAAAAACCCTGGTGGGGAATTGGGCGGCAAACCTCAAATTAGCAGGCAAACCTCAGGAATACAAGTATACCCTGGTGCGCAACAACAACGTACGCTTTGCCAAAACTGCTTGTTTTGTGGCAGGCACTAAAGTATGGCTACATGACTATAGCCAGAAAAATATCGAAGACGTACTCCCCGAAGACACAGTAAGAGCTTTTGATGCCATTACCAAGCAAGAGGTGCTGGGCAGAGTCACCCACACCATCATCAAACAATCCTCTACCCTGATCGGAGTATACACCATTGCCGATACCTTGTGGGTAACGCCTGAGCATCCTTTTTACGTCAATGGAAGGTGGATACCAGCTGGCAATCTCAAAAAAGGTTACAAATTAACCTTACTGGATCAAAGTCAGTTCCTTGCCCATAAAACTCGTCACTTGCCTCGTTCCAATGAATTGTATGTTGATAGCATTGTTGTAAAAGATACAGTTGCTATAGTGTACAACTTTACTGTGGCTAAACATCATAATTATTATGTGGGGGATGCAGGGGTGTTGGTGCATAACAATGATTGTGATAATTTGTGGGATAGATTTGCCAATCACCAAAATTTAAGCAAAGTAAAAATCAAGGTGCAAGGCTGGAAGGATACAAAGCTAGAAAAGGTTTTTGTAGATGATATGGGGGATAAAAACCTGGCTAAAAAAGTTTTTGGTGACCCGATTTTAGTTGAGGGGTGGAAGGAGCTGTATATTGCAGATGAAAAGTCTTTGAAAACTGATCTTGGAACACTTCAGAGGGTAGCTGATAATATAGAGGTTGTAAGGAAGGTTGGAGGATATAATACTTGGAAGGATATACAAGTCATGGTAGATAGTTGGAAAGATAGTCGAAAAACAGCTTTGAATAATGCATTAAAATCTACGTTGTGAGATAAAGTTCGAAACGCTTTAGGAAATAAAGTTTACTCTGCACGTGAAAAAGTATTCTTTGAAATTATGACTTGGGCAAGGAAAGCGTTTTTTAAAAGCAATGAGCCTTGGTTAGATTTTGCTAAATCAAGCAAGGTGAGAATGTATTTTAGGGCACAAAGATTTGTAATGTTTATGAACAAACCCAACCCTCCTATTAGTGTATCTTTAGGTTCGAGAGAAGCAGATATTCCATACTTTGCAAAAGCATTGAATAGCACAAGCTTTCACGACTTTTATTTAAGAGGCTTTATAACAAGGGATGATTTATTGCAATTGTCTAAGTTAGATGATTGGCTGCCGTTAGTTGCTAAGTCTGTAAAAAAATCATATGACCGTGGGGGAACAATTTATTATCATTTAGATTTGCTCACTGACTTTAAGGCATTATATGATCGAAAAAGCCCTAATCATAAGGGAGGTTCTATTACTGAGCTAAGGTATCTAATAGATAATGGATTATGTGATAAAGGAGTTGTTCATTTTCGTTTAGGGTATAATCCATTGCCTGCTAATAAAGCTAAAGATCTGAATGATGCCATTAACAAATATAAAAAGTTTGTGGCAAAAGATCCAGACAAGAGGTCTTTTCGGGGAAAATTTAATATTTATTTTAAATAAAAGTACTGTATGTCTTATCAAAAAGATATTGAAAGCTTAAGTGTAGCTGATTATCAACTCCCACAAAGGAATAAAAATAACTATATCTCCTTTATTAAAGGATATCTACTAGGTAAGAATGATAAAGATTTTGAAGAGCAGGTTAGTTTATACTTAAATAGGGTACATCAAATTAATATTGAACATAATACTTGGATTGAGCAATTAGATCATTATGCTTTTAAGCAAAATGAATCCTTTAACCTTGTTGATGGACTTGTTAATGTATTAGATGAACTGGACCACTTTCGTGGGGTGCTTAAACACGAACGCCAAGAAATAAGAGATAATTTTACTATTCTGGATGAACACAAAGGGATAGAGCAAGGGCAAGGAAAGCTAAAAGACGGAACCATTGTAAAAGTTGGTGACCTGATACAATTAGCAGATAAAATTGGCGAAGATTACAAAGCTTGTCGTTTTTATGATGCTTCTTTACGGGCTCCTTCCTGGGATTTATTATATCCTTCCCAAAAAGATTTTGAAGAAGTGTATTTCTATGCTGATTCTGAAGATAATTTTATTACTAACTTTGGAAGAGTGAGACGCTTGTTTAGCGACACTATCTCAAAAGTTAAAGCAATCTCTATAAATGATGGTTGTTTAATAGTTTATACAGACATATTCAAAATAAATATGGAAAACGCACTACAGAAGGAAGAAGTATTTATTGTGGATAGTCAAAATAGGGAGAAAATTCTTGACCTAGCTAGAGTATCTGAGGAGTTTCAGTATTATTCCATGGGAATATTGACGGCGCAAGAACTTTTTAACAGAGATGTTTTCCTACGCTTGCCATTAAGTAATAAAAAGTGGTATAAATATCATCAAAGTATAAATGGTAGCTGGCATAAAAATAATGAAATATCTTAGCTGATGCAAACATCCTTGTATGTGATTATCAAACACAACTCTTACAAGATTAGGCTACCCTGGTAGGCAATTGGGCGGCCAATCTCCAACTGGCGGGCAAACCCCAGGAATACAAGTATACCCTGGTGCGCAACAACAACGTACGTTTTGCCAAAACCGCTTGTTTTGTGGCAGGGACCAAAGTATGGCTACGCGGCTACCACCTAAAAAACATTGAGGATGTACTCCCCGAAGACACAGTCATAACTTTTGATGCCATTACCAAGCAAGAAGTGCTGGGCAGAATCACCCACACGATCATCAAACAATCCTCTACCCTGATAGGAGTATACACTGTTGCCGATACCTTGTGGGTAACGCCTGAACATCCTTTTTATGTCAATGGAAGGTGGGTGCCCGCAGGCGATCTCAAAAAAGGTGACCAACTGGCTCTACTTAACCACCGTCAGCTCCTTGCCCGTAAAACCCGCCACCTGCCCCGCTCCGCCCAGGTACGCATTGATAACATTGTAGTAAAAGACACGGTGGCTACAGTGTATAACTTTACTGTGGCGAAATACCATAATTATTACGTGGGGAATGTGGGGGTGTTGGTGCATAATAATGAGTGTAGGGAGCCTTTTTATATTTTGACTGAAGCCTCAGATGGTCACAAAGAGGTTATGAAGGATTTTAACTCGCTTACTCAAGAGCTAAAATATGTTAAGATAGGTAAAGTAGCCGTGCAAAGTGATGTTATTAAAGCAACAGATCCAAAAAAGCCAATGCCAATGGATGAATGGTTAAAACCAGTAGCAAAAACCATTAAGAAATCTTATAGTTGTGGGGGGAAGATATATTATCATACAGACCTGATTGATGATTTTAGGGCACTGTATGACCCTCAACATCCATTTTTTGCGGGTAGTTCTATGACAGAATTACGTTACCTGGCCGATAACGAGTTGATAGCTAAGGGAGCTGTTGAGTTTCGAGGAGGTAGTCAACCTCTGCCTGCCTCTAAAGTTCAAGAAATACAAGATGCCATTAATAAATATCAGAAATATGTGAAAGATAAAGGTAGACGATCATTCAAGGGTGCATATGGTATTCATTTTTGATTTTATAGAAAATATGACTTCATATAAGAAAGATATTGAAAAGTTGATGTGGGTAGATTATCAACTCCCACAAAGGAATAAAAACAACTATACCTCCTTTATTAAAGGATACCTATCAGGTAAGGATGATAAAGGTTTTGAGGAGCGAGTTAGTTTGTACCTAAATAAAGTGCACCAAATTAATATTGAATATAACACTTGGATTGAGCAATTAGATCATTATTCCTATAAACAAAATAAGAGTATGAGCCTAGTTGAGGGGCTGGGTACTTTGTTGCAAGAGATGGAAGATTATTCTGGCAAGTTGGACGAAGAAAAAGCTCTTTTCGATGAAGAAGAGATTTGTTGGGATGGTGAACTTAAAGGAGAAATGAAAGAGCAAATTCAACTTCAAGATAATACATTAATAACTGTTGGGGATTATATTCAATTCACTGATAAAATAGGAGATAGCTATAAACAAACAAAGTTCTATGATTCTTCACTACGTGCTCCTTGTTGGGATTTATTTTATCCTTCTGAAAGGGATTTCAACCATGTCTATTTTTATTTTGATGTAGGAGAAAAAGATGAACGTTTTGTTACTTTTAGCAGAGTAAGATGCTTATTTAGCAATAGCATTATACAGATTAAATCTATATCTTCTCACAAAGGTAAGGTGATTTTGTATTCTGACTTGTTTGCTATAGAGCTTGAAAAGGCCTTTCAGGAACGGGAAATAAAGCTTTTGAGCGAGGGAAATGGTGAAATTGAACTTACAGATTTTTCTAGCTTATCTGAGCAATTTGATAATTATATTCAGGGAATTAGCGAATACCCTTCTTTGAGAGAGACTATTAATAGATGGTGTGTATACTTTTTACGTTATCTTGACAAGCCTTGGTACAAATATCATCAAAGTATAAATGGCAGCTGGCATAAAAATAATGAAATATCTTAGCTGATGCAAACATTCTTGTATGTGATTATCAAACACAACTCCTACAAGGTTAGGCTACCCTGGTAGGCAATTGGGCGGCCAATCTCCAACTGGCGGGCAAACCCCAGGAATACAAGTATACCCTGGTGCGCAACAACAACGTACGTTTTGCCAAAACCGCTTGTTTTGTAGCAGGCACCAAAGTATGGCTACGTGGCTACCACCAGAAAAACATTGAGGATGTACTGCCTGAAGACACGGTAAGAGCCTTTGATGCCATTACCAAGCAAGAAGCGTTGGGCAGAGTCACCCACACCATCATCAAACAATCCTCTACTCTGATCGGAGTATACACCATTGCCGATACTTTGTGGGTAACACCTGAACACCCCTTGTCAATGGTAAGTGGATATCCGCAAGCGATCTCAAAAAAGGGGATCAACTCACCTTGCTGAACCATCGCCAGCTCCTTGCCCGAAAAACCCGCCACCTCCCCGTTCCGCCCAGGTACGCATTGATAACATTGTAGTATAAGACAGGCTGTCTACCTTGGCTTACGGGGAACGCAAAACTATTGAGGCTATTATTTAGAAAGAAGTTAAGCGTGCCTAAGGATGTACAAGCGTATGCTTTTATGACTAAATCTACCTTAGTGTTCCAAAACAATGGAGCCTCGTTGGAAGAAAAGGAGTGGTTGGTGGTGCTTATGCAGTACCCAAAAACAACCGGGTGAGCTTTAAACCTACTGGGCTTACTTTTAGGTTTAGTTTCTTAGACGGAGGCGAAACCATCCACTTTTTGAGTGAAACCAAAAAAGACAAAAAACAAGGCATATATAACTTGAACAAGTTTTCGTATGATGCGTCGTTTAAAGATGCCATGAAAAAATTGTTTGGGGTGCTGGCTTAAAGCCTTATATGGCCAATATAACCCAGGTTTCGTTCAACAGCAAGTCAGTAAGCAGCGTCATTCTCAAATTAGAAAAAGAAAGAAGCAACTCACCAGTTGAAGGAACCAAGTGGCGATGTTTGGCGTAGGCAAAGCTTGCTTCTACCTGGCAACATAAGCGGCGCTTTTTAGTCGTCTTGGCTGCCGCGCAGGAAAAGCGTATCGGGCGAAGCTCCTGGACGTTGATTTTTAAGGGTTATCCGAAGCGAGTCATACCCCGGTTTCGACAAGACCAGCGTCATTGTTTTTTTGCAACCGTTTTTTTCAAAAAAACCTGAAACAAAGCTTATTTCAAACCTGCCTGAACTATCAGTGAGGCGCGCCCGTTGTGTGCGCCTTACAGGGTAGATGTGTACTTTTGCCAAGGGCGTTTTAGAGGCATAGTCAAGCACTATGCCTTGGGTTGTCTCCAGACATTCACAAGCAAACAGCCCACCTGTTAACAATAAAAAGATTACCTTTTGGCGCATTTTTTTAATCTTGTAAAAAACCGTCGATATTTACTACCTCAAAGGTAGGGTAGTTGCCCTGCACCAAGTTGTTGAGGTGCATTTCCAGTTCTGCCCAACTGGTAACCCGTGCCAGGTGGTGGGTGCCTTTGTATACTACCTGGGGCAACGACGCAATGGGGGTGAGCCTGGCTTGAAAATGTGCCAGTACCGAGTGTGCTATAGTAATGCTCACCAACATGGTTTTATGACTTTTTTCTAAAGAGTTGCCATCTTCTGCCGTTTTAATAGATTGCTCGAAAGGGTTGCCCATGTTAAGCGATTTGATCCGTCTGCCATAGATATGTAAGTTTTCCAGCGGAGGTTGGAGAGTAGCTTCATGAAAGTTGGTGGGGTATACAATGTAGTCAGCATCGTCGAAAGTTTCGAAGCGCTCAGCGACTACCAAGCCTCCCATTTTTTGGTCAGAAAATTTAAAAGTAAGTACATCCCCCTTATCAAAAAAGAAGCGCAGTTGTTCGTCCTCTTCTTCTTGCACAGGCGACATTTTCTCAGGCACAGGTTTCTCCTGAAGGTCTTTGTCCCAGTAGCTCTTTTGCTGTTGATAAAAAACCTCAGCTTCCAATATTTCATTGTAGTCGAGGTAGCGCTGCAGCGACTCGTCATGTGCTAAAATCACCTCATTGCCCAAGCCAAACAACAGGTTGATGTCTATATTAAGTGTGGCGTTGTAGCCCAGTTTAAATTTGGCGTCGTACATCAGGGGTAAATCTTCGGCATTTTTTAAGGTATACAACATAAACAACAAGCGGCAAAGGTTGTCGTTGCTGTTTTTCAAAAAATGACAATTCTTAATTTCTTCTTGTAGCAGGGTGATGATCAGGGCACGGTCATCGTTCGAAAAGTGCTGGTATAATTGGCGGGTTACTTCCTGGCGGAAGCCTGCGTGTTGGTCTTTGTTGCCTTCCCAACTATGTTTTTCGGCGTCAATCAGTTGAAACTTAATTTTATTTAACAGGGTTTTATCAGAAGGATTCGCCCGGAGCATAGCCACATATTCTGGAATGATTATCATCAGATTTTTTTATCGTTTTGGCTTAAAAGTAATGAATTTATTAAATTTTGAAAATGCAAAAATAATTTAGTATTAAGTTTGAAAAAAACCTGAAAACAAGGGAATTATTTTCAGGTTTTGTATATAAGTTGACTACTTCATCAAGGTTTCATTTGAATCAACAAGGTCTGATTTTTTTGCTCGCCGTCGGTAAATGTAATGGTGAGGGCTGCCTTCATATCATTCAAAATTACGGGATTATTATTGGCCATACTTATAAAATAAGGGGCGAGTGCTTTGGTATAAAAAGACTGGCTAAAACCTTGGGTAATCTTTCGGAATGCCCTGGAAATAGTTTGGTCATAATTAACTGATTTTGCCTGAATATTTTCCAGCAAGCTTCGCATTCCAGTCACCAGTATATTCATTTGCTTGCCACAGTCAGGGTTCATTCTTATAATACCACCAAACCACCTATTGTCTCCCACCAGGCTCTCGGCATAACGCCCCTCTGCTGCTGCCAGGGCATTGTCTACTTTCTTAAGCGTAGCTTCGGCAGTTTTGGCATACGACCTAAAGTCAGCATGTTGCCCATTGCCAAACCCTTCATTGTCAAAGTACAGTTTCCATAAACTGCCGTAAGCTTGTACCTTTAGGCGTTGGTCTTTACGGTAAGTATAGTCAGGAGAATAAGGCATTACACTGGCAAAAGCATTGGCCAACACCTGAAGGTGTACCTCAGGGCGTTGTTGTAACAAATAGAGCCAGGTAGCCCTCATGTCGCTAAAAGCCGTTGGGGGAATCATCAGGTCAAAGTTAAATTGCACATTGGTAGCATCTCCTTTTGCCGTAAGTTGATGGAGCAATTGCGTAGTTTGGGCGTCGAGCTGGTCATTGTTTATAATGCCCCAGGTACCTGCCAGGTTCAACAACTCTGCTACTGTGTCGCGTTCTTTAGCCTTAAGTTTTTTTTCGGTATGATTATACTCTACGTGCAGGCTATAGTCAAACAAATCTACCGTAGGGTTGGCGGCAGGTTGGGGCGTTTGGGCATCCATGCCTCCCCACCAACTCTGGTTGTACCCGCCCAGGCTGCCATATTCGTTATAGCCTCTTACACCACGGTACACTACAAACTCTTCTTCCTTCCCGTGGTTGAGGCGAGTGGTTACCTTCTTGGCAAACGTGCTCTTGTCGCTGCCACCTATTTTGAAATTACCCACCCCCAGGGCAAAACCCCAGCTTTTGTTTCTTTCTACCGACTCTGAGTTTACATAATTAAGTATTTGCACATTGTCTTTATTGGCCGAAGCTGCCACCAGCCCCTGAGTGCTCATGAGTATCAAACCTTTGTGCGACTCTGCCAGGGCAGTGTCATTGATGAGGGCTTCTATCAACACCTCTTTGGTAGAAATGTAGGAGTAGTCGTAGGTAAAACCCGCCTTAAACTTCTGGCTCGCCAACTTGGTAATGTCTTCTTGCAAGTTATTTTTTACTGTCGCTAGTTTATTCAGCAATTCGTGACTTTTGTTGAGCGCATCTTCTACTATATGGGGTATATTCAAGCGTTTTGCCAGTGCCTGAATAGCGAGTTTTTCCAGTTCGCCGAGCTGATCAAAAGGTACCGAACCATCGGCTATGCTTTGGAGTTTGCTTTCTACTGTTTTGAGTTGGTCGGGTGCCAGGTTGGTAGCAGCGGTCATGAGCTGGGCTATTTTGGAGTTGATCAGCTCGGTGATTTTTCCAGGGTTTTTAAACGACAACTGTACATTGAACCCTAGTGTGCGCGAGTTGTTGGTAGTTTTTGCTTTTTTTACCAACACATGGTACTTGCCCTCGTTGGTTTTGGCAAACACCAACTGAAAACTGTCTTTTACGCTGAATTTCACCCCCATTTTGCCATCCGTTTGGACGTCTAAATTGAGCACTTCATTGTTGCCCAGGTATTTTTGCAAAGCCGAAGCCCCCGCAATGAGCAAATCGGCAAGATTAAAGCTTAAATCTACCCCAAAATCTCCGTAAGCTTCAAAGCTCAATGCTTCGCCCGGTTGCAGTTTTTTCACTCTATCGAGCGAGAAAATAAAAGGCATGCTTGCCACATCTTTTAAAATAGCCTCTTCTACAGTAGCATTGGGTTGGTGTTTGAGGTAAGCGCAGTGCTTGATCTGAGTACCTGTTTTTATCCCTACGCTCAAGCCCTGAACCTCCGTACTGGTTCCGGCATTTGCCTGAATGTTTATACTATACTTAAGCAAGGGGGTGTTGGGGTCAAACTTTACCAAATCCTTTGTCCCTACAATACCGTCCTCATCTTTATCTTCAGTCAGGTTGTTAAACAGTTGAATCTCGTGCTGGAGGTTCATACTGGTAACCAAAGTAAGAGGAGAGAACTCTTGCGTGTCGATATTGAAAGGAGCAAGTGCATAAGTAATAGGTTCTTTGATAGCGTCAGAAGCTTTGAGTTCTTTTTGCGAAAAAATGGGGCTTAGATTCAGTTTTTTAATGAATTCTGCATCGGCCAGGTTCAACACTTTGAGAATATCCATAATGATGGTGGCTTGAGTTTATAGATTACAAGTTACGAATGAGTGTAAGTTGCTTAAAAGCAACTGGCTATGCCTGTTCATTCGTTATGTTTAATTTTGATATAGTTATGCAGTGTACGCTGTGTCAGCCTGTGGGCAAATAGCAGATGCCACCCTAGAGCAAGTGTTATTTAAGTGACAGGTTCGCCCCGTAAATGGGATTTTGGGCATAGCCCTCAACAATAACTGTCCCTGTCTGGTTTGACTGTAAACCTGATGGTCATGCTTTGTTGAAAAATAGCCGAATTAACTGCGTTAAGTTCAGCACAGTAAAGCTGTAGCTTCGGTTGCGCTGCCATTAGCCTATTTTGAACATGTTACTAAATGTGGTGGTCACATCAAATACTGATAGCGTCACATAGTGATAAGTTTGTACACCATAATGCAATAAACAATTGCTGTGAGATTCTTACAAACAAAAACAGAAATATCTTTTGTCTACGCACCAGATATAAAGTGGTCATTATTTTTAGGGGCAATTTTGGCTGCTTATACAAAAATCCCTTTGGGGTTGTACTTATCATACCACACCCAAAGGGATTATAGAATAAATTAAGTATTTTAATCTTCGCCTTGGTTTGTGTCTCTCGCCTCATCACAGCGTCTGGGAACATTATTTTTGAAGGTTTCGATCAGCTTATGGAGACACGAGTTGAAGCGATGATGGTAGGTACCCATTAAAAGCTGGGTAAAGTACTTATGATGCAAGCCCCAAAGGATTAGGAAATCAATTAAAAAGGAGCAATTTAATCTAAATTGGGTACCCATTTTTGCCAGCTCTACCAAGGCATGTATATTTCCTGAGTATGCTGCCTGCAGCATTTTTTCACATTTTCACGGGCCACCTTGTAGAAATTTTACGACACAATGCTGCCTGGTCATTTTTTTTAACAAAAGGGGCCTGGCTGAGTGATGGCGATGTTTGTAAAAGTTTTTGGGCTACGCCTGTTTGTATTTTTGCATCGGCGTGTTCTGTCAGGTAAGCCAGCAGCAATGCTTCTTTGGTAGAGTTTACCTCTATTTTTTGCAACAAAGCCAAGCCATAGTTGCGGGTAGTTGTTATTGGGCTATCGCACAAGGTCAATAAATTATCTACAAAATGACTGTCTTCTATGGTGATACTATCAAAATATGTTTTGGCAAAGTTGACTGTTTCAGGTAAACCAGACTCGAGCAGTTTCAACGCAAAATCGGCTTTTAGACCTTGCCTAAGGGCTTGGATATGCCCCCATTGGCGTACTTTGGGTAGCGGGTGTATACATATTTTATACAGTAATTTTGGGGCGTCTAAAGGTGCTTGTATTTTTGCTTGATGGCATTCCAGCCAATCAATGAGCGTATCTTCAAAAAGCGGTGCTGTAATATTGAGTATTTCATCTCCTAAAGTGGGCATTGCCTGAGCAAAGACTTGCTTGATATCAGGCAGGTAGGTAGCAGGCATTTGGCGCAATAGGTCTACCCAGGTCTGCTGAGGAATGTATTGGCTATATGCCAATAGTTTGTCAGGGTTTTGACCGAGCGCTTTTACAAAAAGTGCCTTATTTTTAGTGTCCAGTAGCGCAGCCAGGCACTGCATAAGCACTTGTGCCGAATGTGCTTCTTCGAGCATCAATCCTACCACCTGGTCTGTTTCTGCTTGGGTAACCTGAGCGTGTGCCACAATAGTTAGCAAAGCCTTAAGCCCCCAGGCACTTTCTCCCAGCCTTTGAATAGTATGTGCCAAAAAGCCCTCGTCTATAGACAGTGTTTGTTGGGCAAACTGAGGCAGGCATTTGTACAATAATTGGGTACGCTGTTGGTGGGCAAGGTTACTCACCAGACACAAAAACATCAAAGGGTTGCACTCAAACGATTGGGTGATCTGACCAAGCAATAGGTGGCGCACAGGAGGAGCCCCTTTTTTGATTATAAAAGCAATTTTTTCGGGCGAATAAGTATATAAATGCGCCATTTGGTTGTTATGGCTTGCCACAAACCATTGCACAGCGCTGGGTGCCTGTATATTGAGCTGGAGCAGTTGCCACGCGTTTTCCTTTCGGTTGCGTATCAGTTTGCCCCATATTTCTCTTACTTCTTTTGTCCTTAAATAACGTTCGGCAAGCTCCCAACCAAAGTTTATCACCGCTGGGTGGGCTATAAACATATAGTCAGAAAACTCCTGTTGTGCCCCATTGTGGTGGTGTGCCTGGTGTATCTTTTGGCGGTAAATCCTGATCAAATCTCTGAGGTGGGTTTCGCTGTGGCGGGCTGCATTGAGCCAGTAGGGGGCATCGTAAGTGGGGGCATTTTTTGCCATACAAAACGCCACTTCACGTGTTACCTGGCTATCTGCTTTAAACAACATTTCGGCAAGGGTGTATACCTCTTGCGGTGACATGCTAAAGTCACCTGTATGGTGCAAAAACTGAATAGACTGCAATACGCTTGCACTGGTATTGCCTGTTTTGAGTTGTTGAACAACCAGTGTTTTCAACGAACTTTTAAATTGATCACTTGCTCTCAAGCGTGATTCTGGGATAAAAAAAGACTGATTGGGAACAAAATTTTTAGATATTTTTCTGGTGTCCATAGCACGAAACATTGTTTAAACAAATAAGACCATTGGTAAGCGTACTTTGAGGCAACCGCGTGTTTAACAAAAAATGCTAACAACGCCTTTAGCACTTCATTGACAGCAGAACAAATATAAGGAGGGGTTTGCTAAAAAACCAATCATTGCTCATTTTTTTAACTTTACATTGGTTATTATATTGGCAATCAATTACTGTGTTCGTTTGTGTGGCTCCAAAGAACATAAAAAAGCCTGCCCTCAATTAAGTGGGCAGGCAGTAGATGTATAAAACTTATACCAGTTTTTTTTGAAAAACTGTCAAGTATGTTTTAAGCGTAAGTATTCAGCATAACAGGCATTACCAACATTAAAATATCGCCGTTGTCTATTTTTTCGGTGGGTTTCAAAATCCCGGCTTTGTTTGGAGTAGACATTTCTATTTTGATCTCCTTGGCAGTAATGTTACTCAACATTTCTATCACAAACTTGGCATTGAAACCAATCTCAAGGTCATCGCCCTGATACTCACAGGCGAGCGCTTCGTTTGCCTCATTTGAGAAATCTAAATCTTCGGCAAATATTTGCAAGGTACCTGCTGCCGTCATTTTCAGGCGAATTTGGTTGGTGCTTTTATTGGCATAAATGGCCAAACGCTTGAGCGAGTTCAACAAACTTACCCTATCTATAGTCAATACATTGGGGTTGTCGGTCGGAATGGCGTTTTCATAATCGGGGAAACGCTCATCGATCAAACGGCAAACCATCTTGATGTCGTCAAAGCTAAAGAAAGCATTGGAATCGCTGAATTCAGCGTGTACCTCTACGGGGTCGTTGGGGAGGGTAGAGCGTAACAAACCCAAAGATTTTTTAGGAATAATCATTGTCATGGGGTCACCTCCACCTACCACATCTTCGCGTTTATAACGAATAAGGCGGTGACCATCGGTGGCAACAAACAGGGTGTGATCTTCTTTGAATTGAATATAAATACCTGTCATCGCCGGACGCAACTCGTCGTTGCTGGTAGCAAAGATGGTATTGCCAATGGCTTTGCCTAAAATATCAGACGACATGGCAATGTTGAGTTTGCTGTCGGCTTGGGCTATTTTTGGAAACTCGTCTGCGTTTTCTCCTGCTAGTTTATAATGTCCGGTGTTAGAGGTAATCTCTACGCTTTTGTGCTCTTCGTCAATGCTAAAAGTGACAGGTTGCTCAGGTAGGCTCTTAAGGGTGTCAAGCAGTATTTTGGCGGGCACTGCTACGCTCCCTGTATCCTGAGTATCTACCTCAATCTCGGTAGTAATAGATGTTTGCAGGTCAGAGGCACTTGCAATGAGTTTTCCATCTTCTAAAACAAACAAAAAGTTTTCTAAAATAGGTACTACAGGGCTAGACATGATCACCCCACTGATGGCAGATAATTGTCGTTGTAATAATGCAGAAGAGACGCTAAACTTCATAATTTTATATCGTTTATTTAAAGTATAAGGCTTACTTTAATACGTAATTGCCTGGAATATAAATTTTTGGGTGTACACCCGGTTAAGAGCTTGTTTAAAATGAATGATCAGGCCTAAAAAAAGTACTTTTTTAACTTCAGATATAAAGTTTAAGCAAGCGCTTAACAGCTAACAAATATACAAAAAATCTGACTTTTTTACCAGTTTTTTGCTGAGGTTTATTTCATTGGAAGTGACGTATGGTTTTTTTAAAAAATAGAGGCTGGAATCTTTGTGTTGGGTAGGATTCTTAAAAAAATAGGTGTAAGATTTGTGGAGAAAAATAGCTGAATTGTAACAAACAAAATAAGACAAAGGCAAGTTAAGTTGCAATCGTTCAAATTTTGTTGTAGTATGGATGCAACAAAACTCATCGATCAATGGCAATAAAGAGGCTTTTTGCTGGTATGATAAAACCTTTTGTCGTTTTTTACGATAGTAGTTATTTACAAGGCTCTGACAAATCATTGTGTAAGATTTTGACTTTGACAACCTTGGTATAGCACCTAATCTAATTTTAAATTCTGTTTAAGTTCGCTTCACTATTTGTGTTTTTACTTAAAAATAACTCATATTTGCGAGCAACCAATAATCACGAGTACTGAATTATGCCAAAAAACTTAGTTATAGTAGAGTCTCCTGCGAAGGCAAAAACAATAGAAGGATACCTGGGTAAAGACTACAGCGTAAAGTCCAGCTTTGGGCACGTGCGCGACTTGCCCAAAAAAGACGCTATAGACATTGCCAATGGTTTTAAACCTACTTATGTTATTTCGAGCGATAAAAAACAAGTGATCGCAGAGTTGAAAAAGCTCGCTAAAGAAGCTGAGACTGTTTGGCTGGCAACGGATGATGACCGTGAGGGGGAAGCCATTTCGTGGCACTTGCAACAAGCCCTGGAACTAACAGAAGCCAACACCAAACGAATTGTTTTTCGTGAGATCACCAAAAAAGCCATTACCACCGCCATACAATCGCCCCGCACTATAGACATAGACCTGGTAAATGCCCAGCAAGCCCGCCGTATTCTCGACAGGCTGGTAGGTTTTGAGTTGTCTCCCATTCTTTGGAAAAAGATCAAAGGAGGCTTGTCTGCCGGCAGGGTGCAATCGGTGGCAGTGCGCATAGTGGTAGACCGGGAGCGCGAAATAGAAAAATTTGTACCTTCCTCCTCATTTAAACTGGTCGCCGAATTTGCCCTCGAAGGTGGTAAAACGTTGGTGGCAGAATTGCCCAAAAAACTACCTAATCAGGAAAGTGCGCGTGAGTTTTTAGAGAAATGCGTAGGAGCTATTTATGAGATAAAAAAACTGGAGAAAAAACCCGGTAAAAAATCGCCCGCGCCCCCCTTTACCACCTCTACCTTGCAGCAAGAGGCTAGTCGCAAGCTACGCTATTCGGTATCGCGCACGATGAGCCTTGCCCAAAAGCTCTACGAAGCAGGTAGGATTACCTATATGCGTACCGACTCCACCAATTTGTCGGACGACGCTATTCAAGCCGCCAAAAGCTCCATAGAAAATAACTATGGCACGCAATACTTCAAAGAAAGAAAATACAAAACCAAGTCGGCAAGTGCTCAGGAAGCACACGAAGCCATTCGCCCTACCAGCTTTGACACCCAAAGCGCGGGCAATAACCGCGATGAGGAAAAACTGTATGAGTTGATCTGGAAACGTGCCATTGCCTCGCAGATGGCTGATGCCCAACTAGAGCGTACTACAGCCACTATAGGCATAGACCCGGTAGTGTACAATCAAACGGCTAACCCGCCTGCCCAAGTTCCCGACTTACAGGCCAAAGGGGAGATCATTACGTTTGATGGTTTTTTGAAGGTATACATAGAGTCTACCGACAACGATGACGACGACGAAGAAGAAAATGCGCTTACCAAGGGCATGTTGCCTCCTTTGACCGTGGGGCAGTTGCTCAACCTTGATCAAATGTCGGCAACGGAGCGTTTTACCAAGCATCCGCCCCGTTATACAGAAGCCAGTTTAGTAAAAAAACTAGAAGAAATGGGCATTGGACGTCCGTCTACTTATGCGCCTACAATTTCTACCATCCAAAAACGAGGCTATGTAGATAAAAGCGAACGCGAAGGCAAACAAAGAGCGTATCAGTTTTTGCAGCTGAAAAGCGATAAAATTACGGATAAAACCAAAACAGAAACTACCGGAGCCGAAAAAGGGAAGATGTTTCCTACTGATGTAGGTATATTGGTTAACGATTTTCTGACCGAGCATTTCGACAGCATCATGGACTACTCATTTACGGCCAATGTGGAGAAACAATTTGATGAGATTTCTCAGGGCAAGCAAGAGTGGGTAAAAATGATTGAAGGCTTTTATGGAGGTTTTCACAAAAAAGTAGAAAAGAGTGCCGACATTGACTCGACCACTTTGGGCAAGCAGAGGCTGTTGGGCGAACACCCCAAAAATGGCAAAGAGGTATGGGTGATTTTTGGGCGCTACGGAGCTTATGTACAAGTAGGCGACAACGAAGATGAAGACAAGCAACGCAGTAGCTTGCGCAAAGACCAACGACTGGAGACGGTTACCCTGGAAGAAGCCCTGGAGTTGTTTAAGTTGCCACGCAACCTGGGCGAGTTTGAAGGCAAAGTCATGCAGGTAAACATTGGGCGTTTTGGTCCTTATGTGCGTCACGACAGCAAGTTTGTGTCGTTGGGGAAAGAAGATGACCCCTATACTATAGAAGGCGAGCGTGCCATTGAGTTGATTTTGGCCAAAAGAAAGGCTGATGCCGAAAAGTTTATCAAGTCGTTTGACGAAGACCCCGATGTACAAGTGCTCAATGGGCGTTATGGACCTTATATAAAGGTGGGTAAAAAGAATGTAAAAATACCCAAAGACAAAGACCCCAAGGAGCTTACGCTTGCCGAGTGTCTGGAGCTTGCCGAGAAAACCCCCGACAAGAAAAAGAAAGGAGCGACTGCCCCTAAGAAGACGACAACGACTACTGCCAAAAAAACAACGACCAAAAAGAAGCCGGCTGCCAAGAAAAAGCCTGCGGCTAAAAAGAAAACAGCGCCTAAGAAAAAAGGTAGTTAAGTTTTTTACTCAGCAAGTCAATAAAAAAAACCTCCCCGTTTATCTTTATGGAAAATGGGGAGGTTTTTTTATGCACCTTGTTTTAAAAAGAGTCAATTACAAATTACGAATGGTTTAATTACGAATTACGAGTGAATCAATTACGAACCAACCGAAGGGAGCTCTGCTTTAGCTAATTACGAATGTTCGCCAAGCGAGGCTTTTTAATTACGAATGGTTTAATTACGAATTACGAGTGAATCAATTACGAACCAACCGAAGGGAGCTCTGCTTTAGCTAATT
>NZ_CANLRP010000148.1 GCF_947493425.1 uncultured Microscilla sp. | reverse complement strand
GCAATTTACTACTAAAGAGGCGAGGATTAAATTAAAGAGGCTTTACCCTAAAATACAACGTTGACATAACACTAGTAGCTTAAACACTAAATACCTGACACATTATTTCGGCGATATTTGCCCCCTGACTTTACTCAGAAAACAACAAAGAAAAGTGATAGACTACCGTAAAAAATTCAATAATAAAAAAAGCAGGCTTTTGATAAAGTCTGCTTTTTTTATGGTTCTATCATTTACTGAACTCAACACAATGCATTATTTTAACTTTATTCTTCTCTAAAATCTTCGTCGTTTAGGTCTTCATCGTGCTCTGTCTCTTGTACATACTCATGATTTAGCAATTGGTCGTATTCTGCACGATTAATTATGAGGTTTTTGACAATATCAATTTCGTCTTTGCTTTCTTTGCCATCTTCATCCACTTCTACTGTCACTGCTTGTACTGTCAAAAACAAGGTGCTTTTCTCAAAGTCAGCACAACTCAGTAGCTTGACTATTGTATATTGAATATAGCGATCTTCTATCAATGGTAAATCTAAAATGGCCTGAAAATGCCCTTGCTCTATGCGAGATTTAAAGGCATGGGTATCCATAATGGGTGCCAAGGGTCCTACCACTTTTTCCTGGTCTGCCCATTGTTTGCACTCCTCGCAAAAAGGAGTATCGTTGGCTGAAGAGTTTACCATAAATAAGGCGACACCAATAATTATAGCAGCTTCGATGCCCCAAACTGCATACAAGGCTCCTCCGGTAGGTGTAGAGTCAAAAATGCTCCAGGCTCCCTCTGCGGCAATAAATTGTACCAGTTTAAACAGTATATCTGGCGAAATGAACAACCCAGTTTTGGCTCCCTGGGCTTTGAACCACACTGCCCAACAAGCGTATACACCAAATAAACCCAACACCAATGCTGAGGTCATAGTAAAGGTGGTGTTACGCGCTTTACCAAATTGCCCACATAAATTTACTGTAACCCCTATACCCAACCCAAAAATAGCGGTAAGTATAAAACTGATGTAAATAAACGGAATGTAAGCTATAGCATAGGCATAGATAAATGCCATGACCCAAGTAGCAGCTACCCCCAAAGTAAGCATCAGCACAGGAGCTAATGGAGGAATAATACCTGAGTTTTTGTAATAAGATGCAGTTTGCATAATATTTAGTTTAGGTTTTTGAAAAGTTTGATTTTAACAAATATAACAAAAACAAGATGCATTGATTGTGGTTTTAGAAGTAAATCTGGCAGCCAACCAAAAAACTTTTGAGACAAACGGACAGTTGTATAAATTTGCGCCACAAAAACCTGTTATAAATATGAAATTTGGTAAAGTAGAATCCGCAGATAATATCAATTTTGACCTCCCTCCTATTGCTACTGCTACCCGGCAATTGTTGCAAAAGCAAGCGCAAACCAGCTCCCCCAAAATATATATAGGTTGCCCTATCTGGGGTAATAAAAACTGGGTAGGCACCTTGTACCCTCGCAAAACACCTACAGGAGAGTATCTAAAACATTACGCCCAACAGTTTAATACTATAGAGCTTAACAGTACTCACTACTCTTTGCCAAACAGCGACACTATAGACAAATGGAAAACACAAGCCAGCCCTGGGTTTAAGTTTTGCCCAAAAGTACCTCAAGACATTAGCCATCAGTTGATGCCTGCAGGCAAAGCCAGCGATTTTACTCAAGCATTTGCCCAGGCAATGGAAGGCTTGGGCGATTATTTGGGTACTACTTTTATGCAATTATCTCCTTACTTTAGCCCTCGTGATGCGGTACGCCTGCAACATTACCTGGCAAGCTTCCCCCAACACATACCGCTGGCGGTGGAGTTTCGACATGCTGACTGGTTTAAGGCAGGTCATTTTGAAAATGCTGCACAATTGCTTGAACAGCATCAGGTAGCCACGGTAATCACCGATGTAGCAGGAAGGCGCGATGTACTGCATCAACGCCTCACTACTCCTACGCTGGTGCTTAGGTTTGTGGGCAACAACCTACACCCTACCGACTATACCCGAATAGATGCCTGGATAGCACGCATTCAGGAACTCATCAGCCTTGGTTTACAATCTGCCTATCTTTTTATTCACCAACCCGACGAAAACGAGGCCACCCCAGAGTTGATACTTTACCTTATCCGGGCACTGAACAAAACCTGTGGGCTTGGCCTGAAAGCTCCCCAAATATACCGTCCTCCGGTACAAGGCTCCTTATTTTAGAATAAAACTTTCAGAAAATACTGAAACTTTAAACATTTTCAAGACGTTATATAAACTATGAAAACACCCACAACACACACACCTACTCAAGTTCCTCAAACTACCCAACCTATTGTATTATTTGATGGAGTGTGCAATTTGTGTAATGATGCAGTACAAACCATTATCAAGAGGGATAAACAAGAAAAGTTTCTGTTTGCTTCGTTACAATCTGAGGTAGGGCAAGCATTACTGAAAAAGTTTAACCACCCGGTAAACGACCTTGATTCTTTTGTGATGGTAGAGGGCGATACACATTATATCAAATCTACCGCAGCACTTAGAGTGGCACGTGAGTTTGGCGGTGCCTGGCGTTTGTTGTATGGATTCATCATTATACCTCGTTTTATCAGAGATGCCGTGTATGACTTCATTGCTAAAAACCGGTACCGTTGGTACGGCAAAAAAGACCAATGCATGATGCCTACCCCTGAGCTTAAGGCAAGGTTTATAGGGGAATAAAAAAAGCCGAATAAACTATCCGGCTTTTTCTGAGAGATTTTAGGAATCTATTGCGTACTAAACACAGTTTTAAAAATCTTTGAGTCAAAATTAAATTGTTCTCTGGGCTGCCTCTATAACAGTGGACTAAAAGTAGTGAATGCCCTTTGCTAAATTGGTTATATGGTTTGTTTTCGTTCCAATATTTCCTGATAAGTAGACAACCTTCATACTTACAACCAGAGAAACTTCACTTGATAAAAAAGGTTACATGGTGCGTTTGTAAATAAATGACGCACCACTCCTTCTTTCATTACAAGGTTACCTAAATATTTTTTTTACATTGATCTTGCTTTCCGCACTTTTACCATTCAAGTCGCTCATTTTAACCGTAAGCACCATCAAACGAGGAATTTTTGCCGACTTACCGTCGTTATGGTAGTAATAATGACCACGCAGACGCACATTAAACATGAGCATTTCGTTAGCTGGCACATTACGCAAAGTTCTGCCATAATCTACCATGTGTTTCTTTAAGTCTTTTTCCAGCTTTGCATAAGCCTTTTCGGTCAATTGTTGGTGTTCAAGACGCGCCTTCTCACGCTTTTCTTTGCGTTGTTTGTCGCTCACTTTGGTGTTATCATCATCGTCACATTCGTTCACAATCACGGTACCACTTCCACTTGTCACGCTATAGCTGTGTCCGTGTCCTTTATTTCGTCTGGGCTTTCTTAACCTAAGGTCGTAAATCACCCCAAAACCTTTCAAATGAGCGTAACTGCTTCTACTACTTCTATAAAAACTCTTGCCATCGGTATTTCTACGCTCAAACAATTCATCTAATATCTTCTTAAACACTTCTAGTTGTAGCTTATTTGCAGGTGGTATATCAAGCGAAGATACCTTCATTTTCTTTTCGAGTGCTTTTCCCTGGTTGGCTTTCACATCTTTGTAAGTAACCTCTACCATCAACGAATTTTTCTCCTTGAGTTCAGGTTTTTGTCTAAACAAACGATTCATATTCAACACTCTGTCATAGGTTACCACAATCTTGTCATTGTCAGACAATTGGCTCAACAACGAACTATAGTCTCGTATAAATACCTTAATCAGGTCCAAAGCTTTAGCTCTACGCCCATTCAACACACTGTCAATACTTACCCCGCGCACTTGCTTTCGCTTTCTCACCCTGTTGCCTACCACTACTGGCGCCAGTGCTACCGCCTGTTTGTCTAACCAGTAAATTACCTCACCCGATTTATAATTATCAATATTGATCACCTTTACCCGGTCGCGCATCACTTGTTTTGTACCTTCGTCAGACAAGTACACCACCCCATCGCTTATATTATTAAAAAACACTTGTGGTATTCTAAACAGTACCCCATAGTTGGGAATATAAGTACCTCTGATGCTGCTTGTGCCGCGTATCATATGGTGACGATGGTCATCTAATGAAGTTTTAAACAAAGTAGACAACACTTTTTCGGTGATTTTGATATCACGGTTCATTCTTTCTTCGTCTATCTTTTGTGCCCAGGCAAACTGCATACTGGCAAGACCTGTCACAAAAGCCAATAAAAAAAGCTGGGTTATTTTATGAATATGTTTCATTTTGTTTTTGTATTTCTTTGTTAAATAATTCGGTTCTTCAATTCATTAATACTTTTGCAATACTACTTGACTTTGCGCATTTTCAGCGGTCATTCTCCCCGCTTTTACGTTTTGTAGTACGCCTGCTTTTACACTTACTTGTACACTATGTGGCACGCTAGGATCGTCTTTGGTATACCACATCTTGGGCAACGACACATGCAACACCAACCACTTGTTGGCAGCTATACCCTGTAGCACCTTGCCATACTCTACCAAGTATTGTTTTATTTCTTGCTCAAACCTTTGGTATGCCTTGCGGTAAGCTTGTTGCCGCTCTGCTTTTACTTGTGCATAATTGCCGCTCTTGCGTGCCCTTATGCTGTCTGAATCTATCACTTTGTTATCCTTAATTATTACATATTTCTCATCATGTGAGGCACTTATTCTTTGGTTCAACTGAAGGCTATAGAGCACGCCCATATCCCCTAATTGATGGTACCTTACGCGGTTGTACCCCTGAAAAGACTGAGAAACACTGCGTTTGAACAAGCCCTCTATAATGCCCGACATTACTTCTAATGACTGATTAGTTGTATTCAACCTGGTTTCTTTGCTAAAAGTCACCTTGCCTGGATTGTTGCTCCAGGTTTGTTTATCAATGGAGGCTACCAAAAAACGGGGCATCAACACATTGTATTTTTTGTTTCTGCTTTGGTAATAGCGTTTGTTATGATGATCGTATACCAACTCTATTTTTTCGCTGCCTGTCAGTAACGCCATTAAGCCACTGGCTTTTGCCAAAAACGACTTCATGGCCGCTTTTAGGTCGGCTTTGCGTTTTTTCACTACTTCATTTCTATCTACAAGTGTATACTTATAGTCAGGTTTGCTGCCCGAACGCATATAATGCACTACTCTGTCGTTGATATTGTATTTACTCTTGTCAAGGGCTACTCTTGTGTTACCTCTAAACTTGACATACAATTTTCCCGTTTTGCGGTTACGCCTCACCCGACGGCTACGCACCCCAAGCATTACTCTGGGTAACGTTATTACTACTCCATACCCCTTAATATAAGCCGCAGTGGTGTTGGTTTCTTGCCCAAGGTATACATACCCATGCATGTTCATTCTTTTAGGGCTGCGCAGCTTTTTTAACGATTGGGTCAGCTGCTTTTCGGCTTTCCTCAGTTGGGTAGCCATTGCCTGGTTTACTGGTGTCTGAGCATTTGCCCACAGGCATAGTTCTAGCAGCCCAGCTACCATTAGCCAGATTTTATATGGTTTTCTCATGTCATTATTAATTATATGGTTTGGGTATTGCTGACAGGGGCAAACTTTAAGCGATAAGCTTCAAGCCAAGCCCTGTTCTGTAGGTAACTACATATTTTATATCACGCTGACTTTTAGTAACTTATAAAAATCGTAATTAGAAGTCCCACCTTGTAGATTCAGCCAATCAACGTTTGTTCACATCATCGCCGTCTGACTTTCTGTTTACTTTTTCTATCACCTTTGCCAGCAATCGGTCACTTTGCAACTGTTTACTGTTGGTGTTATCGGCCAGGGTACGAATACTCAAGTGAATGTTTTTCAAGTCGCTTTCACGCTGGTCATCCACATAGCGGGCGTAGTCAGCGATGGCTCTGCCCACGTAATCTTTTTGATTTTTGTTAGACAATCTAATCAAATCGACCATTGTTTTGAGGTGATCTTTTTTTAAGTTGTCCAGCATCATTTGTACTTCGGTAATGCTAAATCTTTGGTTAGAAGCTAATACCTTTTTTTGTTTGGGTAACGCCTTCAATTGCTGATTTTGTCGTACAATTTTGTTTTCCAACCCGCCCAGTTTATCCGACAAACTATCGCCATAAGACGCCATATAAGCCGACAATAGTTTTTCTACCTCTTGGCGGTCAATGCCTTTGTTAATAATAGTAGGAGGCACTTTCTTGGGTTTTACTGTTGGTTGGGTAGCTTCTTTACCAAAGCTAATGGCGAGCCCTTCATTGCCCGATTTTATTTGCAGGTTGGTGAGTGCTCCCATCAAAAATACCAACACTATAGCTGCTGCCACCCCAATCAGGGTGCGGGCAAACCCCATCGTCATCAGTTTAGCTTTTGGGGTAGGTGTTTGCGCTATAGGCATGGCGGCAAAAGCATTATTTTCATCCATCAAAATCAACGGCTGCCCTGCGTCTTTATCGCTCAAGGAACCCATGATACTTTGGGTGCTTCGTAGTCCCTCCAGGTCTGCCTGAGCTTCAGGGTTTTCGGCAAGGTAAGCCTCCACCTTTTGTCGGTCTGCCCCCTTCAGTTCATCATAGAAGTAAGCCATCAGGGTGGCTTCGTCGGGTGTATAACTTTTATGATTCATAGTGTATAGTTTCTTTGTTAATGTTCCACTTGTTCAATACTTTTCTGAGCGCATTCAAACCATAATACATTCTTGATTTGGCGGTATTTTCTGAGATGTCTAATGCTTCGGCAATCTCTTTAAACTTAAGCCCCTCATACTCTTTCATAATCACTACTATGCGTTGTTCTTCGCTGAGTTCTTTAAGCGCCCGGTGCAACACCTGTTCAAGTTCAGTCTTTTGGTACTGTTGGTCAGGATTGGCAAAACGGTTGGTGTCTTTTTCGTATTTGCCCCAAGGTGGTGCCTCCTCCCCTGCCTTCTGCGATGACTTAAACAAAGATACTGTCCAACGGCGTTTGTTACGGCGTTCTTCTTCGTGGCAGTTGTTGCTGGCTATGCGATACAACCACGACCTAAAACGGGCGGGCTGTTCCAGTTTTTGCAGATTTTTGTACACCGCAATAAAAGTGCGTTGGGTAGCTTCCATTGCCAAATCGTGGTCATTAAAGTATTTATAAGCAAAATTATAAATGCGATTGTTCCACAGATTTACCAAATGGTTGAATGCCTTCCGATCTCCATTGCGTGCCTTATTCACCAACATTTCGTCATGCACCATTTGCATTATTTATCAAGGGGTTTAAGTGTGCTCAGTACTTTTACTATCTCTTTTTGTTATTGGTGAGATGTTGTGGGCTTCAAAAAAGTTTTAAAAGGAGGATTTTTTTTCTAAAAAAGTGTATTTAAAAAACCTCATCCGCAGTAATAAAGCAGTCATCACAAAGAAAAAATCAACTTAAGTATCTCGCTATAAGCGATTTACTATTCCCTTTTTTGTTTTTATAAACCAAGAGAAATGACAGGCTTGTTACAATCAAAAAGTTGCCGATCGGAAACTCACTTCAATAAAAAATACTTGTGCTGTGTTTCAACAAAATTAAATACTGCTCATCATAGATTTAACACATATTTATACTATTTTAGGAATGATTTCACCCACTAAACTATCAATCAATTTTTGCAATACATTACAATATGTCGGAACAAAACACAATCCCTACAAGACCACTAGTGTCCTCCACTCGCGAGACCCTCAACTTAACCCTGGAAGTAAAATCTGGTACATTACCCAATGATTTATGCGGCTATGTATACATCAATACTCCCAATGGTACTGTCAACTCTGCCCTGCCTTACCCCAAAACCCACCCTGATGGCAAACCCAACCAAGAGTACAGTTCTCCGCTTTTGGGTGGTGGTGGCTATATTTTTAAGTTTGACCTTACCCAACCAGGCACAATCACCCTAAAGGCAAAGCTGCTAAAGCCCCCTTCTTATTATGCAGACAAGGCTACCAAATATGGCACCACCGGACACACACTGCTTGGTTTTAAAAACTTGGGCATCGCCCGACTATCTTTTGTATTGGGGGCTGCCGAACAAATAGCCACCGCTGTAGTGCCCGTAAAATTTAAAAATGATCAAACTACACGTTTATTGGCTACCGCCGATCTGGGCAGGGCTTATGAGTTTAACCCCAAGCTACTAAATGTTACCCAACCCATTGGTCAATTGAGCGATTATGTGGCTGCCACTCCTGCCATTGTTCCGTGGATTTTTAAACTCATTCAAGGTACTGCTCACCCTACCTTTGACCCTGTCACGCAAGAGCTTTTCACAGTAAACTACACCAAGTCAGTAAAGACTTTGCTTCAGGCTTCAGGGTTATGGCCTTTGTTGCAAAGTGCTCCTGAAACAGTAGAGGGGCTATTGGAAGAATGCATAGATGAACTGGAGGAAAAAAACACTCACGGCAAAAGCAAACTTACCTTTGAAGATTTCGTAGAGCATCTGGAAAAAAAACTTAGCCAAAAACAAAGTAAGCTTCAGGAAGCTGCCCAGTCGGTCAAGAATGATGTAGAAGTAAACCAAAGCATATTTGATAAAATAAAAGCGTTTTTTATTCATCTCATCAATAAAATATTTGGCAAAGAGGCAAAGGCACTGGAAGAAAAAGTAGAAGATACCATTGAATCTATAGAATCAAGCACGTCTATAGAAGATGAGGTGTACCTACTTCGCTTTAGCGATACCAACACCCACGACCGATGGAAGGTGGTAGACGAAAATGGGGATAATATAAAAATTCTTCAATGCATGCACCAAACCAGTATTAGTAAGGACTATGTGCTCTTGATTGATGCAGCCTTTAAACTTTCGCTGGATGTGTTGATGAATAACCCCTTTCCTAACAACGAAAAGTTGAACAGGTTTTTGCGCCAAATCACTACCCAACCTCAACTTGCCAATACTCCTCTGTACATTATCAAGCGTGCCGACTTGGTTGCAGGCAATGAAACCGTTACAGCCAAAAGCTTGACCCTAAAACCTGAGTTTATCCATTTCACGGCAAACTATAGCAATGATAATCAACTGATTACGATCTATACAGCCTCCAATGCAGCGGCTTGTTTGGCCGAGTGGGTCAGGTGTTATGATGAACTCATGCCAGGCACACCTATTGAAGAAGGAACTGAGGGTATTTTATGTGTGGGGTCGATGGATGTAGGTAGGGTAGGAAAAATTGTCATTGATGCTGAAACTGCTACTATCAAAGAAGAAATAATGACCTATGAAACCGGCAACCCAGACAAAAACGGTGACACTGCGCCGCATACGTGGCTTTCGGGGTTTTATACATTCAGAGATTTTATTTCTGCCGAACAACCAGTCAACGAAATCAAAAATATTTACTGGCAATTTGGAGCCTTGGAAAAACGTCGGCTTACCAAGTTTATTTTTGACTTGTACAAAGATTACCCTAACCGCATAGTGCCTGCCGAAGACATAGAGAAATACAGCGAGCAAGGAGTACCTTTACAAATCGCTCGTTTGAATACGGACACAATGAAACTAGAAGATTATTATCAATATCCTGATAACTATACCTTAGGTGCTATTCAGTTTGTACCTAAAAAAACGGCTACTCCAGGAGTAGAGCCCAGCATGGACGGCTACTTGTTTACGACTATGATTAACGGCATAGAAGAAGAAGGCGATCCTATTAACTACCTGCGTGAGGTATGGATTTTCGACGCCAGCAATTTAGCCCAGGGGCCTACTTGCGTATTGACTCATCCGGATTTTGATTTTGGTTTTACACTACATTCTTTGTGGATAAATGACATAGGAGGGGATGATTTGGCAGACCATTTGAGCACTGATATAGTAGACGAATATCAGCGCTTGATAGATGGGGTGCCACCCCAACATAAGGCTGCTGTACAAGCTATTTTTGAGAAAGAAGTATTTCCAAACTTTACTTCAAAATAATGTGACGAGTCAAACAGACTTGTCTTATCTACTTCCCCATTACCTCACTTGCCAGGGCTTGCTTATGACTAAGTTTACCCAAACCCTGGTAAAATTAAGCGGTCTGTGGTGGAGCATCTACAAAACATAAATTATAACATGGTTAGGTACTATGAAGAATATAGCGAACTATCAGATTACCGACACGCTTTACAAAAGCGATAAAACGAGTGTGTTTTTGGCTTCTAATGAGGAAAACGATCAATTTGTGCTAAAAACTACCACCAACCCTTACCCTAGCCCCGAAGAACTCAAACGCTTTGAGCGAGAGTTTAAAATTAGCCAAGACCTGGAAATGCCAGGCATACCCAAAGCACTGTCTCTTATTCAGCAGGGTAACAGCTTGGCTATACTTCAAGAATATATTGCGGCACCTACGCTGGGTAATGTCATCAAAACACAAAAGCTCAGTGTAAGACAAGTGTTACAAATAGCCATTTATTTGGCCTCTACCCTTGAAAAAGTGCACAAAAAAAATGTGATTCACAAAGACCTGAATTGCAACAATATTTTGCTCAACCCTGAAACTTATCAACCTACTATTATTGATTTTGATATTGCTACCCAGCTTTCGACAGAAAAAACCGATATAGGCAATGTAAACAATTTACAGGGTACGCTTCCTTATATTTCGCCAGAGCAAACCGGCAGAATGAACCGTAGTATTGACTACCGAACCGACTTGTACTCGTTTGGCGTGGTGTTGTACGAAATGCTTACGGGCATTTTACCTTTTCAGGGCAAAGAACAAATGGAAATTATTCACGCCCATATTGCCCTCAAGCCCAAACCACCTTACCTTATCAACTCAGAAATCCCCCCGTTTTTGTCTGAAATTGTACTCAAGTTGCTTTCTAAAAATGCTGAAGATCGCTACCAATCTGCCAAAGGACTAAAAAGCGATTTATCAGACTGTCTGGAAAACCTGGATAACAACAATGCTCACCAACTTGTATTGGGCAAAGGCGATTACTCTGATAAATTTCAGATTTCGCAGAAATTATACGGCAGAGAACAAGAGCGTGAGAAACTATTGGCGGCTTTTGACAAAACATGTGAAGAGGGCAACGCACAACTTGTATTGATTAAGGGGTATTCGGGCATAGGTAAGTCGGTATTGATACAGGAAATACAAAAACCTATTACCCAAAAAAACGGGTATTATATCAAAGGGAAGTTTGAACAGTTTCAAAGAAATATACCTTACCTTGCTATTATTCAAGCTTTTGATGTATTGATAGATCATATACTTACTGAATCTCAACAAAAGCTCACAAAATGGAAAAACGACTTGTTGACAGCCCTAGAGGGCAATGGGCAGGTAATGGTAGATGTAATACCTAAATTAGAATTGATTATAGGCGAACAAGCCCCGGTAGAAAAACTGCCTCCTACTGAAACCCACAACAGGTTTAACTATACGTTCGAAAACTTTATCAAAGTATTTACTCAAAAGGAGCACCCCATTATGCTTGTCATTGATGACTTGCAGTGGGCAGATAATGCTAGTTTGCAATTGCTTGAGCTTTTTTTGAAAAATGCCCAAAACCAATATTTATTCATTGTAGGGTCTTACCGCGACAATGAAGTAGATCAAGCCCACCCTTTGACAGCTACCCTCAAAGAAATAAGCAAATATGCTGAAATACAAAGCATTGCGTTGTCGAACCTGCGTCTTGAACATATACAGTCTATTGTGGCTGATACGCTTAAAACCGACATCGAATCGACCGAAAGTTTAGCCCAACTCATTTTTAACAAAACAGAAGGGAACCCATTTTTTATCAATCAGTTTTTAACTAGCTTGTATCAGGATGGCTTATTGTTTTTTGACTATACACACTATCAATGGCAATGGGATGATGCCAAGATTAAGTCGCAAGACATGACTGATAATGTAGTGGAGCTATTGGTCAAAAAAATTGAAAAACTACCTGCCCAAACCATTGATTTACTGAAAGTTGCCGCTGCCTTTAACAACCAGTTTGACAAAGAAGCACTGTTGGCATTTTACCCGGAAAGCAGCCTGGAAGAAATAGAAACAGCTCTCAATGAAGCGCTCAAAGAACAATTGATTTTGAGCAATCAGAAAGGGTATAAGTTTCAACACGACCGCATTCAACAAGCCTCTTACTCTTTAATTGCCCCAGAAAATATAGCTCAAGTGCACCTCAATATTGGTCAAAAATTGCTGGACAATACCCCTGAAGAACTACTGGAACAAGAGGTTTTTAGTATTGTCAATCAATTAAATAAAGCACAATCACTCATTACTGCTCCTGCTTCTATTGACAAACTCAGACAGCTCAACTTTAAAGCTGCCCAAAAAGCCACGAGTGCTACCGCTTATAGTAGTGCCATCAACTACCTGAATACAGCATATAACTTGCTCCCTACAGCTCCCTGGAAAAACTTATATGACTTTACGTTTTTACTGCACAAAGAGCTTATCGAGGTAGAATACCTCAACGGGAACTTTGACAAAGTGGAGGAATACGCACAAAGCACCCTCCAAAACGCGTACACTTCGGTTGAAAAAGCCGATATTTACAATACACTGATCATACAAGCCACCCTACAGGCAAAGTACACAGAAGCTATAGAAACTGGGAAAAAAGCTCTAGAGTTGCTCAGCTTTGGTATACCAGCAGATACCGACCTGGAAGCAGCTATTGGTGCCGGGTTTGGGGCTGTAGCACAACATTTGGGAGAACGAAAGGTTTCAAGTATTGTGGATGCTCCGGATGCTGAAGTAGCTGAAGATATCCTGGTTGCTAAGATTTTGTCTAATATGGCTGCGCCCGCTTATTTGTTTAACCCTAATTTATGGACATTTATCATTGTGCAAGCTACAGCACTTGGGCTCGAAAAAGGCAATGTACCCGAACTCTCTACCATCTATAGCTCTTATGGAATTTTGTGTGGGGTAGTTTTTAGTGATTATACCACGGGTTATGAGTACGGAGAGCTTGCCTATAAACTAAGTGAAAAATACAATAATCTTCAGCAAAAATGTAACTCCTGTTTTGTGTTGGGCTCTTTTCTAATATACCCTGTAAAGCCTGCCCACCATATTATGCCTGTATTAAAAGAAGGGGAACAATTGGGTTTTCAATCGGGCGAACTGCAATTTGCCACTTACAATGCTATGATTACTCCTAACATAAGCTTTGTAAAAGGCGATGACATTCAAACATTTATAGCGCATAGTGAAACTAGTTTATACATTAGTCTAAAGTACCAAAACAGCTTTGCCACAGACATTATTTTGCCTATGTATGGTTTGGCAAACGCTTTGTCAGACGCAGTATACACGCCCCCCAATCACTTGCCCCATGAGTTTGATACCATACTGGAGCTGACCACTAAAAACCAAACTTTTGTAAGTACCTATATGAGTCACCTGTACAAAGCCATTGCTTATTTGGTGATGAATGACACAAACAACGCAATAAAGAGCACAAACGAGGCCTTAAACTGGCTCCCTTACAACGTGGGCAATGCTCAGTATATGTCTACCCAGTTTTATTACCCGCTTATTCAACTGCAACAGGTAAAACAAGCTCCGGATAAAAAAGAGGAGGTACTGAAGCAAATCAAAGATTTTATAGACAAGCTAAAGTTATTGAGTGAGCTTAACCCGGCAGATTTTAAAAATAAGTACCTGCTGATTAAAGCCGAAATAGCACAAATAGAAGGTGAACATCTGGAAGCTATGGACTACTATGAAGAGGCCATCAATAAAGGGCAGGCACAAGGTCTTACTTTTGAGAACGCCATTGCTGCACAGATGGCTGCTTTGTTTTACGAAAGTATCAACAAACACCGCATAGCCCAGGTATATTGGCAACAAAGCCATCAGGCTTATAATATATGGGGAGCAAGCAAAAAAGTAAGCCAGTTGGAGCAGATGTATCCCTTTTTGCTCCAAGGAAACACAGGCTATAAAGACGCTCAAACTATAGTAACTACTACAGGTAAATCGGGAAACATTGGCGAAAAGCTCAATTTTGATACTATTCTCAAAGCATCGCAAATGCTTTCGGAAGAGGTGGTACTATCGTCATTGTTAGAAAAAATGATGGCAACCCTCATAGAAAACTCAGGTGCTGAACGAGGCTTTTTGTTTTTGTACAATCAAGACCAACCTTATTTAGAGGCTGCCGTAGACGTAAGCACTCAAGCCATTACTACCCTACAGTCGATTCCGCTGGAACAAGTAAATGCTCAAGAAGTAATTTTGTCTGAAGAGATTGTAAACTATGTGGTGCGTACCAAGCAAACCCTGGTGCTAAACGATGCCAGCAATGAAGGACAGTTTACCCACTTACCATACATAAGTACCACCCGTACAAAATCACTCTTATGTACCCCTTTGCTCAAAACGGGGCATATTGTAGGTATTCTTTACCTTGAAAACAACCTAAGCACAGGCGCGTTTACCAGCCAACACCTGGAGGTACTCAATATCTTGTCTTCTCAAATGGCTATTTCCGTAGAAAATGCCCTCTTGTATGAAAACCTGGAAGATAAAGTAAAAGAAAGAACCAAACAGTTAAATATTGCCTATCAGCAAATCAAACAAAAAAATGATGACATTACAGCCAGTATCAATTATGGACAGCGAATACAAGCCGCTATTTTGCCCAATACCCAACGTATAAAAAGTATTTTGGGCGATTGTTTCATTTTATTTAAACCGCGTGATATTGTCTCTGGTGATTTTTATTGGTTCAATCAAAAAGACGATAAAGTAATTATTGCAGCTATAGACTGCACTGGGCACGGAGTACCAGGGGCGTTTATGTCTATGATAGGGCATGCCCTGTTAAGTGAGATTGTGTCGGTAAAAAACATAGTGACACCTTCGCAGGTATTGACCCAGCTGGATAAAGGGATTCAAGCATTACTTAAACAAGATAAAACCAAAAACCGTGATGGAATGGACCTTGCCTTATGTGTTTGGGATAAAACCAATAAAGTACTAACGTTTGCGGGTGCCAAAAACCCATTGGTATATATACAAAACAATACGATACACGCCATCAAAGGCAATAAATTCAGCATTGGTGGAGAGGTTAGAAAAACCGAGGTCACGTTTGAAGAGCATCGTATAAACATAGACGCTCCTACTTGCTGTTATATAGCGTCTGATGGATACCAGGATCAGTTTGGAGGGCAAGAGGATAAAAAATTTATGAGGAAACGCCTAAAAAACCTATTACTTGACATACACTCTAAAGATATGGATACCCAAAAAAACATCCTTGATCAGACCTTTCATGAATGGACAGGTGCTAAACATCAAACAGATGATGTATTGGTAATAGGTTTTAAAGTTGAGTAACACTCACCTTAGATTTTATTCAAAGCACCTAAAAACGTAAAAAACAAACCCTGTCAAGGAATGATCAACTGCTGAACCTCTTGCATAGACTCTTCAAGCGATATAAAGGTTTCGGTACGTTGAATGCCGGTGACTTTCTGTATTTTGTCGTGTAGTACCTCGCGTAAATGCTTGGTGTCCCGACAACGTATTTTCACAAAAACGCTATAGATCCCCGTGGTGTAGTGCATCTCTACTACTTCGGGGATTTTTTGCAACTGTTTGGCTGCATCTTCATACAAGGAGCTCTTGTCAAGATAAATTCCTAAAAAAGCTGTAATATCCCACCCTAGCTTGGCATAGTCAATCATCAATTGTGAACCCTTGATAATTCCCATCTCCCGCATTTTGCGCATGCGCACATGCACTGTAGCATCTGACACAAATACCTTTTTGGCTATTTCGGTAAACGCCATTGTAGCATCTTGAGTAAGCAAAGCCAATATCTGCCGATCTACATTATCGATTTCTAAATTTTTAGCCATTATTTTTATTAATATTAAGATATTCTACATAAATAATTTATAAAATTAAGAATAACGTAAAAATAAATCAATTTTATTAAGACATTTGGAATATAAAATCTTTTTCCCCTATCTTTGTAATGTCAATAAAGATAAATGACAGACCAAAAACTTGACATACTTACAACTTACACCCAAGTAGAAATATGGTGTTAAAAATCATCCCCCTGATTTGTCGGGAATGACGCGAATAAGGCAATAAAGTCAAGACCTATATGATACAAATTATGTGTAAAGAAATGTTGAAAAGTTGTAAGTATCAAAGTTTTTGGGAGAAGTAAAACACACTGTAAGGTGATGAAATTGGCAGACATGCCCTCCCGTCTCGGGGGTGAAGACAAAGGGATAAATTCCAGCAGGGACTAACCGCTTCGTGGAGGTTCGAACCCTCCCCTTACAGCTTTTTCAATAGCTTCAATTAGTAAGCTTCAAGCGACAAGTTTGACCCAAAAGAGGGGCAATAACAAACACACTGTAAGGTGATGAAATTGGCAGACATGCCCTCCCGTCTCGGGGGTGGAGAAACGAGTACTTTTCAACTTTTGTGGTAGGCAAAACATGAATAGTATTCTGAAGGGATAAATTCCAGCAGGGACTAACCGCTCCGTGGAGGTTCGAACCCTCCCCTTACAGCTTTTTCAATAGCTTCAAGTAGTAAGCTTCAAGCGACAAGTTTGACCCAAAAGAGGGGCAATAACAAATACACTGTAAGGTGATGAAATTGGCAGACATGCCCTCCCGTCTCGGGGGTGGAGAAATGAGTACTCTTCAATTTTTGTATCAGGCAAAATATGAAAGGTATTCTGAAGGGATAAATTCCAACAGGGACTAACCGCTCCGTGGAGGTTCGAACCCTCCCCTTACAGCTTTTTTGATTATATATATGTGAGCTATCCTACAATCAGTTACTTGCTTATGCTCCTACTAGGGACACAAATATTTATATAATACACACTGTAAGGTGATGAAATTGGCAGACATGCCCTCCCGTCTCGGGGGTGAAGACAAAGGGATAAATTCCAGCAGGGACTAACCGCTTCGTGGAGGTTC
Source organism: uncultured Microscilla sp. (assembly GCF_947493425.1). Lineage (GTDB taxonomy): Bacteria > Bacteroidota > Bacteroidia > Cytophagales > Microscillaceae > Microscilla. The sequence goes on along the minus strand of NZ_CANLRP010000148.1, from coordinate 3,888 downwards.
GAACCCTCCCCTTACAGCTTCATAAGTAGTCTATTGAAGAGTCCATTATCTGCATAATGCTTATTTTTAACAGACATGCCTGACCCATCAGAACGGGGTTGGGCATTTTTTGTTAACTGCCCACAAAAAATACGTAAATCAAAGATACCTTAAAAAGCACCCTCCTGCCAAGTACACAACAATTAGCTGAGGGGGTGGTATGCTTGTGAAAAAGTTTTACTAAATTTACTTTTTAGTAAACCTACAAAAATGACCTGATCCATTTGGATTACTTTATTTTTGTAGGTTTACTTAGGAATTGTTCAAAAATAAATTTACACTCTGAGGGGTGATTTTTCGCCTTGATACTTCGTTATTTTTATTGCCCGTAGCGCTGCTATGGGCGCAAAAAATAGCCTCGTCTCAAAACAAAACCTCTACCTCAAGAATGGTAATTTAATTTCTCACCATTCCTTAGGAACGACACCAATATAAAAAGTAAAAATAAATATGCAGGCTTTTCTACATCAATGCATTACTCAGCTGATTGATCACCACGGTACTGAGGGGCTAAAAGGGCTTTGTGTGGTAATGCCTACCCGTAGAAGTTGCCATGTATTGCGTCACTTTATGGTTGCCCAAGAAGTCGACGCAGAAGATTTTCCTACCATTCTAACCATAGACGATTTTGTAACTGAAACTACCAAAACCGATACATCGAGCGCCATTGTGTTGTTGCTGGAGTTGTACGATGTTTTCCGCAAAATAGATCCTGAAATTAAGCTGGAAAAATTTACTAGTTGGGGGTATGTACTACTAAAAGACTTTGAACAAATTGACCGCAATCTGGTAGATGCAAAAAAATTGTTTAGCAACCTAAGCGACATTAAAAACATTGAACGCTGGAACTTGGGCGAACAACAGGTAACTACCAAAATATCGCGTTATTTTAAACTATGGGAAAACCTGCAGGAGACTTATACGCGCTTTCAGGAAAGGCTTACTTTGAATGGACAGGCATACATGGGCATGCTTTACCGCAGGCTTGCCAATGAGGTAGACGAGTTGCTTATAAAACCTGACAAATACGATCAATTTGTGTTTATAGGGTTCAATGCTTTGACAAAGTCTGAAGAAAGTATTTTTAAACAATTGGTAAAAAAAGGCAAAGCGGAGGTATTTTGGGATACTGATAATTATTATATGCGCGAGGACATTGAAAATAAGGCGGGAATGTTTCTCAAGCAATATAAAAAAAACTGGGCGGGTAATGCCTGGAGCTTTCAGGGAAACCACCTGCAGGAAACTAAAAAAGAGGTACAAGTAATAAGTGTAGCCAATGCCAGTTTGCAAGGCAGGGCTACCAATCAGCTGTTAGAAAACTGGGCAATTAACCCGCTCAAGGCCAATAAAAACGGGCAAGGAACAAGTGGGGGCGATACAGCTATTGTGTTGTCGGACGAAAATGTATTGGTACCATTGATTCATTCATTGAGTAAAGAATACGCCGGAATGAATATTACAATGGGGCTTGCTTTACGCAATTCGGCTTTGTTTAATCTGGTAGATGCATTGTTTGAGCAAAACCAAACCAAAATAAGGGTGGTGCTTGAACAGGAAGAAGAAAAAGAAGGGGCAGAAAAAGACCAAAATGCAACTGATGACCCAAAACCCGAAAAAGTATCTAAGTTTAGCTACCGGAGTATTATTAAGTTGTTAAATCACCCCTTTATCCGGCAGTTTGAGCGAAAAATTGAAGCAGAAATTACTACCGAAGGCGAAACCCGCCCTGGCTTTATTCAGGAGGTGGTGCGTTTTATTAATAAAAATAACCAGATTTTTTTGTCACAAGCAGCATTGCTCGACTTTACAGAAACACCTTTGTTTAAAGAAGATAAAACCGACGATGAGCTTGCCCGCATTCACCAACAAGCCCCTGCTTTTCGTCAGCTATTCGAGATTTTATTTAGCAGTTGGAAAAATGCCCTTGATGCCATTGCTTGTTTTGAGCAATTGATGGAACTTCTCAACTTTGAAACCAACCAGTTTGAGATTAAGTATGCCGAACAGTTTCGAGAGATATTGAATGATTTAAAGTTTTTTATTCGTACTCGTCGCGGCTTTATTAGTATTCATACTTTCAAAATTTTTCTTTACCAGGCATTCCGCGAAGCTAAGGTAGCTTTCGACAGCGAAAAATCTACCAGCTTGCAAGTATTGAGTCTGGTAGAAACCCGTAACATTGATTTTGACAACGTAATTTTGTTATCGGTCAATGAAACAATCTTGCCCAAAGGCAAAAAAAGTAATTCTTTCATTCCCTTTGATATTTCGCAAAGCTATGGGCTACCTACTTATGTAGACCAGGAGGCTATGTTGAGCTATCATTTTTACCGTTTGCTACAGCGCGCAAAAAAAGTAGCCATCTTACACGTGTCGCCTTCTGACACCTATGGAGGTTATGAAAAAAGTCGTTTATTGCTGCAGCTTCAACATGACTTGTCGCAGTACAACCCAGAGATAAAAGTAAAAAATCAAGTGGGGCGCTTTCGCAAATCTGACGAATACGAAGAGCAAGGGCTGGTTATTCAGAAAAACACCCAGGTAATGGACAAACTGATGCAAAAGTTCAAAGAAGGTTTATCGCCATGGCATATCAATGCATTCATTAGTTGTTCACTTAAGTATTACTTTAACCAAATTGCCGAAATAGGCAACTCAATTGTAGTAGAAGAAAGTCTGGGAGCAGATAAGTTTGGAAGCATTGTACACGAAATACTGGAAGACATTTACCGGGAACTGTCGGCAAAACACAAAGAAATAGAAGCCCCACATATAGAAGCCGAACTGCCCGAAGTGCAAAACCGGGTCAATGAAAAGTTTTTGCAAGAAGAGTACGCCAACTACCTGCAAACTGGAGAGAACTTCATCACTAAAAAGCTTGCCACCAACTTTGTGACTAACTTTCTGAAGAATCAGGCAAAAGAAGCTAAAGAAAATGGAGCGCCGTTTGAAATTTTGAGCCTGGAAAACAAAAATCGTTGGACTGACCCTCAAGAGGCTTTTAGCCCGGTGTTGTCTGCCCAGTTTGAGGCGGAGGTAAATGGGCAAGCAACAGAGGTAAAGATCAAAGGGATTACTGACCGTATAGACAAAATTGGCGAAAAGGTACGTATTATTGACTATAAAACCGGATTGGTAGAAAAGAAGGATGTAAAGTTAAGCAATGATGATCTGGAGCGTTTGGTATCGGACACCAAAGCCGACAAGGTAAGGCAACTTTGGTTGTATAAATATATTTTGTCTAAGCTAATTATAGAAAAGGGAGAATATTACATTGGCGAACACAAGCTTACCGAAAAGGAACCTATCAGTGCAGGTATTTATAGTTTGCGTAACCTCAAAGAAGGGCTGCTAGAGCTCAAAAGTAGTGTAAAAGACCAGGAGTTATTTTCTGAAACCCTACACGAGTATGTGCACAAGTCAGAAATGTATTTGCAAGAAATTATTCATAATATGGCAGACGAAACCCAACCTATAGAACGTACCCCAGATATTAACACTTGCGTGTATTGTGCCTACAAGGGCATTTGTGGCAGATAAATCCCACAATACTCACAAACCACGCTGAAAGCAATGACCGAAAACTAACGCACATAACTGTCTGGTTTTAACATAGAAAACGGCATTATCGATCCAGGTGTCTTTCCTTGACTTTGCTAAACGTAATTTTGAATATTAGATTATTTCAGGATAACTATGTACCAAGACAAAATTAAACACACCTAATATGCAAGTATAACTATCATATTATGAGAGAGTTACCTTTACTTGTGCGTGCCTAATATAGGTTGACCATTCAAAGTCAACAAACAATGTCATTAAAGAAAAATAAAACTAAAAAAAGTC
>NZ_CANLRP010000147.1 GCF_947493425.1 uncultured Microscilla sp. | reverse complement strand
CAAAAAAAGCATCATCAAGAAGTTTTTTGAAAATCCTGATGTTGCTTTTTATTAATTATCTAGTGTCGTTCCTAATGCTATTAGCCGATTTTTTGCCTCGTCCAGCAACAAAATATTTTATTAAACTATAGAAATTTATTTTTACACCATTCCTTAGAGCCATGGTGCTCATCCATCAACCAAAGGCCAATGTTGTATACGTCACATAAACTATTGCTGATGGGGCAATAAAACTATTATACTATCCATTGTCAAATATTTACCCTTCAAGTACTACTCCTACTACACAAACCTTTACTCGATGTTTTTTTATTGACATTTCCATCCTTTTTCCACCCCCCTATATGTTACTTTGCTACACAAACAAGCGTAGATTTGTACAATGGTTACACTCAAAAAAATATACAATGAAACGCTCACTCATCACACAAATCGTATTCGGAGGATTAATTTTCATCCCTTTATTTGCAGTAAGTTTTGGAATTTCTAATGGGCAAGTTAACTTTCTGATACATTCACCCTTGCATTGGCTAATAGAATTGAGTAGTGTACTGGCAATAGGGTTGGTTGGCTTGGCTATCTACAGACTATCTTCTAAGCAGCTACTTGGGCTAACACTCACATATGCACTCACACCTCTGGCTTTCCAGTTTGGTACAAGTCAATCTATTCAGTTTATCTTTTGGCAAAAAGCCCCTTTTGTTATAGTTTGTTTTTGGCTGATAGCCACAGGGCTACTCAGCCGCTATCTATTGTCTCGTCGCCAACCCAACAGTGAATAAATGAAAGCTGCATCTAAACAAAATGCCTTGCTAGGTATCAGCATTTTTCTGGTGTTTTTATCTACTGGGTTCTCATTTAACAGTGGGGTACAGTGGTTTTGGCAAAAAGCCCCTTACCTTGCTCTATTGTTCATAGTAACAGGTTTTGTGTTGATCAGATGGTGGATGTTACTTGAGTTACAAAAACAACGTGAAGCCATTATGGAGGCTATGCAACACCCCCATAAAAAAAACTGGAATGACTTACTATCGGTTCGCGAACGTGAAGTAATGCAATTGATTGCTTCGGGCAAAACTAACCAACAAATCGCTGATGAACTTTTTGTTGCCTTAAGCACCGTAAAAACTCATATTAATAACATTTATAAAATTCTGGAAGTAAAAAACCGACGAGAAGCCATTGAAAAGGTTACCCCAAAAAATAAGTAAGTGCAAGCTTTTGGGTGCATTTTTTTTCTCAAGACATGAGCGATTAGCAGGCTTTTGACCATTCAACCGTTTTTTGCTCGATAAAAGTGTATATAGGTGTAGGTTCCTTTAATTTTTTGCTACCTTTGACTACACAATGATCATTTAATTACCAATACGCTTTATGTTAGAAACCGAAGAACGCGCTTTGCTGGAGTTTTGCTTGGGTACTCAAATTACCCAGCTGGAATTTTGCAATTTTAGAGCACCACAACATCCCCCTCAGATAGACGAGTATGACTCTTTTCTTGCCTTTAACTTTGGCTGCAAAATCACAGTAAATAATGAGCTATCGGTGATTGTAAGCCATTGGGAAGACGAATTGGGTGACCCTTACCGGGTAAAAGCATGGAACTACGAAGATTTTAATAAAGAGGCGCTGTATGAAAAGAAAGTAAACTTTATTGAACCCTGGAGTCACCTGATAGGTGAAACCATCAAAAGTTACGAAATACTCAACTACGCCTCGTCTTACAACCGCCATGGGCAACACGACGCGCATGATGTTACCTGGGGAGTATTATTTACCCTTGACCACCATCAACTATTAGCTGCAGCTCTTAGTAGTAGTGACCCCTTGCAGCAAGGTGCCCACCCCACACTATTGGTAAGTCAAAACGCTGATTTTATAGTAGCCCAACAAAAACGTTTTAAAAACTTTGTGCGGTAAAGCATACTAAGGAACGTGTTCGTCCCGTAAACGGGATTTCGGGACTTTGAAGCTGTCCGATTTAGAATAAATTAGCTTCGCTGAGCTTGAACTTCGTTCTGCGGTTCGCTTTACTGCCTTTCGTTACCCTGGCAGTTCCGCCAGGACTGTAAGTTTTTATTGCCCGTAGTACCGTCCCACGGTCTGGCTCAGTCAGTTGTACGTATTTGCCCTAAAAACTAAAAACTTATTTTGAGCGCGTTATGTACCAAGACAAAATTAAATATACCTAATATGAAAGTATAACTATCATATTATGAGACAGTTATCTTTACTTGTAGCTTATAGCTAATTGCACCGATATTCATCGGTATCTAAGGACTTGCTGCTACTTACTAAAACAACACCTGTACTTGCGGCAATAGCTCCACAATCCGGGCTTTTTCAGTTTTATTAAACATATTGTTGGTAAGCTCTAGCCGCTCAAGTTTCTTGAGCTCTATAAACCAATCCGGCAGTACTCTTAAGCCATTGCCCCCCAAATGCATCACCTTTATATTTTTAAAATTACGCAACTCTTCAGGTATTTTTTTTATGTAAAACCCCGTCAACTCCAGCGTTTGATCTTGTGTTCGTGCTTCTATAGCCAGCTTTGCTACCTCACCTCCTTGCTTAAAACACAGCTCAAAAGCCACCCGTTGCAATCGGTTAAAATAATAGTAACGATTAGGCTCATTCTTAAAGAATTTAAGGGCTGATATCGCCAGTCTTTTTTGATCAATGAGCGGCTCTTCGTGCAACGCCCGCAAAATATTGACCATTGCTTTGCGCGAATGTTTTCGAATAACCGACCTAAACTCTTCGCTGGTATAACGCTCCAATACTTTTTTTGCCGCCTGGCTGGGTAGGTAGCTTTTCTTAAGCGACAGTATCACAATGTCATACACCAAGGCAGGGGGTATGCCCCCCTCCATCATCATTGTAAGCCCTAAAATCACATTTTGTGGGTCGCTGTTTTGCAATAAATCGTCCAGGCTGTCTGAAGAGCTCTGATCTCCAGTGGCTTGCATTAAATAAGGCACTTCGTTTTTTTGCAAAAAAACCCTCAACTGTTGAGGCAACACCCACACTGGGTCAAGCGCTAGAGCCTTGTCCAGTTTTTCGCCTGGCTCGGTACCCAACACCACATGGGTAGTGGTATCCTGCAGGGTACGTGAAGTTTGAATTCCCTGTTTTTTCAACTGTTGGTATGTTTTATTGACAGGCAAGCCCTTGTTTTTGCCAATAATTGTCACAACTGTCTGAGGGTGTTTTAAGCTATCAGTTTTGTCAATAAAGTGATGCTCCAACGCCACCAAGGTATTGTCTCTCACTACACTTTGGGGGGTGTTGAGTGCAGGCAATAAGCTGTGAGGTGGCACCTGTTTCAGGTAGTCTTTGTCATTGACCAAAAGCGCCAAACTTATTTTTTTAAAAGTTTCAGTCGATTTATTTTCCTTAAGTAGTTTGAGTAATTTATTGATCGGCTTACCGCTTTTGGCTTCGGTAGATTTTGCCAATAAAGTTTTGGCAGTTTCTATAGAGTGCAACTCAGGCAAATTCACAATATCAAGCGGTAGTTTGTCAATCCGGTTGTTTGACACATTGAGGTATTGCAGCTGGCGAAACTTGAACACTTCTTCAGGAAAAGAATCCAGCCCACAACTTTTAATATTGAGATGAACAAGGGGGGCATGCAAAAACTTGTGCAACTCTCTGGACACATCCATTTGCTTGTTTTGTTCCAAAGTTAAGGCTTTGAGCAGGGGCAAATCACCTGCTACAAAAGGTAAGGACTCAAACCTTCCATTACACAAGTTGAGCCATTCGAGTTGGGTCAGGTTTCTAATGGCAGGCGGCAAGTCTTGAATATAGTTATTGTATAGTTCCAATTTTCGAAGTGCTTTGAGGTTTGCAATGTCATTGGTCAGGGGCAAAGGTTTGCCGTTGTAATAGTAATTGGTAAGTAGTAGCGTATGCAGTTTGCTTAACCCACATATTGCCTCCATCGACTTTGTTGACAGTTGGTTGTAATACAAACAAAGGTATTCCAGGTTTTGCAAACTATTGGGCAGCTTGGCAAGCATCTGAATGTCGGCATATACATGTAATGACTTTAGGTGGGGCAGAGTAAATATAGAATCGGGAAAGTGCTGATAAGGATTATTAAACAGGTTTGCTACTATTTTGAGAGACTCTAATTGGGGCAGTTTTTCAAACTCATTGGGGAAAGAGTCCATTCCATAGCCTTCAAAATGTAGGTGTTTAAGATGAGGTAAATCAAATACAAATTGAGGAAATTTATTATAAAGCCCATAGAAAACTACTTTTTCCAGCTGGGTAAATTGTTTAAAAGCCAGAGGCACTTTATAGTTATAGCCGCTGACCTCCAGTATTTTTAGGTGCTCACAGGCAAGCACTTGTTCTGATATTTCATTGCCATATTTACAATTTATTTCAAGGTGAGTAACATCCAGTGGGTTTGCAAGTGCTTGTTCAATATCAGTATATTTCGCCATAAATGTATTGTTGGTTTAGATGACTAAATGTAATTAAATGAAAGCTAAAATTTTAGGCTTACTCTCAATCATTTACTCCTGAAATGTTAAATAAGTGTAAATATTTATATGTTTTTACATTAAATGCTTTAACACTAAATACTTTTACATATATTTGCATCATACTTTTAATCAATAAAAAATCAAAACAACCGGGCAACCGGTATTTATCAAACACTCAAACACTTAATAACAATGGCTAACACAGGAAACTGGGCAATAGACCCAATGCACTCAGAAATTCAATTTAAAGTAAAACACCTAGTCATCTCAACTGTTACAGGAAGTTTTCAGAAGTTTGACGGAAAAATTGTAGTAAACAACGAAGATTTTTCAGATAGCCAAGTCAGTTTTTCGGCAGATATAGACAGCATCGTCACCAATAATAAACAACGTGATGAGCATTTGAAATCAGACGATTTTTTTAGTGCTGAAAAGTTTCCAAAACTCACCTTCGAAAGCACTTCATTTACTAAAGTAGACGACGAAAACTATCGACTCACTGGCAACCTTACCATTCGTGATGTAACCAAAGAGGTACACCTGGACGTGGAGTATGGTGGAGTAGCCGAAGATTTTTATGGCAATATTAAATCGGGTTTTACTCTGTCGGGTAAACTTAGCCGCAAAGAATTTGGCCTACAGTGGAATGGCGTAACCGAAGCTGGCAAAGTAGTGGTAGGCGACACCATCAAACTAATAGCCAGTGTGCAATTTGCCAAAGTAAAGCAAGAAGTGGAAGCTTAACGGTAATGTAAAAAATATAAAGACCATAGGGTTGATGTATGCCTAAAAATATGTTAACTTTATGGTCTTTTACAAAAGTTGTAGCAACTTTTACCGTAGTCACACTTAAATTTGGTTTTATATGAAACTAGAAAAAGAAATTCATCAGGCAAAGTTTAAAGATCCATTTCAAAAACTGGTGGTTAACCTTATTTATTCGGGCAACTGGGTAAACTTTAACACCAACAAACTACTAAAAGAGCACAAACTCACCCCACAGCAATTCAACGTATTGCGTATTCTCAGAGGACAACACCCCAAACCTGTACCGATATTTACTATTACTGAACGTATGCTTGACAAAATGTCGAACGCATCGCGTTTGGTAGAAAAACTCAGACAAAAAGGCTTGGTAGCAAGAAGCGAATGTGGCACCGATCGCCGCCGGGTAGATGTGGTGATTACTGAGGAGGGTGTTCAAAAACTTGAAGAAATGAACAAGTTGGTGGCTACCTTCAACCAAAACTTAAGTGCCAACCTAAGCGAAAAAGAAGCCATTATGCTCAACGATTTACTAGACAAAATGCGGGGAAACGACAAAGAAGAAGGGTAGCAAAGCAATTTTACTACCCTTCGTGCTGTACGTTCGGTGAGTGTGCCAAAGATGTTGCCTGACACCAAATTACCTGAATTTTTGCACAAATACTTTTACTCCTTTTTGGCGATACCAGGGAACCATCTCTGCTTTTACAGAAGCAAGGCTATAAGGAGCATATAAACCCATAAATACTTTGTATGCCCCCCCTTTGTACTGTATATATAAGATGGTGTCCTTGTCATATTTCAGGTATTGCTGGACATTTACCTGGTTCAAACTTTTAAAAGCACCCATTTGTAGCCCATACTTTACATCTTTGCCAGTACTATGCCCTAGCAGAAAACCTCCATCACTCCATATTCGGGCGTTTTTATAACCTCTTTTTTTTACTTCTGCCAATACGCGGTCAACCGTAGACTTGCCCACATACCTACCCAACACTATGCGATGTTTTGTGGGTAGTTCGGGAGTATCTTGCGAAAGAGTGTAAGTACAAAACTCCCCCAGGTCTTGAAGGTTTTTATAATTTTTCCAATAACTTTTTAGCGGCTTTTGGTTGCTCACCAACTCCACCTCTACCTGATAAATATAATCATACTCACTCTCTTGAGTACTTTGTGCTTTAAGTAAGGTAATGTTTACCAGGCACAATAGGCATACAAAAGCTGTAATTGATTTAGTTTTCATAAAAAAATAAGTGTTAGATTGAGTCAATACCAACGAATTTTATCCATCATAGGTTGATTGTTATTACCTTTGTTTGCTCCAAGGGTATAAGGAATTGTTCAAAAATAAATTTACACTCTGAGGGGTGATTTTTCGCCTTGATACTTCGTTATTTTTATTGCCCGTAGCGCTGCTATGAGCGCAAAAAATAGCCTCGTCTCAAAACAAAACCTCTACCTCAAGAATGGTAATTTAATTTCTCACCATTCCTAAGGAACGGTGTCAAAATAAATTTACACTCTTAACCTCATCTTTTGTTGCTATACTTTGTTAAAAAATAGCCGAATAGCGCTGCTATTAGCCGATTTTTTGCCGCGTCTAGCTTCAAAATATTTTGTAAACTATAGAAATTTATTTTTTCACCATTCCTAAGACGCTAAGGTGAATGAAATGTAAGGTTATGAAAAAACTTATTGTATACATATTTTTAGTGGGGCTATGGGCTTGTTTGTCAAACGCTGAAAAATACGCCTTGTTTGACCGAGATAAATTTGCCGACCATATCCTCACCGTTTCCATAGATAAAGTACCCACTCTTGAGAAGTTTAACCAAACATATTGGGCAAAAAACTCATTAAAAGTCCACACTGTAGTACTTATTCCTTACGATTTCGCTAACCAACGTTTTGGCAACTCAAAAACCACAACCGTGATCCCCCTAAGTGCGCTATCGTGGTCAGCCTCTTTGCACCGAACCAGTCTGGAGCTCTACCCCGACGCCCAAGGTAAGGTGTACAATCAACACAAGGAACTACTGAGCAGTACAACCATAAAAAAAATGTTTCAAGCCCACTTGCTCAACCGTGGAAAAAATCCAAAACTGGCAGAGTCGCCCCAAAAAGCGTGGGTAGACATATTTATGCCCCCTCAACAGTCTTTGCATAGCATAGCACCTTTATTAGGAGTGTTGGCAGAAGCATATACCGAAACGTTGGCTAGTACGCACAACCTGGCTCCCGACCTGATCAAACACTTGCTTTATCTCAGAAAACGGATACAAATAAAAAAAAATGATTAATTATCGAAAATGAATCATTATATCAATTTTTTCTGGAACCTGACTCCACTCCTTCCGCTCATTGCCTTGCTCAGTTTGGGAACCTGGTTACTCAAAAACCACCCCTTATTTAGCAGGCTCAACAAAGTACCAATAGTGTATGGAGCCATCATTGGATTAACCATACTAAACACTATTTATCACTTGGATGGCATAGAACAAGATGGCTGCTTTTTCACGCGTGACCCAAATAGGCCTTGGGAAGAAATATTCTTTGGGCTCACTGCGATTACTTTGTTGAGTCTAGTACCTTATCCTCTAAGTAAATGCACTATTTATTTTGGATGAGACTTGTTCTCTGACGAACTTCAAAAATTGAGCATAGCCATAGCTACGCGATATTTTTTAAGTAAAGTCAGGGTGCGAATATCGCCGAAATAATGTATCAGGTATTTAGAGGTTGAGGTACTAGGCTATTTTGCCAAATGGCGTAGCTTACAAATCAGTGCACTCATACTAGAATTATTATTGTACACTGGCAAGGTATATTATTTTAATGGTGATTATATAGGCGGTTTTGGAGTTTCAGAAACTGCTATCGGCTACGATTTTATCGCCTTATTTTTACGCTTGACCCTTATTCAACAGCTCAACCAGGTAAAAATCAAAACGCCTTGGGTACTGATCACTACTTTGGTAATTATTTACTTTAACTTGATGTTTTTGGTATATAACGCTTATTAAATAGCGTTACGCAAATCCTTTTAGCATCCTCTATTTTGATCATATTGCTCTATTGTTTCGCCATACATCACAGAGAAATATAGGCTTTTAAGGCGTAACCTCAGCTATTAATTAAACCCTCCAACCATAAAAAAACTTTGTCTTATAGTTGCTACAACCTACCTTGTTGTGGTAAGCTCCACAAGGTTAATTCATCGCCAATAGTGTTGCAATCCATGCAAGCACTCCCTTTTTATTTTTTCCCCAAAAAAAGTCAGATAAAACGAATATACAGGTATGTTTATTGTTCTGCTATTTATTGAAAATATACAAATAACCACTTAGTACTATACACATAGGTAAAATTACTGTTTTTGTTATACAATCAGGGTAAATGTTCTATATTAAAACCTAAACACATCACATTCGTTAAAAAAAATAGTTTTATATAAAACAATATTCCAATAACTAAGCAGCAATTTATGAGTTAATTGATTACTAAATTCACTAAATATCACAACAATGAAGTACCAATATCGCAGCCTTTTATTATTGATGGTTATGGGGTACTTGGCAAGTTGTACACCCAAATACATCCCTCGTAGTAAAAAAGACTTAAAGGACAATTTGTCCCGAAGTATGGTTAAATTTGACTATCACAAGGAAACCTTTGAGGGAACAAGCAAACCGCTTCAATTACTTGCCTTTAACGACACCACTCAACTGGTAGCCCATGACATTACCAATGAGCTAGAAAAATTGATTGATTATGGTCCGGAGCAAAAGTATACGTTTTACCGCAAGCAAAAATTCAGCGGTTATCGTATTCAAATCTACCGGGGACGCAGCAGATCGGAGGCTTATCGGGTACGTCGACGTTCTTATCAGCTTTTTCCTCATTTAAAGCCTTACATGGAGTATAAGGAACCTTCTTACCGAATAAAAGTAGGAGACTTTGTACACGCCCCTGAATATACAGAGGTACTGGATGAGTTGAAAAAAGAATTTCCTTTGGCAACTATAGTACCTGCCATTGTAAGAGTAACCATTGAATATAACGTAAAATATCGTAGTAGCCCTATAAGATGGGACTAAAAAATACAAACAAGCAACTCGATTGCGAGGGTTCAAATAAGGCGGGAGTGCCATTATTTGAACCCTTTTTTTATTTTTACTGCTCAAAAAACATCTAATTTCTTGACTCTTGGCGTTAAAAACGGGAACTTCGTTTTATTAGGGAGTTTGCAATAAATAGTCTCCCAAGTTTTGGTGAATGGTTTTGATCAAAGACTAGGCACATTTTAAGGACATAGCAGCGCTACGACCGAAAAATGCAACGAAGTATTTGGACAAAAAAATCGCTAGAAATGGGTAGCTTATTTTTTGTATGCTCCCTTAAACCTATACCACATTTTTTATGACGCTGCGTGTTTTAGTTGTTTTATGCCTATTCATTTCCCCTCATTTATTTTCTCAAAAATTACCCCTGATCAACGCCCTGGCATTGCGTAATGGTGCCCATGTAGTAACTACCAATCAGTATTTGGGGCAGGCAAACTCCCCCAGAGTGCCCGCAGGTACTCCCGAAGCCCTCATTGATGAAGACCTCAAAAATGGTTGGACATCGCCCTCGGGTACTCCTCGCCTGAAGAGTTTTGTGTTTGAACTATCAGATGCTTTTTTGCTTAAGCAAATAGGTTTTAACAATGAACAAACCTCCCCACAGCAACGCAATCGGAGTGTAAAAAAGATACGCATTGAGTTTTCAAATGAAGCCCCTAACCGAGGGTTTCATATAGAGTATACCCTTATTCTGGAAGCCAACTCCCCCATACGACTCATGGGTATTCAAAACGTAAAGGCGCGCTGGATACGTGTAACCATCCTCTCCAACTATGGACACCCTCGATTTACCTGTTTCAACGAGATACAAGCCTGGGGTGTATACGCCAACGCTGCCCCTGCTGTAGACCTCACTGGTACTTGGCAAACCCCAAAAGGTCTTATGTCGCTTTTGCAGAAAGGTCGTAAAGTGACTGGGTGTTACCCCAAAAACAAAGGAAGTGTGGTCAATGGAATAATCAAAGACAGGCAATTGAGTTTTGAATGGAGCGAGACTGGCACCCAAAAATTTGGCAAAGCAACATTGGTAATCAATCAAGCACAAAACCGCTTATATGGTATTTGGAACGAAGGGCAACTTGCCACCCCTTATGGGCATTGGGTTTTTATAAAAAAATCGGATACCACTACTGCCTGCCCCGACAAGCAACGAGAGGGACAGGCACAGATAAAAAAAGAATAGTTATACTTAAACAAAAATGGTTTTGAGGATGGATTTTGACTAATTGCCTGAATACCAACATTAATCAACAGAAGCTACAGCTTGCTGTGACGAGCTCACCGCAGGTAATCACTTTCATCTTAGGAACGATGCAAAAATAAAGTTCTATAGTTTAAGGAAATATTTTTTGGTCAGGCGAGGTCAAAAAACGCGGCATAGCCATAGATATTCATTAGCTAAAGTACTTCCTTGATTTTGCTCCATACCAGCTCCGATTCAAAACCACGGGTAATAGCATAGCGCGCCAGTTTTTGCTTACGAATGTAATCGTTTGCGCCGGTTACGCCAGGATATTTTTTTATCAATATATCTTCCAGAGTTTGTAGATAGTCTTCTTCTTCTATCTCCTTCATACCACTACGAATACAATAATCAGATATTTGTTTCAACTTAAGCGCTTGTTGTATTTTCACCCTACCCCATTTCTTCGCTCGAAACTTGCTACCTGCAAATATTTTGGCAAAACGTTCTTCATTGATAAAGTTCTCTTCTATCAAATCACAAATCAGGTTTTCTACATCATCTTGGCTAAGCCCAAAACTATACAGTTTATCTCTTACCTCTTGCTGGGCGCGTTCTTGGTAAGCACAAAAATTACATATCTTCGTAAAAGCTTCTTTTCTAGTCAACGTTAACCTATTGTATTTTGAATAAATAAATCATGCTTCCCTTCAAGGGATTTTTTTGTTACCAACTTATAATAAAGTGTTGATGATGAATGTATTAAATAAGCAAAAAAAGCACATTTTAGCAAGTGCTATCTACAGTTTGTTTGTGCTGTTTGTAAGCACATTGAGCCAAGCGACTGCCCAGTCAAGTCCAACCCAAACATTGCCCGTGCCCCCCAATACTGTTTGGCTTCAGGATAGTTTGTTTATAGACAAAACCGAGATAGCCAATATTCACTGGGCAGAGTATTTACAGTTTATACGCAAAGAAGTAGCCCAAAAACGGTTAACACCAGCTTTTTATCAAACCCAAACCCCCGATACCAGCATCACTGTTATCAATGGGATAAACCGCCTTCACCACCCCGCCTATCGTTGGCAACCAGTAGTAGGCATCAGCTATGGGCAAGCCCTGCGTTTTTGCGAGTGGAGATCTATAGTGGCCTCTCAGGTATACAACCAGACAAACCCTGCGCCTCAAGGCTTGTATTGGCAGTTTACCTACCGCTTGCCCACTACCAAAGAATGGGAAAAAGCGGCTGCTGGAGGGTTAGATATTTCATTGTATCCTTATGGGCTTACCCACTTGTTTGCCATCACGACTAAAAAACGCGTATTGATGCACCCTCCTACCCCACTGATCAATTACCGTGATCATAAAACCAAACGATTTTCTCTTAAAAAAGTAGCAAGTTATGAACCCAACGGTTTGGGTATCTATCAGATGATTGGCAATGTAGCAGAAATGACCGCTACCAAAGGCATTGCCAAAGGGGGTAGTTGGCGACACCGCAAAGCTGCTTGCAAAATAAGAAAATCGCAACGCTACTTTGTGCCTGACAATTGGGTAGGGTTTAGGTGTGTGTGTGAGGTAAAACTAGTAGACAAAGCCAAGCACAGCACACGTGAAACAGAAGTAAAGTAAGAGATGTTGTATTGCTATACAAAATCACACATTTATATCAATGGTTCACAGCACTTACAGGGTGTGGTTCCATAGACCACTACATTTTTCTATCACACTGATTTTTAGTAATTCATAAAAGACATTACATAAAAACAGCCCTTTTTGGCAAACAAAAAGGGCTGTTTTTTATCTATAGAAATAGTATGGTTACTTACTGGTAATTTTTTCAAAGCTGTCGACAATGGTATATATTTTTTTCATCTTGGCAGAAATGCCCTTATTACCTTTCCAGTGAAACTTAGCCAATAGCCGAGTGCTGCCTCGATCGTCTTTGAGGGCTACAATGACAAAGTATTGGGTTTCTTTGCCTTTAAACTGGGTAAATACAAGGTATTGGGCAAAACCACGTTTAATGCCTCGATCTTGCTCATTGAGTACAATGTTTTTGCCTAAGTCTTTCATAGCAGCCAAGGCTTGTTTGGTAATTAGTTGGGTGCTTGCTCCCCCGTTTTTCCAGGGCACTACTTCTAGTTGAAGATCATTACTGTTGGCAAGCATTTTTTCATCAGTAATTTTACTCACCTTCCAATCGGGGTTAAACCTGACCAAAAGTTTGTATTTTTTCCAAGGGTAATCATAGTTGGTTACTTGTCCTGTTTTAGTTTGTGCGGTTAGTAAAAAGGGGAGGCTCAACATTACTACAAGCGCCCCTATAGATTTTGTTTGTAACATTTAGTATAAAAATAAATTGATGTACCTTATTTACGTTCAGAGTTACAAAAGTATTTGATTTTGAGCATATTTATTACTTTTAGGGTATTTTTCAATGGCAAGCCTGTGTGGACACTGGAGCTTGTTTGGCAGCCAACCCTTGGTCATTATTATGCTGCAACAACAAATGTACAAGAGGTTTTAGGCAAATCATTCACGAGTCAATGCCCCCAATATCTCATTCAATTATTTTTTTTTTAGGCGTGTTGTCATTTTTTTGCTTGAGGGGCATTGTTGTAAGTGAATAGACAATATATATTTCCTTCAGCACAGTATCTATTTTCTAACAACCAGTAATGCACAACACCTTCAACATCAATATTAAGCTAATGCATTTTTCAAACAGCATGGAAAAGTTTCTTTTCTGTGCTTTTTTTATGCTTACCCACTCCACCAATTTCAAACGATACCTTTGTTGCTCCAATGGTTTTATTTACACTCCTCAAGCAAAAAAAGCGTGTAATAATTACTGCGATTTACCCAAGATTCAGGCAAATCAAGTTTGTTGATTCATTGGCCTAACAATTCTACTCACTCATTATCAATGACTCACTGCTTATCGATAAACAACAACTATTTATTCAAAAAAAGCCTATAAATTATATAGAACTAAGCATGGGGTTGGTTAGTTTTTAGCCTCCCTTCAAAATTCACCAGTTTTCAGCTGTTCAACACCATACATTATGGAAATACTCACCAAAAACGAATTTAATGATATTTTCTTTGACCAGAAATTGTCATTACACTACAACATCAACAAGTCGGAAACACTCTATATGAATGAAAATGAGTTCAGGGAGATGTTACTTAATTGGAGAGCTTCGGTCTTTGAAATCAAACCTCGCTTGGTTTTGGTTGATAACCGGGAGTTTCAGTACCCGATATCTCCCGAATTACAACTTTGGATGGTAGAACACATAAGTACCCCAGTATTAGAAATGCCCAGCGTAGACAAATTTTGCTTTGTAATGCCTGAGGAATTTATTGCTCATCTCTCGATCACTCAATTTACCGAAGAAGCCAATAATGTCATAGAAGAAAATCATATCAGGTATTTTGGCAGTCTGACAGAAGCAATGACTTGGCTCAAAGAGTAGCCCACAATGTTATTGGTATGGTACCTCAATTCCTTGCAAGTTTTTTCAGCAAGCTTGACCATAAGGTACCAGATTCATGGCGGCCTGGCTTAACCAAGCCCACAAATATATTCCAACGGCATGCACAGAAGAGTTTCTTTTCTGTGCTTTTTTATGTTTACCCACCCCACCAATTTCAAACGATACCTGTGTTGCTCCAATGGTTTTATTTACACCTCCTCAAGCAAAAAAGCAGGCAATAATTACTGAGGTTTGCCCAAGAGTCAGGCAAAGCAAATTTGTTGATTCATTGGTCTAACAATTCTAATCACTCATCATCAATGACTCACTGCTTATCGATAAACAACAACTATTTATTCAAAAAAAGCCTATAAGTATATATACTAAACAAGACTTCTTAATTTTCAACTCCCTAAAAACTCCCGTTTTTAGCTGTTCAACATAATTACTATGGAAGTACTCATCAAAGACAAATTTAATGATATTCTCTTTGACCAGAAATTGTCGTTACACTACAATACCAACAAACCCACCACGCTCCACATGAGCGAAAGCGAATTCAAGACATTGTTACTCAAATGGAAGGCTTCTATCTTTGAAACCAAACCTCGCCTGGTTTTGGTCGATAACCGAGAGCTTCAATACCCTATCTCTCCCGATTTGCAACTTTGGATGGTAGAAAATATAACTACACCAATACTCGAAATGCCCAGCGTAGATAAATTTTGCGTTGTAGTGCCTACGGAGTTTATTTCTCACCTCTCGATGAGCCAACTCACCGAAGAAGTCAATCAGGTCACAAAACAAAATCCCGTCAGGCACTTTGATAATCTGACAGAGGCCATGGCTTGGCTCAAAGAGTAGCCTACAACATTACTGGTATAGTACCCCAACCCCTTGCAGATTGTTTCAGCAAGTTTGACCATAAGGTGTCAGATTCATGGCGGCATGGCTTGACCAAGCCCAAAAATATATCCCAACGGCATGCATGGAAGAGTTTCTTTTCTGTGCATTCTTATTTCCTCTATTCCTGAGTTTGCTAAAAATACTTATCCAAAATATCTTTTAAAGGCGATTTTTTATCTTCAGCGTGTATTTCATCGTGAAACGCCTTCAGCTTATACCCTATCTGTAATACCCTCATTTTTTCCTGATCGCTTAGATTACCCCCTACAATTTGGGCAGCCTGGCTCATGTCAGCCTGGGCAATTTGCAGCGCCTGTATTCCAATGGGGGTTGCCTTAAGTTTTTTAGACCGCTTGTCGTCTGGGTTTTCATAATCTTCTATAAACCCGTGTTTTTGCAAACGCTTAAGTATTTCAGCCCCCGACGTAATCTCAAGCAAGTGTTCTTGTATTACCTCCGATTTGGTCATGCCTGGTTTTATCATCACTGTTGCCAAAAAAACATAGTCATCCAGCGTAGTAAGTGGAGAGTTTTTCAAGGCTTTTTTACTGTAATGTTTGGCATACCTATACAAATAACCCACCACCGAAGACAGTTGCACATCTAAACTGGGGGCAGGGTATGTACGCGAATTTTCATCTTTGGCAAATACTTCATTGTCACTGCCTTGCACCTGGTCGTTGAGCCAGGCAGTAAAATTCATAATATCTAAGTCCTGATCTGATACTTCTTCTTCAAACCTTGCCGTAAGACGCACCAAATCATTGATCAATTTATATCTTTTATGCATTGCGTAAATTTTTTTTACTATTTCTAAACAATACTTACTCAACATTGGTTTAGTTACGAAAACATTATAAATATAGTAAATTTAATACGTAAAAGAAATATATTTAATCATTTATAGCAATGGTAAAATTTACAAAGCACTTCATTTTTGTGGCAATTATGTTAATAAGCTCGCTGGCCTGGGCACAAAGTGGCAAGATAAGCGGGCGGGTATTCGACAAGAAAAACAACGAAAGTATTCCTTTTGCTACAGTGGTTATTCAGGGCACGTCTAACGGGGTAACTACTGACATAGACGGCAAGTATGCCCTTACCGGGCTTAAGGGAGGTTTGTATAACCTGGAAGTGTCTTACATTGGCTTTAAGAAAAAAGTGGTGTTCGAAGTAGAGGTTACACCAGCCCGCCCAGCTATAGTAAACATAGGCCTGGAAGAAGAAACCACCAAGTTGGAAACAGTGACCGTAACGGCAAGCTCTAGTTTTCTGAAAACCACCGAAAGCCCCGTGTCATTGCGTACCATTGGTACCAACGAAATTAAAAGAAACCCTGGGGGCAACCGTGACATTTCTAAGGTGATCAGGACTTTGCCTGGGGTGGCAGCAGTACCCGCTTTTCGCAACGATGTGATTGTAAGAGGGGGGGCTCCCAACGAAAATCGTTTCTTTTTGGATGGTATAGAAGTTCCCAATATCAATCACTTTGCTACTCAGGGTTCATCGGGTGGTCCGGTGGGGCTGATCAATGTGGACTTTATCAGAGAGGTAGAGTTTTATTCGGGTGCCTTTCCGGCAAACCGGGGCAATGCCTTAAGCTCTGTACTGGAGTTTAAACAAAAAGATGGGCGCACTGACCGCTGGACAGCCAACGGAATTGTAAGTGCTACCGATGTGGGCATTACGCTTGAAGGACCCGTGACCAAAAACTCAAGCATTATTCTTTCGGCGCGCCGCTCCTACCTCCAGTTTTTGTTTGCTGCCTTAGAGCTGCCTTTTTTGCCTACCTACAACGACTTCCAGCTTAAGTACAAGCATAAATTTGGCAAGAAAAGCCAGCTAAGCATTATTGGACTAGGGGCTATTGACCAGTTTAGGCTCAACCTGGACGCCAACGACACCGAAGAACAACGTTACACCTTGAACAACCTACCCGTAACCGAGCAATGGAACTATACCATAGGTGCTAAGTATGACTGGTTTCGTGAAAACGGTAGCTACTCGTTGATTGTGAGCCGCAATGCCCTGAACAATAATTTGTACAAACATCCGGGCAACGACGAAAGCCTGCCCCGTATTTTAGATTACAAATCGCGGGAGATCGAAAACAAGTTTAGGTTGGAAAATTACATAGAAGCCGGAGGCTGGAAATTAAACCTATCGGTGCAGTATGAGTTGGCACAATATACCAACAGCACCGACAACCAAGTAGTAATTCCTAATAGTGCTCCCATTACCAAGAGTGTACAATCGGAGCTAGACATTAACAAATGGGGCGCTTCGGTACAGGTAAGTCGTTCGTTTTTTGAAGATAAGCTGGCGCTATCGTTGGGTTTGCGTGCCGATGCCAACGATTACTCAGAGGAGATGAGCAACCTTGCCAATCAATTGTCGCCACGTTTTTCGGCGTCGTATAGCTTTACTCCTACTTTTTCGTGGAACTTTAACACAGGCATTTATTATCAACTGCCTGCTTATACTATTTTGGGCTATAAAGAAGGCGATACCTTTGTAAATAAGGCCAACGATATTAAATACATTAAAAACTCGCAGTTGGTTACCGGTTTTGAGTACAACCTGCCGGCAAGCAACACCAGAATAACCGTAGAAGGTTTTTATAAATTTTATGAAAACTACCCTTTTCTTATCAGAGAGCAAATCTCGCTTGCCAATCTGGGAGCCGACTTTGGTGTAATAGGCAACGACCCTGTAAACTCATCGTCGGTAGGGCGCGCTTATGGTTTAGAGCTACTCGTACAACGAAAGTTTAGCAAAGGTATTTATGGTATTTTGGCTTACACATTGGTGCGTAGTGAGTTCAAAGACCGTAACGATGAGTTTGTGGCGTCTGCCTGGGACAACCGCCATATACTTAGCTTGACGGGTGGCTATAAGTTTGGCAATAACTGGGAGTTTGGTACCCGTATCTTGTTTTCGGGTGGGGCACCTTTTACACCATTTGACCTAAACGCTACGCTTACTCCTGCCAACTGGGACATTGCCGGGCAGGGTATTCCTGATTATACCCGATTGAACACCGAACGAAACAGTGCTTTTTATCAGGTAGATGTTCGTTTAGATAAAAAATGGTTTTTTAAGAAGTGGAGCTTGAACGTTTTCTTTGATATTCAGAATGTAACCAATGCACAAGTGCAGTTTCAAGACAATATAGATGTGGTGCGCGACGATCAGGGCAACCCAGTAAGAGACCCCAACAACCCCAACCTGTATCAGGGTAAGTTTTTAGACAATATTGCAGGCAATGTGTTGCCTAGTATAGGTATTATTGTAGAACTATGATGGTATAGATTAGATGTATTACCTACTCACCAAAGGATAAGCACTTTGGCAAAAAGCGAAGCTCGTTGGGCTTCGCTTTTTTTGTTGGCAACTACCTCACAAACTAAGTCGGATATTATCCTGCACTTTTTATTGCTTAGAAATAGCCAAGGCTAAGGAATGGTACCAAAATAAATTTACATTCTTAACCTCATCTTTTGAGGCTATACTTTGTTAAAAAATAGCCGAATAGCGCTGCTATTAGCAACCATCCCTCAAGCTCGCTCAATATCCACTGGATATTGCCGTGCCGCGTCTAGCAACAAAATATTTTAGCGTTACTATAGAAATTTATTTTTACACCATTCCTAAGGCATTATCAACCAAACATTTTAGCCACTTGAATAAGCGCTAACAAAATAAAAATACTGCCAATGATGCGGTTCATCCAGTGGCTCAGCGACGAAATGCGTTGTACAATCCACAAACTGAGTTTGCCATAGAGCAACAAAGCAACCAACTTGCCCAAAGATACTCCCAGCAAAAACAAGAGGATAAAATCCCACACGGCAAAACTTAACCAATGCGATGACTTGAGGGCGGCTATTACTGCTACCCAAAAGGGCAATGCCTGCGGATTGAGCAACCCTACAATGGCTCCTCTGGCAAAAGGCGATATTTGTCGACCTCCTTCTATACTGGCGTCTTCTTTTTCTTTGCGCATAAAAAACACTGCCCCAATAGCAAATAATACTACAAATACCGTAAGTTGGATCCATATATTGTGCTCAAGATAACGGGTAATAAGCATGCCAAAGCTATAGGCAAACAACGATTGGGCGATTTCGACCAGGGCAGCCGCTACCGAAAACCGCAAACCTACTTTTAATCCGCCTTTGAGGGTAGTATCTACCATAGAGAGGTTGATGGGACCAAAGGGCAAGGTGCCCAGAAAACTGGCTACAAACCCTAGAATAAAATGTAAAATATAAGTCATTTTTCAGTAATTTAGCCCAAGGCTATACTTTAGAATTACGAATTACGAGTTTTTCAATTACGAATTGGCGCAAGCGTGGCTAAAAGCTCATCGTAGCTCAAGAAAAGGCTAAAAGCTAAGGGCTCAATACAAATAGCCAAAAAAAAGCTAAAGGCTAAAGCTACACAGAGACCAAAAAAGCTAAAAGCTCAACCCTATCGTAGCTCAAAAAAAAGCTAAAGGCTAAAGCTACACAGAGACCAAAAAAGCTAAAAGCTCAACCCTATCGTAGTTCAAAAAAAAGCTAAAGGCTAAAACTACACAGAGACCAAAAAAGCTAAAAGCTCCCTACAAATAGCCAAAAAAAAGCTAAAGGCTAAAACTACACAGAGACCAAAAAAGCCCCCTAACTAATCCATCATCTCGCCCAACATTTTACTCAACAAACCTTCTTTGAGCGAGTAAGACGACATTCTGATATGCTCAAGGTCGTAACGGTCCATGATAAAACGAATAAGACACACCGCCACTACAATCATATCGGCGCGCATTTCTACCATTCCCTTTACCTTTAAGCGTTCGCTGCGACCTTTCCAAACCAATGCCTGGTATACGTCATGAAAGTCATCTAAATCCATTTCCGACTCAGTTTTTGACAAGCGCGTACTTTGCCCTTTGGGGTACCGGGCATCGTTTATCTCAGTGAGGGTGTCAAAAGTGCCAGAGCAACCAATCAGCATTTTGGGTGAATAGTTGAACACCACCTCGCTCATTCCCCAGAGCTTTTCTTCCAAAAAGATATTCATTCGCTGAATATCCAGCTCGGTAATAGGGTCGGTACGCATAAACTGGTCGAGCAGGCGTTGTCCGCCAATCTCAAAGCTTTGTTTCCAAAAAATACGTTTCTGATTGGCAATTATAAACTCTACGCTTCCCCCGCCAATGTCCATAATCAACGATGTAGTATTGCCAATGTCCAAGGCTGTTTTTGCTCCATAATAAATGTACTCGGCCTCTTTGTTTCCGTCTATAATATCTACTTTAAAGCCAGTGCGTTCTTCTATAGTATCGGCAAGCGCCTGTCCGTTTTTGGTACTACGAAAAGCACTGGTAGCCACTACCCATACTTTGCTTTCGGGTACTTTGTATTGTTGCAGTATATCATTGATCTTGTCTATGGCTGCCAGGGCGCGGGTTTGAGCTTCGTTGGTAATCATGCCCTCAGAAATCCCCCCTTCTCCAATCTTTACGGGTACCTTATCTGAATACAGTTTCTGAAAGCCCTGTTTGGTGGTTTCGGCAATTAAAAGATGGAATGTATTGGTTCCTAAATCTATGACGGCTACCCGTTGTTGTAGCATAAATTGTAAAGGTTTCAAAAGTTCGAATTTGATTAAATCTAGTTGATAGTCCAGTATTGTTAGCCTTTTCTGTGCTTCGTAAAGCCTTTAGCTGTTAGCTTTTTTGTGCTTTGTGGGGCTTGAGTTTTTTCTCTTTTCGCAAATATGACAGTATGCACCTAAAAAAGCTAAAGGCTTCACTCTATCATAGCTCAAGAAAAAAGCTAAAGGCTTAAACTACCAACAGCCTAAAAAAAGCTAAAGGCTAAAGCTCATCGTAGCTCAAGAAAAAGCTAAAGGCTAAAGCTCATCGTAGCTCAAGAAAAAAGCTAAAGGCTAAAGCTCATCGTAGCTCAAGAAAAAGCTAAAGGCTAAAGCTCATCGTAGCTCAAGAAAAAA
>NZ_CANLRP010000146.1 GCF_947493425.1 uncultured Microscilla sp. | reverse complement strand
GGGCAATAAAAATAACGAAGTATCAAGGCGAAAAATCACCCCTCAGAGTGTAAATTTATTTTTGAACAATTCCTTATCACGTATTTTATTGCAGATTAGAGCTAAATTACTAAAATTAATGCATAATTGCCGCCTATCCGGTTAGAATCCTCCACCCAATGAGAGCCCAACGAGAGCGATAAAATAAAATCACCTGTTAGTGGTTTGAACCTAACAGGTGATTAAAAACTTAAGCAAGTAACCACCTAAGCTTTCCTATGGCTACTCCCGGAGTTACCTTTTCGTACAAGATCTGGTATACAGCCTTGGTGATGGGCATGTCTACCCCAAACTTTTGATTGATCTCATAAATACTTTTGACGGCGTAATAGCCTTCGGCAATCATGTTCATCTCCATTTGTGCCGACTTCACGGTATACCCTCTCCCAATCATATTACCAAAGGTGCGATTGCGACTAAACTGAGAGTAAGCTGTTACGAGTAGGTCGCCTAAGTATGCCGAAGCATACAAATCACGTTCGCAGGGGTAGGCAGTTTCTACAAATCGCCGAATCTCTTGCATGGCATTAGATACCAACACTGCCTGAAAGTTGTCGCCATAGTTGAGCCCATGGGCAATGCCACAAGCCAAAGCAATGATGTTTTTCATGACTGCCGAATACTCTACCCCGTACACATCTTGGTTGGGTACTGCCTTGATAAAACGGTTGGCAATCAATTGAGCAAAGTTTTCTGCCTGAGCCAAATCTTCAGAAGCTATAGTCAGGTAAGATTGTTTTTCAAGTGCTACTTCTTCGGCGTGGCAAGGTCCGGCAATTACACAAATATGCGTAGGTTTTACTTGATACTCATGCTCTAATAGTTCTGTAATTAACCAGTTTTTTTGAGGAACAACCCCTTTAACTGCCGACACCAGCACTTTGCCTTTAAGGTCGGCAGCCGACAACTGACTCAAGGCATCTTGCACAAAAGCCGCCGGAATAGCTATGATCACATACTGAGCCCCTTGCACGGCTTCTTTCATATCGGCAAATAATTGTACTTTTTCTGGATTAATTGGTACATCACTCAAATAATCAGGGTTGCGTTGATAGCGCCTGATATGCTCAAGCGACTCTTGGTTGCGTAACCACCAGCGAATATCTACTGCCCCTTCCGACAGTATTTTAACCAATGCTGTTGCCCAACTTCCTGCGCCAATTACCGCAATTGCAGGCTTATGTTGTGTACTAAGACTCTGTGTAACCAATGCTAAATATATCTAGTAAATAATAAATTGATGTGTTTTGCTGGTGCAATTTTAAACCTTTTAGGGCAAGCCCCAAAGCAAGAAAGGCTTTATTGTCTGTATGCCAATGGTGCCAGGCAATAATTTACTATTACAACTATTTCGTTTTAATAAAAAGTGATTTATCAAAATAATCATATTCCAGTTAGCTTGTATGATTGTAGGATAACCCCTGGTTTTAAAGTATTAATTGGCAGCCAACACTTCATAATATTGGCCTGAATATGTCATTGTAAGTTATTTGCAGCTAATTTTATGGGTTTATTTTTTTTTACTCAATCATTCCGCCTACCTTTGCCCCAATACAAATAACAATCACAAACTACAAACAATGCTTATTATTATATCACAAACAAATGTGTGGTATTGTCACAGTCAATAAACCTACCTAAACAAATCAATTGTATACTTGTTTTGGCGCAAACTTCTGCTAAAACAACATCTAATTTATCAACTAAAATACTGCTAGTGTATGTTTAAGTTTAATATCACCGGGCTTTTGTTAGGCCTGTGCATACTTTCGGGGTGCGCTTTGTTTGAAAAAGAATTTATTTTACCACGTCCTACTGCCCATAATGCCGACCAGGTAAGTGCGGTGAGCTTTATGGCACACTGGAAAAAAGTAGTAGGCGCTACCAGCTACGAGATTGACGTGGCAGCAGACGAAGATTTTGCATTATTTGTAGCAAACTATCAATCTAAAAAAGTAAATGAGCACCAAACAATGGTTGAAGGTTTAGAAGCAGGTAAGACCTATTTCTATCGGGTACGCGCCAACATTTCTAACCAAACCTCTATACATTCCAACATTATATCGGTGACTACTTCGGAGGTAGAAGCACCAGTGGCCTACCCTGCTATAGAGGTAACAGCTAACCAGTTTAAAATACACTGGGAAAAACTGGAAAATGCCACCGCTTATCAGGTAGATGTAGCCAAAGACAAAGATTTTCAATATTTATTGCCTAACTACAATGCCCACGAAGTACCCCAAAATGACTCTACCTTATTGGTAGAAGATGTCACGGTAAGCCAACAGTATTTTTATAGAGTAAGGGCGCGGCAACTCAACTCCTTTTCGGCCTACTCCAATGTACAATCGGTATACACCAGCACATTGCCCCAACCTATAGTGTTGCCTCCGTCTGACGAGGAACTCACTAGTTTTACCGCGCACTGGAAAGCAATGCCTGAAGCAAAATCTTATAGAATAGATGTGGCAACAGACGCGTTGTTCAGCAGTATTTTGTCAGGGTATAACAACCTTGATGTGAAAGCCAATACCCAATTGATCATCCCTAACCTAGATGCAAACACTCTTTATTTTTACCGGGTAAGAATTGTCAATGGTAAAGAAATCTCTAACCACTCGGAGGTAATGTCGGCAAAAACCAGCAACCTTGACGCTCCGGTAGCCACTACAGCTGGCAGCATTGAAAGTGGTGGTTTTAGTGCTCACTGGAATAAGGTACCCAATGCCGCTTCTTACTTGCTTGATGTAGCACTTGACCTCAGTTTTACCCAAATTATAGCGGGCTATAATGCACGACCAGTCATTGATAATTTTGCTGATGTGCAAGATTTAAACGCCAACACAACCTATTTTTACCGGGTAAGAGCAGTAGGCTTAAGTGCTACTTCTGACTACTCAAATGTAATCAAAGTAACTACTGGTTTATTGCCTGCTCCTGTAGCAAAAGCAGCCAGCAATCAGAAAGCATTTGAGTTTACCACCCAATGGCAGGCGCTTGCGGGCATTAGTGTATTTTTACTGGATGTGTCAAACGACCCTGGATTTGGAAGTTTTTTGGCAGGTTATAATGGAAAAGAAGTGGTGGGTACTTCACACAAAGTAGAAGGGCTTGATTTTAGTCAAACCTACTATTACCGCTTACGCTCCAAACGACTCGGCAAAGTGTCTGACTACTCTAACACCATTGCAGTAGCATCTTGTATAAGCAAGACTTGCAAGATAGACAAAATAGAAAACTTTGCCTCAGGCGGGATTTACAATCAACAAGAGTATACCTATGACATCCAAGGCAACCTCACAAAGATTGTAGAACCTTCGTCGTTTTTTGCTCCATATCAGTACGATATTACCTATAATGCCGACAATAGCGTTCAAAAAGTAATTTACTCTTCTGGGGGTACCATTACCCAAGAGTTTGTATATACTTATCAGGCGGGGACTTTAAGTACCATCCGAAAAAATGATGGGAGCGGCAGCTTTGTGGAGTGGTGGGTATTTGAATATAACGCCCAAGGACAACGCACCTCCTGGAAGATTTATGCTGACTTGGCGAAAGCCTTCCTCTCCCGCCAGTTTAACTATGTATACAACGCCCAAGGCAATGTAGCAACCATTACTAATGGAGGAGGAACTACCTTGAGACAATATGCCTATGACGACAAGCTAAGTCCTTATGCCATATTCAATCCAGACCTTTGCTTTTATATCGTTACTCACCGCGACCGATGGGTGTCAGGGGTATATCGAGGGTTTCTGCCAGTAAACAACATCAAAAGTGAGGTGATAGGTACAGCAAAAGAGGTATTTATTTTTAAGTATAACAACAAAGATGTGACCTTGGAACAAGAAGGGTACCTTTCGGCAAAATATCACTTGATAGGATGTAGCTTTTAGGCTCATCATTGGTCATCCCCCAACTTGCTACGTTGGGGGGATGATTATTTCATAGGTAGAGAGGCTTCTACAAAAACTCTTGATTAATATTACAGGTTGACTTTTTGCCTAAATGGTCATAGTTTTCTTTGAGCCATACATCTGCCGAACGACGTCCCAGTTTGCGCAGTTTTTGTAAAAAATCCCAATCAGCATTGAGCTTGCTTGACACGCCTAAATCAGTCATTTCTTCCTCAGCTTTTACATGGTGAATGTACAAGTTTCTCAGTTTTCCCTCTTGGTTGAGGTCGGCTTCCAACATTTTTTGCACAAAGTTAATCCTACGCATTTCGTGCATCAAACTAGAGTTAAAGCTTAATTCGTTGATTCGGTCTCTTATTTCTACTGCAGTTCTAGGAATATCGGGGCGATGAATGGGGTTGATTTGTACCAATACAATGTCTTCTGTCTCGGTATCGTCTATCAAGGGGAAAATGGGTGGGTTTCCCATAAAACCACCGTCCCAATATGCTTCTCCGTCTATTTCTACTGCTTTGAACAACGACGGCAAACAAGCCGAAGCCAGCACCGCATCTACCGAAATATCTTTTTTGGAAAAAACCTTAGGGCGACTGGTACGCACATTGGTAGCACATACAAATAGCTTCATGGCGGTACTTTTACGCAACTCGTCAAAATCTATCAACTCCAGCAATAAATCACGCAATGGATTAATATCGAACAAGTTGTATTGGTAAGGCGACGACATCATGGTCAAAAAATCGAACATGTAGTAACTCGGCGAAAAGTCCATACGCCCTGTACCCAGCCACCTGTCCAAAAAACTGGGTTTGATCGGTGATTTATCAAAAGCTTCTGATGTTTTTTGCCAAAAAGCTTCTAACATCTTAATGGCACCTTCCCTTCCTCCTATGTGCATGCCATACGCTACCATCGTAGAGTTCATGGCTCCGGCACTTGTACCACATAAGCCTTCTATTACAAGACTTTCGGCCTCTAGAAAACGCTCTAAGACTCCCCAGGTAAAGGCACCGTGCGAGCCCCCCCCTTGTAATGCTAAATCAATGGTTTTGTACATTCTGTTGTGTTATTGTTGTATTTAGAGTATAAACTCGCTAAAGTCAAAAATCCTACTTTACCTACTTCGAAGCTGGAATACCAAGGGTAAAATCTAAAAAAGACGCGGGTAACCGCGTCTTCAGCCAATTTTTCATAGCTTAAATATTTTTACTTATTGGGCGCTCCAGCCGCCTTCTACCGGAATAGAAGCTCCGGTCATCATTTGTGCACTCTCAGAAGCCAAAAATAACGCCAAAGCACCCAAATCTTCTACTTTTACAAAGTCTTTGATGGCTTGCTTTTTCAACATTACTTTTGCTACTACTTCTTCTTCGGTCATGTTATGAGACTTTGCCTGGTCTTTGATCTGTCCTTCTACCAAAGGGGTTTTTACATAACCCGGACATATAGCATTGCAGGTAATGCCGTGAGGAGCCCCTTCAAGCCCCAATACTTTGGTTAACCCGGTTACCCCGTGCTTGGAGGTAACATAAGCCGATTTGAACTCGGAAGCACGCAAGCCATGCGCTGAAGTAATATTGATAATACGGCCAAATTTACGCGCTTTCATGCCTGGCCAAACAGCTTTGCTGGTATGAAAAGCTGCCGACATATTTACTCCAATGATCAGGTCCCATTTGGCGACGGGAAACTCGTCAATAGGTGCCACATACTGCACACCGGCATTGTTGATGAGTACGTCAATGCTACCAAAGGCTCCTTCGGCAATTTTCACCATTTCATTGATGTCCTCTGGCTTGAGCATGTTAGCCGCAGAGAACATGGTAGTGACCCCAAACTCTTCTCCCACTTTTTCGGCTATCTCAGCGCCATTGTCTTCCAATCCATTGAAACATATACTATAGCCTGCTTCGGCAAATTTACGGGCTATGCCCAACCCTATTCCACTGGTGCTTCCAGTGATAATTGCATTCTTACTCATTGTTTAATTTTTTTTGGTTAGTTCAATAAATAGTCCATAGCCCCGACAAGGTTCTAGGTATACCTTGTTCCACAAGTAACCACACTTTTATATCACGTTGATTTTTAGCAACTTATAAAAAGCGTAGTTAATAGCTGATTCGAGTAAATATTTACCTTGTTAAATACTGTAAACCAGTGTTTTATATTCTAAACACCCAATTAAACAGTTTTTAAATTCATCAATAACTGATCACCAGCAAACAACTTTGACTAAAATCACTGCAGAGTATTGTTAGTTACCTGTGAACCGAATCTACAGCTTGCTGTGATGAGCTCAACGGAGTTAAACAGGGTGTGGCTAAAGGCCAAAAGTAAACCCTGTCGCCACTACGGACTACATTGCAAATTAAAGCTATTTCAGTACTTCACCTACTAAATAAACCTTTTCTTCCCGGTTTATCGCGTTTGATATAATCAATATTACTTTTTGCTGTTTGCCTAGCTGTTGTTTTTTTGCCGGGTGATAACTTACCGATATTTTACCTACTGCATTGGGGTGTACTACATCCTTGTCCCAATCGGTCAAAGTACAACCGCAAGTAGTTTGTACATCATAAATTTGTAAGGGCTTGGTACCTGTATTTTTAAAGTGAAAGGTCACATTAACTACATCATCTGCTTTGATAGTTTTAAAGTTATAAGCATTGTGAGCAAAAGTAATTCGAGGGGTTTTGAGGTTTAAGTCTTGCTTAAGTGCCTCTGCTGCTTCTTTTTGGGCAAATGCCTGAGTAGTCAAAAAAAATACGCTGGTTAACAATATTATTAAACTTTTTTTCATAGCAATTATATGTCTTTTCTTAGGAATGGTGTAAAAATAAGTTTCTATAGTAACGCTAAAATATTTTGTTGCTAGACGAGGCAAAAAATTGGCTAATAGCAGCGCTATTCGGCTATTTTTTAACAAAGTATAGCCTCAAAAGATGAGATTAAGAATGTAAATTTATTTTGGTACCATTCCTTATAAACCTTTAGATGGCAAAATTAGCCATTTTTTTTATTGTTCCCGCCAATTTATCCAAGAACTCCTCTTGGGTTTAAAACAGAGTATATCAAATAGTTTGGCTAACCTTCTGATGCTTGATTTGAACTGTCTGATTCACGAATCAGGTAGATTAAAAATGTCATAAGGGCTTGTTTTGGGCAATTGTTTTACTAAATACTTATTGAACCTTATGAAAAATACCTCGCTGCTTAGCCGACGAAACTGGCTAAGAAATACCACACTCTCGTCGGCTGGTTTGGTAATGGCTGCCCATACAGGATTGTTTGCCCAATCTGCCAATGATTATCCTAACGAAGAAGAACTCGTCAGGTTATTCTCTAATGAAAACCCTTATGGACCTTCGCGCCAAGCCAAGGCAGCTATAGAAAAACTACTACATAGAGCCAATCGTTATCCTACTTACCATGAGGTAAACCCTCAAGCATTGAAAGAAGCCATTGCCAAAAAAGAAGGGCTCAAGCCTGAAAACGTGGTACTGGGACATGGCTCTTATCAATTGCTTAGCCTAATTGCCATATTGTATGGCAACCAACAACAAACCTTGGTGATTCCACGCCCTACTTTTAATGTAACAGGGGCTTATGCCGAAAAACAACTTGGTGCAAGGGTAAAATACGTAAACCTTGACACAAAGTTTGGCATGGACTTGCCCGCCATGCGTCGGGCAATAGACAACCGTACCAGTATGGTCATGATTTGTAACCCCAACAATCCTACGGGTACCTCTGTAAGTGCTCAAAAATTGGCTGATTTTTGCAAAGAAGTGGGCAAAAAAGCCACCGTATTTGTAGATGAAGCCTATATAGAATACGCTTCCCCTACTCATACTCAATCGATGGTAGCCTTGGTACGTCAACAAGAAAATGTGCTCATTACCCGCACTTTTTCTAAAATGTATGGGCTTGCTGGTATGCGGGTAGGTTATGCCCTGGCACGAAAAGACATTGCCGCAAAACTGGACGCGCTTAATGGGCGCTTTGGGCAGTTGATCAATGGGCCGGGGCTGGCAGCGGCTATGGCGTCGCTCAAAGATGAGGGGTTTATAAAAAAAACGGTGAGAAAAAACGAAGAAGTTAAACACTGGTTTTATCAACAACTTCAGCAAACTGGGGTGCCTTATATTGCCAGTGATACCAATTTTGTATATGTACAAACGGGCAAAGTGTACGCAAATTTTCACAGCCAACTGGCAACACATCACCTTAAGGCAGTAGGACGCGATAAAAGCGAATGGAGCCGGATAAGCATAGGTACGCTTGCCAACATGAAGCAACTAATGCGCAGTATGAAAACGATGCAAAAAATATAAAAAAACTATAGACCAATGATGACAAAAATTTGTAAAGCAGCTACATTATTCATTTTATGGGGGTGGGCATTATTAAGTGTTCCCGCTCAGGCACAAAGTCAACACAAGGATGACATGGAGCTTATTCAAGAAGTAATCAAGCATTACTTTGAGGGAGGAGCCAACAGTAACATTGCCAGTTTTAAGAAAGCCTTGCACCCTAAAACCTATTTGAAATTCTCGAAAGAGGGAGTATATACAGAAATAGACATGCCTACTTATTATGGGTTTTATAAAGCCGGAAAAGTGAACCAACGAGTCTCTAAAATCTTATCTATTGACATTACCGATTCGGCTGCTGCGGCTAAGGTAAGCATCGCAGGCAAAAAACGGGTTTTCACCGATTACTTCACTTTGCTTAAGCTAAAAGATGGTTGGAAGATTGTCAGCAAAACGTCTACCAATAGACCTATCAAAACAAATCGGTAATGTATACTGTATAGATGCTATCTAATGACTTGCCCAGGTTTGTTTGTTGCTCGAACAGACTTGGGTAATTTTTATTGAAGTTTAAACAAGCCCTTACTTCACGCAGAATTTTTGATTTAATGCAAAAAAAATGTATGTTATTGTAAATACGCTCAATCCAAAACTTTAAATAACACATAATGAGGTTTGGCAAGCTTTTACGAACAATGATTTTTTGGTGGTGCGGGATTTTTTATACCAATGCCCAACCCCTTTCCAGTGCTGCTTTTCCTATCAAAAACAAAGGAGTTCCATTTATTACCAACTTCACTACTAAAGACTACAATGCACACGATCAAAACTGGCGCATTACTCAAAATAACCATAAAGTATTGTATGTGGGCAATACAACAGGTTTGCTAGAGTTTGACGGTGTACGCTGGCGCTTGATAGAAATGCCCAACAAGTCGTCAATAAGGGGCATGTGCTACAGCAGTGATGGCAAAGTATACATTGGAGGCAAGGGTTTTATAGGGTATGTAGCTACCAATGCCACTGGGCAAACTTATGTTGCTTCTTTGATGAACAAGCTCCCTAAAAATACCCATGGCTTTCAAACAGTATGGAGCATAAGAGAAGTGCCCAACGAGGGCATTGTTTTTAGGGCTCGTGAACAATTGATCATTCTCAAACAAGGAAAATGCAAAGTGATTGCCCCACCTGAGGGTACTCGTTTTGGATTTACTTTTAAGATAAACCAACAACTGTATGTAAGTATTCCAAAAATGGACATCCTGAAACTGGAAAATGGACAATTGAAGTCCAGCAAACGATTTGAAAAGCTCAAAAACGAAAACGTGAAATATGCTGTGCCAATGGCTCAGGGACAATGGTTATTGCTTACCCGACACAAACTTTACATACATGATTCTACAAACACTCGCCCCTTTGCTACTCACCTCAACGGTTTTTTTGCCCGAAACAAACTCTACAGTATTGCCAAAATAAACGATCATTATTATGCTTTGGGCACCAATCGGGCGGGCATACTTATTATTGATAAAGCCGGCAAAGTAATCCAGCATATACACCAGGGCAATGGGCTACATGGCAACAATGTATACTACTTGTACCTCGACCAAAATCGAAATTTATGGGCGGCATTGTCTAATGGCATCGCCTTGCTTGAAATAGCCTCTCCTTTTTCTAAATTGCCTGGCACCAACGGAGCAATTTATAACACCCATGTACACCACGACAAGCTTTTTTCGGCCACATCGCAAGGCATCCAGTACCACCATTGGTCTTCCTATCAAAACCCCTTATCAGACGCTACCAAATTCTATTCAATGCCTAATTTTATTCATCAAACCTGGGCGTTTAGCAGGGCACAAAACCAATTGTTGGCAGCCTATAACCCTGGGGTGGTTCAGATTGAAAATTTAGCTACTGGTATAAAACTCAAAGCGTTGGAAACACTGCCAGCAAATATATGGACATTTACCCACATTGCCCATCGCCCAAATTACTTGCTGGCAGGCAGCATAAGTGGCTTGTTTTTGCTAGAGTGGAAAAATAATGTATGGCAACTTAAACATAAAATCAAGGGATTTCCGTATAATTCACGCTATTTGCAAGAAGGCAAAAATGGCTACTATTGGGCAAGCAATGATCAACAAGGGGTATATCGCTTTAGGCTTGACCCCAACCAGACCCAGGCAATCCAAGTAGTGTTGTACAACAAAGCCAAGGGCTTACCTTCCAACACGTTTAACCGTGTGTACAAAGTAAATGGAAGAAATCTGGTAGCCAGTCAAGATGGTATTTATGTATACCATCAAGCAAAAGACAGGTTTGTAAGAGAAAAAAAACTGAATCAACTCTTGGGTACCCAACAAGCCGCATTGTATTTGCGTGGTGATGCACAACACAATATCTGGGCAGTATTACAAGGTAAAACCGACAAATACTTTGACTTGGTATTGCTCAAGAAAAATAGTGACGGCTACAAACGGAAAGATCGGGCATTGAGAAAGATGAGAGGAGTATTTATCGAGAAAATAGCCCCTCATTTGAATAGTCTAAGCAATAAAGACGTGCTGTTGGCCACGCGTGAGGGGCTGATTCATTATGACCCAACCATTGCCTTGCCTCCGTTTTCGTTCAGTGCATTGCTGCGTAAGGTGTCAGTCTTGGAAACTAAAGACTCTGTAATATTTTCGGGCACCTCTGCCAACCCCGCCCGCCAAGCCACAGTATTGCCTTACAAGCACAACAGCTTAAGGTTTGATGCCAGTAGTACTTTTTATGCCGACGCCCACCAAAACCAATACCGTTACTGGCTGGAAGGGCTAGACACACAATGGTCGGGTTGGACGAGCGAAACCTACAAAGAATATACAAACCTTCCGGCGGGCAATTACGTGTTACATTTACAAACCCGCAATGTGTATAAAGCAGTAAGCCCAATGGTTGATTACCATTTTCGAGTATTACCCCCCTGGTACCGCACAGCTTGGGCATATATCAGCTATGTGCTACTAGGCTTACTTATCATTACTGGAGGGGTTCGCTGGTATACTGCACGTTTGCGTCGCCAAAAAGAACACCTGGCGCAACTTGTAGCAGCGCGTACCAAAGAACTGAAAGTGCAAAACAGTTACCTGGAACAATCTTATAAGAATGTGAGCCTGATGACCAAAATGGGGCAAGAAATTACAGCTTCGCTCGACTTAGACAAGGTACTTTACACCATTTATGAAAATGTGAATAGGCTAATGGATGCGACCATTTTTGGTATTGGTATTTATCAACCAGAAACACAGCAGGTAAACTTTGAACTCGCCATAGAACGGGGCATGCGTTATAAGCCCTACTCACGCAGCATGTCAGAAAAAAACCAGTTTTCGGTATGGTGCATCGAAAACAAACAGTCTATTTTGATGGGCAATGTAGTAGAAGAGCAATATCAGTACATCGAAGAAGCATTTTTGGCCGATCAATACCTTCAGGATGGTTCGCAAAGCACTATGCCTGCTTCGGCAGTGTATGTGCCTCTGATGATTCAAGACAGAATGGTAGGAGTCATCAGTGCCCAAAGTTTTACATACCAGGCTTATACAGACTACCACCTCAATTTGCTTAAAAATCTCTCGCTGTATGTAGCAATTGCTATAGAAAACGCACAAATTTATCAACAGATCGACCAAAAAAACGAAGACATTACGGCAAGCATTAAGTACGCAAGGAGGATTCAACAAGCTATTTTGCCCTTGACCGATCGAATGCTCAAGTCATTGCCTGCTCACTTTGTGCTTTACCTGCCCCGTGATATCGTTTCAGGAGACTTTTATTGGTTTGAAGAAACAGAAGGGCTTATTTTTTTGGTAGCAGCAGATTGTACCGGGCATGGGGTATCGGGAGCTTTGATGACAATGTTGGGCTCTAGTGCACTCACCGAAATTGTGATGCAAAAAAAGATACACCAACCTCACCAAATATTAAACGCCTTGGATAAGGTAATGAGGCGTATTCTTAAAAGTAAAGATACCCACGTTCAGGATGGCATGGACATGGCAGTATGTGTGATTGACAAAGGCCGCTCTCAACTACACTTTGCGGGGGCTAAAAACTCCTTGCTGCTCATACAAGATGGAAAAGCACAAGAAATAAAAGGCGATATGTACGAAATCAACGGTCACCGCAAAGTCAACCAACCCACTCAGTATTGCAACCATACTATAGCTATAGACCAACCCACATCGTTTTATATCTACTCAGATGGTTTTCAAGATCAATTTGGGGGAGCCGATAGTAAAAAATTCATGAAAAAACGTTTTAGGGAATTGATTTACCAGCTCTCTGCCAAACCCATCGAGCAACAAAAACAGTTGTTACAAAAGAAATTGCATGAATGGATGGCAGGACAAAGCCAGGTAGATGATATATTGGTGATTGGAGTAGAAATACAGGCAACCACCCCTGAAGCAGACACTACCTAAACCTCTCTGGCTGTTACTTGTTTTTAACAATTGCTACTTAAATGAGCATTAATTTATCAAAGACGATAAAATTGATGCTCATTTTTTTATATTTGTTAATTGTGTTTGTTTTGAAGATTAAAATAAAAGATAGCCGACCTAAAGTTCTTGGTTGCTTACCAAACAGGGTGTCAAACCCAGTACCTAGCACCTAGAGCCCAGCACCTGAATCACCTATTACTATTATACCAAGAAATAAAGCATGCAGACTGAACTTAATACTACTGGAAGCACCGAAGTGATTACTTATTTTGTCGACGTGATTTTGCCCGTGCCTATCCCCAAGTTATTTACTTATCGGGTGCCATTGGCCATGAACGACCTTATTCAGGTGGGGGCAAGAGTAATTGTGCAGTTTGGTAGCAAAAAAGTATTGACAGCAGTAGTGGCACACATTCATAAAAACCCTCCGACCAACTACAAAGCAAAGTACTTGCTGGAACTGCTGGACGAGGTGCCCATGGTGACTCCTCAGCAAATAGAGATGTTTCAATGGATGGCGGGGTACTATATGTGTTATATTGGCGAGGTACTCAATGTAGCGTTGCCCTCTGGCTTAAAGATAAGTAGCCAGTCAAAGATACAACTCAACCCCAACGCCGACCTGGTGCATGCCGATCTTAGCCACAACGAGCAACGCCTGGTAGAAGCCCTGCAAGAAGCCCAGTCATTGTCGTATACCGAAGCCTCCGAAGTGTTGGGGGTGCGCAATATTTATCAATTGATTAAATCATTGGTGGCAAAAGAAGTAGTGTTGGTGTTTGAAGAAATAAGGGAGCGCTACCAACCCAAAAAACTCAAAAAAATACGTTTGTGCAAAGAGTACATCGAGAAACAAACCTTGGATACCCTGTCCAAATCGTTGGAAAAAAAGCCCAAGCAACAAGATGTATTGCTAAATTACCTGCGGCACGTACCCGTATACAAAGATTGGATGCTCAACGAGGACGGGCTTGCCAAATCTGCTTTTACCAAAAATGAAACCTTGTCTAACTCGGCACTTAAGACCTTGACCAAGAATGGTATTTTTGAAGAGTTTGAGATCATCGTATCCCGTTTTGACGAGTACACCCCTGACCCTAAAGTAAAAATAGAACTATCGGAACGTCAGCAAGAGGTGAGCGGTGAGATTATGCTCAATTTTGAAGAAAAAGACGTGGTATTGCTGCATGGAGTTACCGGGAGTGGTAAAACGGAGATTTACATAGACCTGATTCAAAAAGTGTTTGAGAGTGGTTCGCAAGTGTTGTTTTTGCTGCCCGAAATTGCCCTGACTACCCAGATTGTGTCACGTCTTAAGCGTATTTTTGGGAACCAAATGGGTGTTTACCATTCCAAATTTTCGGACAACGAACGGGTAGAAGTGTGGCAAGGGGTAGTATCGGGCAGGTTCAACTTTGTAGTAGGGGTACGCTCGGCGGTGTTTTTACCCTTTGATAACCTCGGACTTATTATTGTTGACGAAGAGCACGAAAGCTCCTACAAACAATACGACCCAGCGCCCCGTTATCACGCCCGCGATATGACCCTGGTCATTGCCCGCCAACAACACTGTAAGGTATTGTTAGGCTCTGCTACCCCGTCTACCGAAAGTTTTTATAATGCCAAAATGGGGCGCTATGGTTTGGTGCAGCTCAAAGAACGTTATGGCAGTGCCCGCCTGCCCGATATTCAGTTGGTAGACTTGACGGCAGAGCGCAAAAAAATGAAAAAGCGTAGCATTCGCTTTTCTTCTACTTTGGTACAGGCTATCAAAGAGCGTTTACACGTGCAAGAGCAAGTTATTTTATTTCAAAATCGTCGGGGCTATTCCCCTTATATGAGTTGTCGCGCTTGTGCCCATATTCCCAAATGTGAAAACTGCGCGGTAAGCCTTACCTACCACATGTACAGCAATGAGTTGCGTTGTCATTATTGCGGACATATTGAAGCGCCTCCCCGCAAATGCCCGGCTTGTGGCTCTATGGAGATGGCAACCGTGGGCTATGGTACCGAAAAAATAGAAGATGAACTCAAGGTAATGTTTACTCAGGCAAGGGTGCAAAGGATGGATTTGGATACGACCCGCGCCAAGAATAGTTACCAACAGATCATTCAAGACTTTGAAAACCAACAAATAGAAATTTTGGTGGGCACTCAAATGCTGAGCAAGGGGCTTGACTTTGACAATGTAAGTCTGGTGGGCATTTTTGATGCAGACCGGATTATCAATTTTCCCGATTTTCGCTCACACGAGCGGGCTTTTCAGATTATGACCCAGGTAAGCGGGCGTGCCGGGCGCAAAGACAAACCGGGTTTGGTGCTCATACAAACCGCTGATACTCAGCAAGATGTTTTGCATAAAATAATAGCAGGAGACTATGAGGGAATGTATCGCAAAGAAATAGAAGACCGTCAATATTTTAAGTATCCACCATTTACCCGCCTAATCAAGCTTACTACCAAGCATATAGACAAAGGCGCCAGCGCCAGGGCAGCCCAAATGCTTGCCGATAAACTCACCACCAAACTAGGGCGTGACCGGGTGTTGGGGCCTGAAGCCCCTTTGGTAGAAAAGATCAGAAATAAATACCTCAAAACAATTTTGATTAAACTGGAACGTGAGAAAATTGATCTTAAGGCAGTCAAACATTTTATTCAAGAACAACGGGAAGAAGTCTTATTATCCAAAGAATTTAAAAAGCTACAAATTGTCATTGATGTGGACCCTATATAGCTTCTACAGCTTTCAGCTACAAGTGTTTGATGGCTGCCTAACGTAAGTCGCATTTTATATTATGTACCAAGACAAAATTAAATATACCTAATATGCAAGTATAACTATCATATTATGAGAGAGTTATCTTTGCTTGTAGCTTATAGCTGATTGCACCGATATTCATCGGTATCTAAGGACTTGCTGCTACTTACCCTTTATAATTAAGCGCACCCATGACCGCATTTTTATACACCCTGCCAATAGGTAGCGTTTGCCCGTTGAGCTCTATAGTTTCGGCAGTAAATGCCTCTATCCTATCCATTGCTATTATAAACGAACGATGCGTACGTACAAATAGGGCTGGCGGCAACGCCTGTTCAAACTGGCTGATGAGTTGTTTGGTGATAATGAGTTTTTGGGCGGTATGCAACTTTACATAGTCTTTGAGACTTTCAATGTATAAAATATCTTTGAGGTATACTTTAAGTACTTTACGGTCTGCTTTTACATAAATAAAAGCATCAGCACTATTGCCTGTCTCATTGTTTACCGTTACCAGACTGCCTTCACTTTGCTTGTAGTACTTGTTGATTGCCTTCAAAAAACGATCAAAGGCAATGGGTTTGAGCAAGTAGTCTACTACTTCCAGATCAAACGCTTCCAAGGCATAATCGCGGTAAGCAGTGGTAAAAATCACCTTGGGAGGATGACTAAGCGTTTTCAGAAAATCTATGCCTGTAATTTGAGGCATTTGAATGTCAAGAAAGACCAAATCAATGGTGTTTTTTTGTAATACCTCCAGTGCTTCCATTGCGTGCTGGCACTTTGCCACTACTTGCATATTAGGTATTTTTTCTAAATGATTGGCAATCACTCGAATGGCAATGGGTTCATCATCTACTATGATACATTTACAGCTCATTTCTAGTTATTTTTTTGATGAATTATTTCTCACTAAACCTCAACATCAAACTTACCCTAAACTCGTCTGTTTTATCTTCTATTTCAAGCGTGTGTTGGTCTTTGTATAATAAGCCCAAGCGTTTTTGCACATTTTGCAAACCTATGCCACTGCCGCTTTTGTAAGGCAGTGCTGAATCTGCCCCCACAGTTTTACTGTTGGCAATACACAACTGTAGAGCATCATTACTTACTTTCAAAAACACGTTGATCCAACACTTTTTTGCTTCATTACTTACCCCGTGTTTAAAGCAGTTTTCGATAAAAGGCAAAATAAGCATAGGGGCTATGTATTGCCCGGCAAGTTGCCCTTCGGTTTGCCAATGCAACTCCAGTTTGTTTTCGTACCGCAATTGCTCCAAAGAAATAAAATTTTGCAGGTGTTTGATTTCATCCTGTAACAATACCTTGGGTTGGTTGCTTTTGTAAAGTACGTAATCAAGCAATTCCGACAGTTTGATGACTACTTCGGGGGCATTGTCTGACTTTTCGAGGGTAAGCCCATACAGGCTGTTCAGGGTATTGAACAAAAAATGAGGATGAATTTGCGCTTTGAGCAACTGTAGTTCAGCTTCTTTAAGGCGTAGCTCATTTTCGAGCGAGTACTGCACCAACCATTGATTTTTCTGCTGGCTTTGGTACCAATGTTTGAACAACTTGATAGCCACCCCAAAAAATACCACCCAATACATACCCACTATCAAAAAATATACATCCAGGCTTGCCGGAGTCATAGAACTGACCTGATACTTGGCAACTAATATAATGGTAAGCACAATAGCCCAAGCCTGTAGCCAAAGTGAAAGCACAAAAATACCGAAGGTAAAAAAGGCAAATTGCCTGTATTTTTTTTGTAACAAAAACCGGGGAATCAAGCAATAATTGAGCAAATAAAGGGTGCCAGCTGTAATAGGCAATAGCATACTTACCAATAAAAAGCTACTGGCATAATTGGCGTTTTGGTGCCCAAAAAATAAGGTGTAAAACAACCACACTATTCCCCAAAAAAGCAGGTGGACAACTTTAGATGTATGCGTCAGGTAATTCATTTTTTTTATATGGGCAAGATTGGTTTACAGTATTTAACAAAGTGAACATTTACTCGAATCAGCTTCTAACTACGCTTTTTGTAAACAACTGAAAATCAGCGTGATACAAAAGCATGGTTACTTGTGGAACAGGGTGTAGCACCGATATTCATCGGTGTCTAAGGACTTGCGACTTGTCGCACCGATATGCATCGGTATCCAAGGACTTGCCCCTGTCGGAGCTATGGACTCCCGACTAAATACTATGGACTAATTACACATATTTTTTAAGTTTTCACAAAACGGAGGGCATTTGTAGATCAAATTCAGGTTTGAGAGGGTTTTCAGCAGCTTTTCGGCTCAAAACAACTGTGTAAAGGGTAAAACTGTTATATTGAAAGCTTATACAGGCATACAGCGATTTAAAAATTTTTCCTTGCAAATACCTCTTATCATTGTAACGAAATTATTTTTTTGGTTACACCTAAGGAATGCTTCCAAAGCATTCTTAAATCTAATGCACAATGAAAACTTTTTTTGATTTTATAGTAAACGGAGGTTTATTTTTTACTTTGCCATTGACCCTTTTCGCGGGCACTATCTTATTTTTTGGAGTAA
The DNA here is from genome assembly GCF_947493425.1 of uncultured Microscilla sp. Taxonomy (GTDB): domain Bacteria; phylum Bacteroidota; class Bacteroidia; order Cytophagales; family Microscillaceae; genus Microscilla. Next base: position 3,012 of record NZ_CANLRP010000146.1, on the reverse strand, counting down.
GGCTGGGGCTTGAGTTATTTGTAGCTGAGCGAGCCTTGAAGCCAAGAGTAAGCAAAAGCCTGGATACCATCATTTATTTAGGCGGCTTCTCGTTTATTTTTGGAATATTGGGACAATTGGTAGGTTTGTACGAGGCATTTACTGTATTGAGCAAGGTAGGCGCTGTTTCCCCTAAAATATTGATGGCAGGTCTCAAAGTATCTACCATACCTACACTCTATGGTTTTGGTATTTTATTGACAGCCTCCATCATTTGGTTTGTGTTTCGTCGCAAACTTCAATCGCTGACCGACCAAGACTAAACAGGCTATTTTGCCACAACTACCTGGCAGGTTTTCGAAAACCTGCCAGGTATGAAGTGCACTGGGTACTAACGGGAGTACTAAACCGTCAACCCCAGCCTTTGCACCACCTCTGGGTTGTCTATAGCAATTACTTGCTCTTGCATTACCCGCAACTCATCCATTTTGCGGTCTTGTAAGCACTTGCCCTGTTCCAACACAAAGTCGGTAATGTCTTGGATAGATACTGCCCAGGTAGTACCAAAATTTTTTAGTAGCTCATTGCGTAAGCCCAATTGTACCGCCCTTCGTGGTAGCTTATCGCCATTGGGGGCGTGGTCAGGGTCCCATTGCATCACCACATTGCTTGCCTTCAGCTTTGCCTGCCAATTTTCCTTCGATCCGTACACCTCTTGTACATAATTAGAATGAATGGCTTCTGCCAAAATCAATTCAAAATTTTGTTTGCTCACTTCGATGGCCAAAATACGCTCTTGATTGGGTTTGCTTGCCCAACCAGCCCGGTACATCATCCACAAAAAATTGGGTTTGATCCAACTCATGCGGCTAAAGCTGTAGTGGCTTCCGCCAAATTGTTGATGTGTGACGGCGTATTTGGCTATGCCAGGGTTAAACGCCTGATAAACAATCAGGTTTTCGGCATTGGTCATTTGCCCCAAAATATGCCGACCTTCCTGAGGTAAGTTGGCTTCATAATCTTTGTAAAGAATAGTTTGTAAGTTCATTGATTTCTATTGTTTGAATCGTTGCGTAATGTGTTACATGGGTATTCGAGGCATTTTACCCCCATACCTTAAACAAAAAAAGGCTTTCCCTGCATCAGAGAAAGCCTTTTTTTGTTATTTTTTAAATTGGCTAACCCGAAATGGCTCCGGCAATGGTAGCAGTCATGAAGCAAGCCAGAGTAGCACCCAATAAGGCACGCAACCCTAACTTAGACAAGTTACCTTGTTGGTTGGGCGCCATTCCACTGATTCCACCAATCTGGATAGCAATAGAGCTAAAGTTAGAAAACCCACAAAGGGCATAAGTCGACACCAAAATAGATTTTTCGCTCAAAGAACCTTCCTTAATCATGCGTGCCAAGTCAAGGTAGGCTACAAACTCATTGACCGCCGTTTTTTGTCCAATCAAACTCCCCACAAGTAAAGTATCTTTCCACTCTACCCCCATCAAGTAAGCAAAAGGGCGGCTAATTTGCCCCAATAAATACTCCATAGAAAGAGCTTTGAAAGCCCCGCCTGTTTGTACCCTAATAATTTGGTTTACATCCAACACGTCGCCTATATAAATCAACCCGGCGTTGAGCATCGCAATGACAGCAATAAACGCTAACAACATACCACCTACATTCAAGGCTAGTTTCAACCCATCGCCTGCCCCAATAGCCATCGCATCTATCAGGTTTACCCCCAGCGATTCTTTAGACAACTCAAGGCTTTTGTTTACATCTTTGGTTTCTGGAATCATAATTTTTGCCATTACAATGGCGGCTGGGGCACTCATAATAGAAGCACTAAGCAAATGTGACGCAAACTTGGCTTTAGCCACCGGATCGGCACCACCCAATACCCCTACTGCAGCCGCTAAAATGGCTCCAGCAATGGTTGCCATACCACCTGTCATGAGGCACATTAGTTCCGATTTGGTCATATTTTTAATAAAAGGCTTGACCAACAAAGGGGCTTCGGTTTGCCCTAAAAAAATGTTTCCTGCGGCAGACAAACTCTCAGGTCCAGACAAACCCATGGCTTTTGACATGACATAAGCAATGGCGTATACTATTTTTTGTAGAATGCCCAGGTAATAAAGGGCTGCCGAAATGGTAGAGAAAAAGATGATGGTGGGCAATACCTGAAAGGCAAATATAAAACCAAAAGAAGACTTATCGTTTGCCAGATCGCCAAAGAGAAACTTAGAACCGTCTAATGCAAAATCTAAAAAACGTACAAATCCAGTACTTACCGCATCGAACATATCCCGCACAAATGGTACTTTCATGATCAACAATCCAAACACAATCTGGAGTGTAATCCCTATACCGACCAGTCTCCAGTTGATGGCTTTGCGATTGTTGGAAACAAGATAGCCCACCAACATAAATACCAGCAAACCAATAATACCCTTAAAATAATCCATTACTCTTAATCAAATTGGCAATTAATATACATGCAAAAGCACTTGCCCAAAGTATTTTACCCCTTGTGGGGGAAAGGTTAGACAAGCGCATCAAAAAAATAGCGCGTAAAACTAAGTTTTTTTTTTAAGAAAGCGGAGTTACTATTTAACAAATCTTTGAAAATCAAGCTTTCACAACGGTATAAGGGTACAAATATTGCGCATTGTTTCTTTTTGTTCCAACTCATACCCTCTTATACTTATGGATAAACTTAACACCACTGCGGTTAATAAATTTATGAAGGCATTGATAGACTTTGAAGCACATAGTGTGATGAGCGATTTTAATCGCATATTTGGCGCTGACCACGGAGAAGACCTCTGGAGCGAGTTTTTGAACCAGTGTAATAGTAATACGACGATGTTTTACCGAATTTTAGACGAAAAGCAGCAAAAGGTTTTTGAGCAATATTTAAGCAGTACAGCACAGCATATGGTATCTTAGGAATGGTACCAAAATAAATTTACACTCTGAGGGGTGATTTTTCGCCTTGATACTTCGTTATTTTTATTGCCCGTAGCGCTGCTATGG
>NZ_CANLRP010000145.1 GCF_947493425.1 uncultured Microscilla sp. | reverse complement strand
GAGAGAGTTATCTTTACTTGTAGCTTATAGCTAATTGCACCGATATTCATCGGTATCTAAGGACTTGCGGCTACTTACTATATACCAATACTAAACAGCAAGAAATCAAATTTGTGTGGGTTGGCAATACCAAAAATGTCGGCATCCAACAAGTAACTATAGCGCACCCCCATATCTATTTCAAGCAAACGCAAAGCGCGTACATTAAAGGTAAGTTCTACCCCAGTAGATTGCATAAGGCGAGTATTGGCTACTCCATTAAAAGCATCGATCAGGTCGGAGTTGAGGCGGGTTACATCATAAAATAAATTGGCTTTGATCCGTTTGAAAAACAGCAAGGGACCAATGGCTACGTCAGGGTAAGCAATCGGAAAAGTATAATTGAAACCGTATTTGGTGGCGTTGTCTTCAAACCAACTGCCATAGCCTCTGGAGTAAGGAAAATAGTTGACAAACTTATAGGCGTTGCTGAAGTTTTCTGCTTGAAAAGCCGTAGAAAAATACATACTATGGTTTTTGGCAAATCCTGGTAAATACAAATTGAATATTCCTAAAAAGACATTGCCCGAATTTATATCAGTGTTAAGGGTAGTTCTGTACCTTAAGTCCCAATACAACCAAAACCGAGGGTTGATGTGTTGTAAAGCCCTTTGTTGTTGCATATTGTTGGTAAACCTCAGCTCCAGAGCTTGCATACTTGTTTTTTGCAAAGGCTCAAAGCTTAGGTTTTGGCGGGCAAACTGTCCTGCGGTACTTCCGGTAAGTGTATCAAACTGCAAAATCCGGGTGTCTTCGTTGTCGAAGTTTACACTGATTTGATGAAAAGTAGCCGATAAACGCATACGGTTAAAATTGCTTCCCCCCGAAAAATTAATGGGTAACTCTAATCCTGCCGAATAGCGGTCTTCCTGCCACTTTTGTTCGTTGAGCCCAAAAGTAATGGTAGTATCATTGATAATTGTAGAGTTGGCATTGATCCGGTTACGGTTGAGACGTTGATAACTTCCCTTGATCACCGGGTAAAGCTCAGCATATCTAAGGTTTGCTCCATAAGACACTGTGCGTTCGTTGGTATTGTAAAAGGCTCCTACATTTGCCGAAAGCGTACTGAATTTGTTATCAAACAATAGACGGGCGCCATATTCCGGATGCAATACCGAAAAAATCAAACTATGCGGGTTGATAATACCTGTCCATTTATTGTATTTTTTTACCTTGAATTTTTCTTCTCCCACCTTGTCAAAAATACTTCCGCCTTCTTGCTCGCTGATGGTTTTATAAAAATCAGTGCCTCCTGTAAGCGTTTGGGTGTTTTGTACCACTTTCCAATCGGCAGGTTTCAGCGGCATTTTAGACACATTGTAACCTTTGGGGCTAAACTCGCTCATATACAGCGTTTTGCCATCGGGCGATACGTGGGGGTAAAATGCCCCTTGTTTGACCGAGCTCACCTGATATACTTGCCTGGAGCCTTGCTTGACCACAAAAATATTATTGATTCCAGTATACGCCCCCATAAAAAACACATAATCGCCTTGAGCATAAGGATAAGCAATAAGCACTGAGGTAGGGTTGGTCAAGGCAGTGGTTTGCCCACTGTTAGTATTGATTCGCCGCAATTGATTTTGTTCTTTTTGCTGGCGTACTACAACAATGTGGTCATTGTCTGCCCAACGCGGAAACGAGTAGAAATAATTATGGGGGTTGGCAAGTTTTTTTAGCACCTTGCCCTCAGTATCCAGCACCACCAGGCTATAAGTTAAGTTGGTGCTTATTTCTACCGCAATAATTTTTGATCCATCGGGCGAAAGCGCCGGAGCAAAATAACGACTGCGATGCGTGATTTTTTTCTTGCGTTGGGTTTTTAAATCATACAGCTTAATTACCGAATAATTTTTGAGTCCCCACCGGGCGTGGTAGCCCATTTCTGCCCAGCACATTTTGCCTCCATTGACCGAAAGACTGGTATTTACATCAAAATTAATCCCCGAAAGGGTCAAACGTTTCTCTGTGCCATCGGGCAATAGCTTGTAATAAGTCTTTACCTCGTTGTAGCCATCTTTGAGCACCACCAAGCTACCATCGGCTTGTACATGGGGAAATTGGTAATTGACGACTGTTCGTTTTTTTTTCTGGTTAATTTGTGTTGTAGGCGTATAAGTCAGTTGGGTGTTTTCTGCCTGCCAGACACTGTCTAGCTCGTTTACCATTTGCTTATATAGGTGCTTGGTGGTAAGTCCGGTGCGGCGCTTAAGGCTACGGCTAAATGGGTAAAATAGCCCACGGTATCTTACCGCATCTTGCATGACACCAGCCCAAAGAGTTTCACCGTATTTGCGTCTGCCATAGTTGATCATATGGTATCCCAGATTGTAATGGTCGGGCACAAAATCGTTGAGTGAACCAGCCCCTGCTTTTTCGTAGCCATACTTTATGCCATTGGTCAATAAAGTACGATATTCCATATTAAAGCCTGGTTGCCTGCCGCGTCCATTATTACTTAAGGCGGTTTCGCTTACTACTGCATCGCCCTCAAAATACCATCGAGGCAACACCGCCCCAATTACTCCACCCCACGGCCACGAGCCCAACAAAGTTTTGGCAAGTCTGGTAACCCCTCTTATAGAGTTACTAAACTGCTTGGCGTGACGGTATTCATGAATGGCCAACATGTCGAGCCAGTCAGATGGTCCATTGAACAAAAACTGGGGGGGAGCGAGATAAAACTCTGATCTATAAGGACCAGGAGTAACAAAACCATTGGGTGCTACAGTTTGGTTTTGCAAAAATATGGTAATGGGCTTCATCTTGTTTCCAATGCTTTCATTAGAGTTGCTCCATAGGTAGTGTACTATGTTTGCCACCCGTTGCCCTTGTTTTTCCAGGTTACGTGGAAAAACCACCCTCACTTTATCGGTTTTTATTTGGCTCCATTTCAGCGAAAGCGGGTTTAAGCCCAATTCATTGGCAGGTATTTGTGCCAACACCAAAGGAAGGAATAGCATCTGGCAGAGAATTGTCAAATAAATTTTTTTCATGTTGTTATAGGGCAGCAAGTGCATTTTATAATTTGGTTTGTAACAACAAATAAATTGTTAAATCGCCTAATATCCAAGTTTATTACGTAGGGGTGGAGCTACTTATGCCAAAGTGACCCATTGGTTTGATATCATGTGTTACTCAGAAATAGCTGCATGAAATTCATCGGTTTTGATTAAATTTGTTGATAAAAAATTTACATTGATTTATGGAAAAATTCATCAATCCATTCACTGACTTTGGCTTCAGGAAACTGTTTGGTGAAGAGGTAAACAAAGACCTGTTAATTGATTTTTTGAATGAATTGCTAAACTCATTTTTATGGAAGACCAAAACCTTAAAGAAATCAATGTGTTGGTTCAACGTTTTTTTAGCCTTTTTACCAACACAACAGGCAATAAGCCACAAGTAGATCACATCAGGCACATGTTCATTGAACAAGGCATTATTATCAATGCTACTCATTCGCCAGCCCATATTTATGATCTTGAGGAGTTTATTGTACCTCGCAAAGAGTTGTTAAGTGATGGTACCTTGACTGATTTTTCGGAGTGGGAAACGTCACACAATACGACCATCGTTGGCAACATTGCTCAGCGTTATATTTGTTACCAAAAATCGGGTAAACTAAACGGCGAACCTTTTGAAACGAAAGGGGTGAAAAATATGCAGTTAATTAAAACAAACGAACAGTGGCGAATAGTATCTGTCACTTGGTTTGATGAGGCATAGCAGAGGGTAATAATTAAAAAGCAGGCAGTCATCATCATCAAGTTATTTTTTACCATCCAATGAATAACCTGTAGCTTGCAGCTCATTCTATTTTGATTGTGAATATTTTGCCCTATTTTAGAATTCTAATTGTCTTTGTCTGATAAACTTTTGCAGACTACTCATTAAAAGTAAAGCTCGTTATAAATATGTTGATGACTGAAAACGCTGACCAACAACTACAGGCGATTTCTGTGGATGAAATCAAGGAGGTTTTAAGCAAAATAGCCACCGAACGTTACGACCGTACATATATACCGCCAGAAACTGACATACATAGGAGTAATTATTTTTATGTCAAGTTTGAAGGCAAAGAGGTTATCAGGCAAGCTTACCGGATTACTTTTCCCTACTTTGGCGCCATTCGCAATAGCCTGAGTGCCTTTGAAGGTGGCAAAGAAAAGTTTGGTAAAAAAGCCATCATAGAGTCCGAAAAGTTGTTCGAGACCCTGTCGCAGGTATACAATATTGAACCAAACAAATTTGATGTTGAAAAATATGACAAACACTGGGAGTCGTTTCCACTAGAGCTGGAGTATGGAAAGATCGCAGAAACGCAACCCAAATATTTTTTAAGCGAGCTTACTTACCACCAAACCTGCGAAACCTGTAAAGGAGAAAAATACGAAGATTGCCCCAATGAAGCCTGCAAGGGCAGGCACGAATGGGACTGTGATACTTGCGAAGGAGAGGGCAACACCGAGTGTGCCCGTTGTGATGGTACCGGAGAGATAAGTTGCGACGAATGCAAGGGTAAGGGGCGCAAGGAGGAGTTATTTAATGGCAGACTGCAGTTGGTAGAGTGTGACCAATGTAGTACTTCGGGTAGGCTGACTTGTCCGGTATGTGAGGGTAATAAGGTGTTGGTATGCAAAGCTTGCAACGGAGATGTAAAACAAACTTGTGACCAATGCTATGCTGAGGGCGAAGGCAAGGGGAAAATAGATTGCCCCGAATGCCAGACTATAGGCGAAACTGCTCAGGTGGTGTATGTAACTACCGAAGTGAAAATTCACCAATTGGAGGACTTGGTACTGAAGGGCGAAAAGATGAACGAAGAGTTTGTGACCGACGAGGCAATATTGGATCATTGTGATAAAAACGGCAAACTACAAATGCTCTACCATGACCCCTTTAGTCAGTTTGATGCCAAAGGAGGAGGTGCCGAAAACAAGCACGACGAATACAGTAAAGAGCTTTGCGCTAAAATAGCTAAAAACCTGGGCGTTTTTACGGCAGAAGAAAAGGTGTATTATGAAGTAATTCCTTGTATACAGATAGACTACACCCATATCCTTACCAACACCCGCCACCAGCTAAGCCTGCTCAATGTGTTTAAAAACCCAGAAGTGGTTTTTCACTCTGAGCCCGAAAAAATAAGTGGTTCAGGGGTAGTGTCTAACTCTGCCAAGGTAGCCAAAAAGTTTTTTACTAAAGTTTTTAACACCAAAGGGTACCAGTCGAAAGAAGACAAGAAAAACGAAATAGTACTCATGATCTATCTCATGCGGGCAGATGGGGTGATTTCGGAAGAGGAAAAAAAGTATGTAGCAGACTATATAGGCGACCTGGATGCTTTTACCAATGCAGAAAGGCAACAGTTTTTTGATTTGATGAATATTCGAATTTTACCTGAACTAACCGAAAAAGAGGTGGAGTTTAGCAGCGAAGAAAAAAGCAAAGAGGTGTTGAATAACCTGAAGACATTGGCAAAGACAGACGGCAACTTTGCCTCTAAAGAAGAGATGCTCATTAATAAAATAAAAAAGATGATGGAAGAACAAGCAGAATAGTGCTGGTTTGCCCAAACAATTAATTTTATTAACCAGCCGCTTTTAGAACAATAATTGATAGGGTAATGGTTAGCAATGCACACAAAATAACCTGAAATGGTTTTCTACGTTTTTATGAAAACCTACACGGTTTAGGAATATAAAGATTGAGAGTTCTCAATTGGAGCTGGTATAATACTCAAACTGCAAATCAAATTAACGGATACATGGATAATCTGTTTATAAAAGGAAAAGACGAAAGACCTCAAGTAAACTTCAATGCTGAAACAGGGGTGTTAGAACTGTCACGCAGTTCTTACCCTGAGTACACTAAAGACCTTTACCAACCTGTAATGGATTGGCTGGATAAGTTTCTTGGAGAAGGTGGTAAAAAAGTGGAGTTTAATTTCAAGATGGACTACTTTAACACCAGTACATCGCAACGCTTTCAGAAGATTATCAAAAAACTGGAAGACTATCACCAAAAAAAGGAAGGAGATGTAACTATTAATTGGTATTACGAAAAAACCGACATTGATATGTTTGAGAATGGAGAAGACTACTCAAAAGATGTACAGGTCACGTTTAATTTGATTGCCTACGAAATGGAGGATTAGCCTCCCGTTAAAAGCATTCAAGGAAAAACAAAAAGCGCAACTATCTGATGATGGTTGCGCTTTTTTGTTCACTTTCAAACAAACTACTATAAATTTATACAAATTTTAGCTTTTCAAAATTCTTGCCTAAAATCTTTTGATCGTTCACTTTCAGGTGTTTATCCAACAGAGTAGCATACACACTCCTAAAGTCAATACTGTATTTCAGGTCACCCTTGTCAAGATCTTTCAGGTTGGGCGATTCGTTGTAAACGCCTGCCTTTTGCAGTTTACCACCTATTACAAACAAATTATTGGCGGTGCCGTGGTCAGTGCCATTACTTGCATTTTGTTTCACCCTGCGTCCAAACTCCGAAAAAGTAAGAATGAGCACCTCATCCAGCCGATTGTTTTGCTTGAGATCATCTACAAAAACCTTCATAGCGTCAGCATAGGTTTTTAGCAAACGCTCTTGCCGCCTTTGTTGTTGTACGTGCGTATCAAACCCCGTCATTTCGGCATAATACACTTTGGTGTCAATGCCCGAAGTAACCAGACTGGCAATAGTTTTGAGCCTTTGAGCAAAAGCATTGCGTGGGTAATTGGCTTTACTGTTGTACACCTTGGCCTTTTTGTGAATATATTCAGCCGATGAAACCGTTTCGGCAAGGGTTTTATACAAATAACTCACGTTTGAATCGTGGTGATGCGCGTTTTTTTGTTTGGCGAGCATTTTTAGCCCGTCATTTTGGGTACTCTTGTATAACTTATGAGGATTAGTCAATGCCAAACCTTTGATGCGTGCCCCCTTGGTAGCCAGACTCAGGGTATCGTCTACCTCTATTACTTCGTGCGCCGTACGGCAATCATTGGCACACTCAGCATCGAGGTACCTACCCAGCCAACCTGTAGTAAGGTATTGGTCGGCATTGCTGGCCGTTTGCCATATATCCATAGACCTAAAGTGCGATCGGTCAGGGTTGGGGTAACCCACATTGTTCACCACCGATAGCCAACCTTGGTCATAAATACTCTTGAGCCCCGACAACACCGGGTTAAAGCCCAGTTCATCGTTGAGTTTCAATACCTTGTTTTTGGGCACCGCAAGGCGAGGGCGTAATTCATAATATACATCATTGCGAAAGGGAACCACAGTATTTAGTCCGTCGTTTCCGCCTGAAAGTTGTATAACAATCAGTTTTTTATGATGATTGATCGGGCTATTCATTTGGGCAGCTTCGTAGGCTTTCAGAAAACCCGGAATAAGCATAGTACCTGCTGAAGCCAGTGCCGAACGTTTGATAAATTTTCTTCTGTTCATAATCGAGTCCATAGTCCACAGCCGCCTGTGGTATTTTATAAGGTAAAGCTTAAATATTTTGTCAATTTTGCAAATATAATTTTCAGGAGGAGTATCAATAGTTAGCTTTGAACTACATTTTTTATAAGTTGTTAAAAATCAGCGTGATATAAAAGTGTAGTTACCCATGAACCGAATCTACAGCTTGCTGTGATGAGCTCAACGGAGGGTATACCTAGAACCTTGTCAACGCTTCTAACTACGCTTTTTATAAGTTACTAAAAATCAACGTGATATAAAAGTTTGGTTACTTGTGGAACAAGGTATACCTAGAACCTTGCACCTAGTCCCTAGAACCTTGTCAAGGCTATAGACTGCCAACTATTGACTCCCCTACTAACACATCTGATATTCAGGTAGAGAAGCGATGCCCAGACTCATGGTCTTTGTTAAGTCTTGCTGCCCTTCTACCTGGGCAAATCTTTCGACAAATTGTTGGTTGTTGGCGTGGCTCACCTGCAACAAAAAAACCGACAACGCTTTATAAATATCTTGTTTATTGCGATGCTTCGCAAAATGTTTTAGGTAATGGTGCCAGCGAATGTTGGCATCAAGTCGTTGCATTCGTCGGTTTACAAACCCTTGCTTGTTTACATCGCCTTCAGCCTTGGCGGTTATTTCAATGTCGGCAGCCCTAAAAATAATGTAGGGTAGCTTAAGCCTAAACATAAGCGTAGAACTGTCTATCCAAGCCCTGCCACCTGCCCAGCCTGCTACATTGGGCGGAAACAGCAAAGTTTGCCCTAATACTTTTTGTATAAACAAGGCAGAGTTTCGCTGGATAAAGTCTACTTGAAAGTTTCGCCTGATACCCACCAAAAGCTCTACTGGCGACTTGATTTTACTGCCCAGGTGCTGACTGTCATAAAACCAAGAAGAGGTAAAAATGCTCCGCATCAACGTTTCAATGTTATAGCCAGACTGGTAAAATTTACGCGCAAGTTGGCTAATGATTTGATCGTTTGGTGTATCATTTACAAAGAAACGGTAGATCTTGCCAGTGATATATTTGGCGGTTTGCTCTTGTTGTAATATCATATCAATGATATCTTCACCATTGAAATTTCCTTTTTTGCCAAAAAAGGTTTTACTACCAAAATCGTGGTGTCTTTCTTTGAACTTATACTCAGCCGTTTTTCGGTTTACCCCCCAACCAGTAAAAGCCCTGGCTGCCTCTTTGATATCTTGTTCGGTGTAATTGCCTCGCCCCAGCGTAAAAAGCTCCATGAGTTCACGGGCAAAGTTTTCGTTGGGTTGCTGTTTGCGGTTTTGTTGATTGTTCAAAAAAAACAACATTGCCGGGTCTTTGGCAATGGCAAGCACCAAATCTTTGAAACTACCCAAGGCGTGCTTACGAATGGTATTGAGATGGTTTTGCATAAAATGCACATTGCGGCTTTGACAGGCAAAGTGCCCATGCCAAAAAAAAGTCATCTTTTCGCGAAGCATGCTATCACCGTCTACCATACGCTCTAGCCAGCTTAAGTTGAGTTGCTTAAGTTGTTGACGCGACTTGCGACGCATTGCTCGCCGTTCCTCGCGTGACATCATCTTGCGGCGGGTAAAGGCAATAGGCGCTGAGCCCACCACCTTTAACGGAGTTGTTTTTTTAGATTGGACAAACAGGTCGTTTACTACTTTGTTAAGCGATTGGTGCTGGTACTTTTCTATGTCTTGAACAGTAGCGCCAAACCCTGCCCTCCATAGTAAATGTTGTAGTTTTTTGTTGGGGTTGCTCATACTTGTTAGTTATGTGTAATCAATAGTCCATAGTATTTAGCCGATAGCCCATAGCTGATTCGAGTAAATGTTCACCTTGTTAAATACTGTAAACCAGTATTTTATATTGAGATTGTATACTCACTTTATTTTTAAAAGTGTTTCGGTTTTATGCCTAAACACCCAATTAAATAGTTTTTAAATTCATAAATAACTGATAAACAGCAAACAACTTTGACTAAAATCACTGCGGAGTATTGTGTAATAATAATTTGTTGGCTTATCAGGCAAAAGTGCTAATTTTCAACAAGCTCCAATCTAAGGAATTGTTCAAAAATAAATTTACACTCTGAGGGGTGATTTTTCGCCTTGATACTTCGTTATTTTTATTGCCCGTAGCGCTGCTATGGGCGCAAAAAATAGCCTCGTCTCAAAACAAAACCTCTACCTCAAGAATGGTAATTTAATTTCTCACCGTTCCTAAGGTAAAAACCTAAGACGAGTTCATGGTTTTTGTTGGGATTGGTATTTTAATTGATACGTAATGATTGACAATAAAAAAAATCAAAGGTTTAAAATGCCTTGAGTTTATTTTTTTTATTAGTTTTGATTTGCTAACATGAGGATATTTTGAGTGGGTAAAAACACAACTTATATTTTATAAGGTATTTGCCTCATTTTGTGATTGATCAGTTTTTATTAATTGTTTTCATTTTCTGGTGATATGAGCATTTTTAATTGGCTGCGCAGGTGGCTTCGAAATACAAGCATACAACGTCTGGTAATCGTGTTTTTTATCGTAAACGGAGTGTTGGTATTGGTTAACTATAGCTTAACTGTATACTCTAATAACCAATCTATAGAAGATGAAAAATACTTGCAGGTGTCTAAAGAAAACGAAAACCTCCTACAGAGAATAGAGTATTTGTTGAGTTCTATTTTGGGTGGCGATGTAGAATTTAAAGAATCGCTCAAAGACAATGTGCAAAATTACGAGTCGAACCTAAACGCCCTGAAAAACGGGGGAGTGGCTTTTGTAAGAAAAAACACCAACACCAATAACCAGTTAGAGATCAAAACACCTTATGAGCGCAGCGCTTACAAGATAAAAGAACTGGAAGACAAGTGGCAAAATATTAAAGAACAGATGGTGGTCATCAACCAGAACCCTGTGTTTAAAGATGATAGTGTAAACCTGAACCAACCCATTAAGCAACCAGAAATAAGCTTGTCTGATACCAATAGCGATACTGTAGACTTTAGCTTTGACAGTACCGAAATAAGACAAATTAATGAAATAAATGAACTGAATGCCACCAGAAGAGACAGTATTAATAAAACTACCGGGCAAGTGGTACGCAACCAGCCTGACATAGTACAAAACAATACGCAGCAAAAAAGTATTGTCAAACGATCGCTCAACCCTGATGTAGAAAAAGCTTATAATTTTATTCAGACCAATATTGATGATATAAGTACCAAAAACTTTGAGTTGAGCAACCTTTACCAAAAAAACCTGGTCAATAGCCAGGTCAATTTCCAATCGGTGCTTTTATTCACCATGATTCTAAACCTCTTTACCCTGCTGCTTGGTTCGGCAATCATTATTACCAACGTAGTAAACCCACTGAAAAAAATCTCCTCTACAGCAAAAGAGGTAGCCACTGGCGATGTGGTAGCAAAGGTAGAGTATGATAGTACCAACGAAATAGGCGAAGTAGCAAGTAGTTTGAACCTGGTAGTAAGCAACTTTAAGCAATACACCGAGTTTGCTGACAATGTGGGTAAAGGGAATTTTAACTTCCCTTTTGAAGTAAACAGTGAAAAAGACATCTTAGGTTTTACGTTGCTAAACATGCGCGACAGTTTGAAAAAGGTCGCTGACGAAGACAGTAAACGTAACTGGGCAAACGAGGGCTTTGCCAAATTTGGTAATATTTTGCGGGCTTCAGACAAAGATCCCGAAGAACTTTCTTACGAAATTATATCAAACCTGGTAAAATACGTAGATGCCAATCAAGGAGGTATTTTCTTGCTGGCGCAAAATGGTTCCAAAAACTCAGAATACCTTGAACTAAAAGCAGGGTTTGCTTATAATAAACGAAAGTACCAGGAGAAAAAAATACACCTGGGGCAAGGCTTGCTAGGACAAACAGTACTCGAAAAACAAAGCATTCAACTCTCTAACATTCCTCAAGACTATTTGAGAATTACCTCTGGTTTGGGTGAAACCAACCCCAAAAACCTCTTAATTGTACCTTTAAGTGTAAACGAAGATGTGTTTGGCGCAATGGAGATTGCTTCGCTCAATCCCTTAGACCCACACAAGGTCGATTTTGTAGAAAGACTCTCAGAAAACATTGCTTCTACACTTGCGTCGGTAAAAACCAGCGAAAACACAAAAACACTATTGAGAGATAGCCAGCAAAGTGCCGAGCAACTACGGGCGCAAGAAGAAGAAATGCGCCAAAACATGGAAGAGCTGGAAACTACTCAAGAAGAAATGCGCCGCAACCAGCTGCAACTGGAAGAATATAAAAACAACCTGGAGCAAAAAGTAGGGGAGCGTACCCAACAGCTTAAAGAAAAAGAAAAAGAACTATCAGAAGCCTTTGTCCAGCTGAAAGAAATCATGGAGAGTTCTACAGCAGGCATTGTAGCCATTAACAATAAGTATGAAGTGATTCTTGCCAACACCAAAATCAAGGAGTTTGCCAAGGAGTTTTATGGTGCAGAGCTTAAGCAAGGGCAAAACTGGTTTGACATTTACAATAATGAAGATGATAAGAGAAAAGCGAGGGCTTTTTGGAATCAGGCGTTGAGTGGGCAAGACATTGTAACTGAAGAAATCTACGGAGATGAAAGCCTGAAGCGCTCCTGGTTTGAAACATCGCTTAGCCCCATTGAGTCAGAAACTGCCGACATTATTGGGGCATCTATGTTTATGCGTAACATTACCAGTCGTAAAGAGTCGCAAAAATATACAGAACGCAACGCCAAGATTTTAGACAACTCTACCAATGAAGTGTACTTGTTTGACGCCAAAACCTTTAAATTTACTGAGGTAAACGAACGAGGCAGGAATAACCTGGGGTATTCAGAAGAAGAGTTGATGGAGTTGACTCCTTATGAGATTGAGCCACGTTTTGACCGTGTAGGCTTTGAGCAACACATTGAACCGCTGAAAAACGGTGAAGTAGATAATATGTTGATTGAAACTACTTACCACCGTAAAGATGGCTCTACTTATGATGTAGAATTGAACCTGCAGCTTTTTAGCGATGATGAAACTCCGGTGTATGCGGCAATTGTGCAAGACATTACCGAACGTAAACGAAACGAGCAAGAGCTTCAGGAAGCAGTAGAGCGCTTTAACCTTGCCACAGCTGCTACCAACGAAGGAGTGTGGGAAATGAGTGTGGTAGAGAGCGACCCGATCAACCCTGACAATGAGGCTTGGTGGTCGCCAAGATTCAAGGCTTTGTTAGGTTTCAACGATTTTGAGTTTCCTAATAAACTGGATAGCTGGAGTTCTCGTTTGCACCCCGAAGATCGCGAGCCTACCTTGCGTGCTTTTTATGAACACCTGATAGACAAAACCGGAGAAACTCCTTACCAGGTAGAATACCGGCTGTATACCAAGTGGGGCGACTATTTGTGGTTTTCGGCCACCGCTGGTACCAAACGAAACGAGTTTGGCGCACCAGTAAGGGTAGCGGGAACTTTGAGAAATATTGACCGACGCAAAAAAGCAGAACAAGATCTAAAGCAGCAAACGGCCACCGTAGAAGGTATTTTGAACGCTGCAGTAAACAGTATTATTAGTATTGATGCCAATGGTACTATTATGTCGGTAAACCCTGCTACCGGACGCATATTTGGCTATGCCGACAGTGAATTAATTGGCAGTCCGGCAGCTATTTTGATTAGTGAAGACTTGCGTGAACTTACCGGAAAAACAGTAGAAATTAAGTCGCGACGCAAAGACGGAGAAGAGCTTCCGGTAGATGTGTCCATTTCGCAAACTCAGGTAGAGGACAGTATGATTTATGTAGGGATTTTGAGAGATGCTACGGCGCGTAAGAAAAAAGAGGAAGAGGCGAAGATGGCAGAAGAAAGAATGCGTAAGTTTTTGGACGCCACCAGCGAGGGGATCGTTATTCATGAACAGGGTACTATTAAAGATGTAAACCCGGCTTTGTGCCAAATGTTGGGGTATACGGCAGACGAGATGGTGGGTACCAATCTTATGGATTATATGTCTGAAGAAAGCGCCAAAATTGTAAGCGAAAAAATTAAAACTTATGACGAAGAGCCTTATGAAGTAACTTATAAGAACAAAGATGGTAACACTATCAAAGTAGAAGCACAAGGGCGTAACATAGAGATGAACGGGGTACATTCAAGAATCGTGTCTATCAGAAATATCAGCGAAAGCGCCAAGGCAGCTTATGAAACCTTTTCGCGACAATTGAGCCAGGCAGACGAATTACTGGAAAGTTTGATAAACAATGTATCAGGTATGTTTTTCCGCTGCAATGCTGACTCTGAGTGGTCTATGGCTTTTGTAAGCAAAGGGGCAGAAATACTTACTGGTTACAACCCCGATGAGTTTACCAATCAAAAAGGTTTATACGATAGCTTAACCGATGCAAAACAACGCGACAAGGTATGGAGCACGATTCAGGGGGCGCTATTGCGCAAAGAAAAATACAGCATTGATTATACCATTAAAACTGCTCAAGGAGAAGCAAAAAAGGTAAGAGAGCGTGGGTATGGCATATATAAGAATAATGGGGAGCTACAATACCTCGAAGGGTTCATTACTGAAATACCCAAGTAAACCCTTGTTCTTACAAGCAACGATAAAATCAAGCACTTAGACTTTCCTGAGGGCTTTTTTTTAGCATAAAAAAATATATCTGCTAACCTTAAGGCATAAAAAAAGCAGCCCTAAGGCTGCTTATATCTTTAAAATAAATAGTTTCTTCAATAATGAACTTATCTCAATCAGTTTTTACTAACGCTTGAAAATTTTTTTCTTGCGCGACTTGGACTTTCTACCCGGTTCATAGGTCACTTCAGACTCATCAGAGTACACACCACCTAAAAATTCGGGGCCACTTTTTACAGAATTAAATGATTCTACTTGACTATAAGTTGCTTTTTTCATACTTACTCAATATTAGCTTGGGGTTAAACAAATTTTTAATAATACCCTGTGGTTAGGAACGGTTACTTTGCGTTCAATATGCAAAGCTTTCGATGAATTGTATAGCTTTTTAGTTTAATTTCACTTTTGGGCAGACAAAATGAATGCCATTTTTTGATCATAAAAAGAAGTGTTTGAATTTAAAACTCAAACCCACAACTTTTTGTTTATTTATACGTAGGCAGGCTAATTGGTAACCATAAAAACTAAATAAATTCTGCCAATTCTAGCCAACGCTCTGTCTTAGAGTCAATTAAATCTATGATTTCTCCAAGTTTTTGAGAGGTCTTTTGCAGTTTTTCGTGATCTAGCGTACCTGAGTTTAGTTTTTCGGTCAGTTCGTCTTTTTTCTCTTCCAACTGTTCAATTTCCTGCTCTAGTCCTTCATATTCCCTCTGTTCTTTGTAACTCAACTTACGTTTTTGGTTGTCATCAGCAGTTTTCTTAGTCGACTTTTCTTCTTTCTGTTTTCCTTGTTTGCTTTCTTTCTTTTCTTTTTCTTTCTCTAGTTCCTGCAAGTGTTTAAACTCACGGTACTCGCGGTATTTGCCGTTAAAGTCTCTGATAAAACCTTCGCCCTCGAACACAAACAAGTGGTCAACAAGCTTGTCCATAAAATAACGGTCGTGCGTTACAATGATCAAACACCCCCCAAAATCAGCCAAAAACTCCTCCAGTACGTTGAGTGTGAGCAAATCGAGGTCGTTGGTAGGCTCATCCAAAATCAAAAAGTTGGGGTTTTGTACCAATACCGTAAGCAAGTACAAACGGCGGCGCTCGCCTCCGCTGAGGGTAGACACATAGTTGTATTGTTTATCACGGTCAAACAAAAAGCGCTCAAGCAATTGTGCCGGAGACAACTTTTGCCCTTTATCCAGTTCTATTTCTTCGGCTATTTCTTGTACTACCTCTATTACCCGTTTGTCTTCGGGTAGTTTGATTCCTTCTTGGGTATAATATCCATACACTATGGTTTCGCCTTTGGTTATTTCGCCGCTGTCGGGTTGTATTTTACCCGTGAGTAAGTTCAAAAAAGTAGATTTACCCACCCCATTTTGTCCCACAATACCTATGCGCTCTCTACGCTGAAATACATAACTAAAGTTCTCCACCATTTTTAGGTCACCATAGCTCTTGTGGAGGTTTTCTATTTCAAGAATTTTTTTACCCATGCGGCTCATTTTTACCCCCATGTTGGCCTCTTTTTGGTAAACCCCACTGTTGGCTTTTTTCTTTAGTTCATCAAAGGCATCCAGGCGATACTTGGCTTTGGTGCCCCTTGCCTTGGGTTGGCGACGTACCCAGTCCAGTTCTTTGCGCATCAGGTTTTGGGCTTTTTCTACCTCTGAGGCAGCCTGTTGGGTAAGTTCGGCTTTTTTCTCAAGGTAGTATTCATAATTGCCCTTGAAGCGAAACAAGGTTTGGCGGTCAAGTTCAATGATTTCGGTACATATCCGATCTAAGAAATAACGGTCGTGGGTTACCATCAATAGGGTGAGTTGCGAAGCGGATAAGTAGTTTTCCAACCACTCGATCATGTCAAGGTCTAAATGGTTGGTAGGCTCATCTAAAATTAAAAAATCGGGCTCATCAATCAATACTTTGGCAAGTGCTACTCGTTTTTTTTGTCCCCCCGACAAGGTATCTATGCGTTTTTCCAGGTCGTCTACCCTTAGTTTAGACAATATTTGCTTGATCTTAAGCTCGTAGTCCCAAGCCTTGTGGGTATCCATTTGCGCCAGTCCTTCTTCCATTTTCTGGGCGTTGTTGGGGTCTTGCAAGGCTTCTTCATAAGTTTTAATGGCTTGAATTACGGGGTTGTTAGAGTTGAGCACCGCCTCAATGATGGTTTCGGCACTGCCAAAGTCAGGGTTTTGGTCTAAAAAACCCACGTGCACATCTTTATGAAACACTACCTCGCCACTGTTGCTGCCATCTTTTCCGGTCAATATTTTCAGCAAAGAGGTTTTGCCTGTGCCGTTTTTTGCTACCAACGCCACTTTTTGTCCTTTGTTAATTCCAAAAGAAATATTCTCAAACAATACTCGCTCGCCAAAAGACTTGCTTAAATTCTCAACTGAAAGGTAGTTCATTGTACTTGATGCTATATAGTTTTATGAATCCTCAAAATTATAAAAAAACCTACAGCTCCATACACTTTTGTCATCCTAAATTTATTGGGACATAGCAAATAGCCTATGAAACAAGCTTTCTATGTTAGCAAGCAAGGCAGGTTGTGGTTGTGCAATGTATGCCTGGCATTTAGTCACGATTTGTTGATGGAGTTGTACTTCGGTGGGTTTTTGCCAGTTTATTGCCCGAAAGGGGATACTTGATAGGGGCTTTTCTGAAAACTCTACAATACTACCTTTAACAATACCTTTGTGACGTAACCAGGCAAATACCTGGGGGCTGTTCAGAAAAGCCATTACATAGTAAATACTCTCTTGTACCCCGTCTTTGATAAACAAGGCGGTGACATCTTGAGTGGGAAAAACCCCGGCAGGTACCCAGCTAAACCTAAAGTGATTTTTGTTGGAAATGCGTTCTTTACAAGGTACAAACAAGCGAGCCACTGGCAAACTAAAGAGGCGGTAGCTACGCAAAAATGCCCAACACCAATAAGGAATGTGTCTATTGTATTGATAGCGTTGCTCCAGTTGGTTTTTGTAGGGTTGAAGGTGGGCAAAAAAGTGGGGGAAATCTTTTCTGAGTACTGTTTCTGACTGAATATGGTTGACAAACAAATAAGGGGTAGTTGTTTCGTAACGATATTGTGTCAGTTGTTTTGCTTTGACCACAGGCAACACATGGGCTGCTTCGTTTGTAGTAAGTCCTTGAGAAGAGGGCAGTTGAAAAGCTTTGTCCAGACCGCTCACCATTCCATTGCCTATGTGACATATTTCACCTATAGTAGGGTATGGGTGGGTTTGGGTAGGAGTACAAGCTTGTTCAAATGCTTGAATGACTGCCAGTTCGCAGGGAGGAGCAAGCAACCAGCGTTGGTTTTGTTTAAACTGTGCTACCTCAAATTTTTCTATACCTTGAGGCGATGAGTTGTGGTGGTGAAGCGTGGTCAGTATTTCGGAGGTGAGCCTTTTGCTTTTGTGATACTTTGTTACTTGTATGGTTGATTTCCGCCTGCTTTGGGTTTTGATGTATTTAAATACAATGACCGATACACTGGCATTATCAAAAATAGGGGTTTCGTTGAAATGGTAGATTTGTTCAAAACAACCATTTTGCACCATGTAATTACGCAAACTCAGCGAATGGGTGGTATTGAGCCAGTATTCGGGGCATATAAAAATAAGTTGCCCCTGATCGTTGAGGACTTCTATAGATTTAAGAATGAAAATAAACAGATAATCGCAAAGTCGGTTAAAATAGGTTTGCCACAGTGGGTGAGCCGCCAATTCTTCTTTAAGTGCAGGTTCCAGGTTTTTCCAGCGAATATAAGGAGGGTTGCCTATCACCAGGTCAAATTTTTGGGTAATATTGGCCGTTACAAAGCTTTGGTACTGCACCCCCTCAAACCCATGGGCAAGGCTGGGGTCTATTTCGTAAGCTGTGAGGTTATAAAAGCCTTTTTTTTGTAAGCGTTCCAGAAAAATACCCGCTCCACACGAGGGCTCCAACACTTGTGCGTCAGAGGGAGCGTCAGTCAACGAGATCATAAAGTCAACCACTGCCTCTGGAGTAAAGTATTGACCAAACTTATTTTTTTCGGACTTATTTGTCATTGATTTTGAGGGCTGAATGCCAGGTAAGGTGGCATCACAACTGAAAAAAGAGTGCTGAGGAAAGTATACTTTGGTTTATGGGGTGTGATTTAACGACATTGCCTTGTGTTTATGATTCGGTAGTAGCAAAAGGGGTGAGCAAACCTATCAATAACCCTATAGCCCCTTGCTTATCAAGTGTTTGTCTAAGTTCTTTTAGGGCAATTGAACTCATGCCAAGTTTGTTGGCAAGCGCTGGGCAGCCTTGTCCATTGATAAAAGCCTGTAGTGTGTTTGCCGACACCCCAAGTTTACTACTAATAGATGCCGATACCTTTCCTTTGAGCAATTGCTGGAGTTGGTTGGTAGAAATGCCACATTTGGTGGCTAAATGATTCAGAGCCATAAGTTGAGTAGTTTGTTTTGCCTAAAAGTACTATTTTTTTATAAAAACCCGGTGGTAGTGTTTACCTTAAATCAGGTTTTTTTGGGGTGAATTTATTTTGTGGCCTTTCTTAAGCGCAAAACACTGGCTCCTTTTGACAAGAGTCAGTGTTTTTACAGGTTCATTTCCTCATGAACGAGCGACTGTTATTTGAATACTTTTACTTCGGTAGCTGCAGGGCCTTTTTGTCCCATTACTACTTCATAGGTCACTACGTTGTTTTCTTTAATGTCTTCCAGTACATTGTTGATGTGCACAAAGATTTTCTCCTTGGTTTTTGAGTCCTTAATAAAGCCGTACCCTTTGTCATCGTTAAAATAAGTCACAATTCCTTTTCTTACCGGATCTTCGTCTTCCTCGTTGTGCTTAGGTACTCCAATTTCAATATCTTCGGCATTTATTTCTTCCTTCTTTTGCTCAGGATCGGGTGGTGTGTTGGTAATGTTACCAAACTCATCCACATAAGCAATCATGTCTTCCAATTTTGAAGACTTCTCTTTTTCTTTTTTAGCCAGTCGCTTCTGTGCTTTTTCTTTTCTTTTACGCTCTTTTTTGTTTCTTACTTCTTTTTTACCAAATGTTTCTTGAGATCTACCCATAAATGAATGTTAGAGTTTATAAAAAATTTAAGTTTGGATGCATTGCAAAAATATAATTGCAAAGAAAGAGATCTTATCTGTACAGATACATCTTTTGAAATGCTTCTCAGGCATAGTATATTTCTTAAACATACGATCAATTGAACAACCTGAAAAGTTATCTAAACTATTTGATGGCTCAGGAACATGAGGAATTAACCAGAATGTTTGATGTATGGAGTGATAAGATGTAACCTATGAAAGGTAAATATAACGTTTTTTTTGCCGGAATGAAAATCTTAGTTGCGAAAGGTTTACTTAATTGGATTTTAAACAGATAAAATAGGTGTTTTCACGTGCTTTTTTAAAAAATGGAAGATTTTTTATGATGGATTCGCTTAAGTAGGCAGATGCTATAATTGTTGCACACTACCAATTTATCACCACCAATTTTAAGAGTAGTTTTGCCATCTAGCATACCCTCTTGGCAGGTACTCGTGGTCAAATTTCACTTGGGTTGTTTTACTAAGGAATGTTGCCGAAATAATGTCAGCAAATTTAAGTAAATATTTTTTCGCCTTGTCTAGCGACTAAAATATACAGTTAAAATGGGGAAGTTATTTTGACTGCATTACTAAGCAAACTTTACTACAATCAAACCATCAAATATTTGTGTCTATTGAAATCAAAACGAAGTACTCCAACCAGTCAACAAAAAAACTTTTAAGTCTGGATGAGTCATTATGGACTACAAACTAATTCATGTACTTTTGCGCAAACTGGTTTTAAAACTTTAAACTTTCTGAAAAAATGAAAATAGCCATTGGTGGCGATCACGCCGGATTTACCTATAAAGAAGCAGTAGTGGCACTTTTGAAAGACAAAGGTGTGGCAGTAGAGGATTTTGGGCCTTTTAGCGAAGAGTCGGTAGACTACCCTGATTTTGTGCACCCGGTAGCCAAAAAAGTAGACGCTAAAGAAGCCGACCTGGGTATATTGATTTGTGGTAGTGGCAATGGGGTAGCAATGACTGCCAACAAGTACCAAAGTGTAAGAGCAGCTTTGTGTTGGCAAACCGAGCTTGCAGCCTTGGCTCGACAGCATAACAACGCCAATGTGTTGTGTATTCCTGCACGTTTTGTAGACCTTGCCCTGGCTAAAGGGATGGTAGAAACGTTTTTAAACGAAAGTTTTGAAGGAGGGCGTCATGAGCGTCGGGTAAATAAAATAAGCTGCTAAAACAATTACTACCCTTGCAAATTTATTTGTGAGGGTAGTAAGCAGTTGATGCCCCATTTCTAATTTGCACGAGCCCTGTCAGATTGACTTTTGGGCCACTTATCCAATACAACACATACCAAAGTAGCACTCTAAATACAGATGAAAAACCACCTTGAACTTTATAACAAGTACTATGTAGATCGACAATTCGAGAAAGTAGATCTTTTTGAATTATTAGCCGACAAGTATCAAATAAAAGTTGTTTTATACCCCGGAAGCTTTGTCCATATTACTCCGTCTTTTATTATCCCCAAGGCGTATTATGTAGACGCTGACAAAGCCGCAAAAAAGTTCTTTGCCCATAAAGAAGAGGTGATGGAGTTGATCAGTAAAAACAAGACTTATTCAGAAGATATAGTGTTGGAGTTTTTTGGGCAAGATTACTTCAAACCTATCAATATAAAGGAAGGTTCAGTTGATTTGCTGGTATCTCAATATGCCGGACCTATATCACAAGCTTGTAAAAAGTATTTAAAAAAAGGGGGACATTTGCTGGTGAATAATAGCCATGCAGATGCAGGAATTGCAGCGTTAGACCCAGATTTTCAGCTGGTTGGTGTAGTAAAGTCAAGCAAGGGCAAGCATAGAATTGACGAGCGTGCACTAGATGAGTACTTTTGTCCAAAAAAAGACTTAGACCTCTCTATCGACTACCTGCTAAAGCTGGGCAAAGGTGTAGGATATACCAAAACAGCAGACTCTTATGTTTTTGAGAAGTGTGGAGCTTAGGAATGGTACCAAAATAAATACGCATTCTTAACCTCATCTTTTGAGGCTATACTTTGTTAAAAAATAGCCG
>NZ_CANLRP010000144.1 GCF_947493425.1 uncultured Microscilla sp. | reverse complement strand
AGACATCTCTCCAGAACAAGTCAATGATGCCCTAAACAGGTTTTCATTTGGTAACGAATAATCTGTAGAGTTTTAAGGTACTAAGGTAAATCAAGGTATTAGGATCACATATAACCGTATGGGCTTCTATAGTTCTTTTGTTTTGGTAAATCACCCCAATAGACACCGAACTACCCTTGATTGTGTCTAAGGTGGCACTGCCAGGTTTTATATACCATAAAGGACGTTTGGCACCCGCAAAAGTCACCTTGGTCTGTTGGTTGCCTAACGCTTCCAAGGCAATAAAAACAGCATCCATGCCATTTCTGCGCCCAGTTTCATCTTGCTTGAGCATACACCTTATTTCTATACGTAGCTGCTCTAGTATATCGGCAGGGTTGTCTGTTTTTTGGGTATTCACAATTTCATTGAGCATCGTAAAACCAATCATACTCATAAATGCTCCTGGTACCCCATGCCCGGTACAATCTATCACCCCCAATATTTTTTTATTGCCTACATTGCCCAGCCAATAAAAATCGCCCGATACCACATCTTTGGGCTTATACAAGATAAAATAATTGTGTTGAAAGGCGTCTTGCATCTTGCTTTCAAAAGGTAATATAGCTTCCTGAATAGTTTTAGCAGCTTTGATGCTTTGATTGATATGGTAATTTTTTTCTGTCAATAGCTTGTTTTGTGATTCAATGGCTTGATGTTGGGCTGTAATCTCTTCACGCTGTTGTAAAAGCTCTTCATTTTGGATTTGAATTTCTTCTTTTTGCTCTACCACCTCTTTAGTACGCAGTACCACTGTTTCTTCCAGCACTCTTTTTTGTCGTTTAATGGCATTGATCCGGTATAGATAAAAGCCCACTACTAAAAATACGGTAAAAGAAATCCACCCTAATTTGAACCACCAGGTTTGCCACCAGGCAGGCAAAATCACTAGCTCTACGCGCAAGCCTTGGGTGTTCCATACACCATCATGGTTGCTGGCTTGCACCCTAAAGTAATAGGTACCAGGAGAAATGCCAGTGTAGGTTACAAAGTTACGCTTGCCTAGGTTCCGCCACTTTTTGTCATACCCCTGTAGTTTTACCTTGTATTGGTTACGGTCTGAACTGGCATAGCTCAATGCAGCAAACTCAAACGAAAACACAGTGGCTTGTTCATAAGTAAGCACTATTTTTTTTGTGTAATTGGCAGTGTTCTTTAGCGGAGCGTCTTTCGACGGAATCACTGATTCATTTGCCAATTGAAAGTCGGTGAGCCTGATCGTTGGAATATAGTCATTGGGTTTAACCTCGGCAGGTATAAAGGCTGCTACGCCATTTTGCCCACCAAAAAACATTTCATCTGTGGTTGGGTCATGAAAAAAAGAACCTTCGCCAAAGTCATCGTTAGGCAAACCATCTTTAGGAGTATAATTGGTGAATTTTTCGGTCACAGGGTCAAACTTAGCAATGCCATTTTCGGTAGAAATCCACAATTTATTTTGTTTATCTTCCAGTATGTTGTACAGCATATTGGTAGGCAAACCGTCTTTTTGTGTATAATAGTGCAGGCGAAATTGCCCGGTTTTGTCATAAACTACTTTGGCAAGCCCATCGCCATAAGTAGTAATCCAAAGTTGTCCGGAGCGTGCTTTAAAAATTTGCAAAGGTCGGTTTTTTTTAAGCCCCACTGTATTGACAGAGTCGTACCGGTGGGCTTCTACTACTTGTTGTTTTTTAGGGTCGTACAACACAATGGCAGTACGCCCACTGATCCAAAATACCCCTTGCTTATCTTCTACTATAGAGCTTGCCCAACCATTGCCAAAGTATTTGGAGCGAACCTGACTAAACTTTTTGGTACGAATATCCAATTTATAGATTCTCCCTCCTAATGTGGTCATCCATAAAGCGTTATTTTTATCTGCCATCAAACAGTATACGCTGGTTGCCCGGCTGTACTTTTTTTCTATAAAAAAACGCTCAAACGTTTTATTTGCCTCATTGTACTTATTCAACCCACCCTTAGTAACCACCCATATTGAACCATCTTGAGCTTGCCCAATGCGCTTTGTTTGGGAATGGATCAGAGATTGGGGGTTTGCTGGCTCGTGCTTAAAGTTGGTAATTCCCCCTGTGCTTCTATTAAGATGAAAAAGTCCATTTTTTGCCGAATTGAGCCACAAACGATCACCTTTGTCTTGAAAAATACCCCATACCATATTCTCTTTCAAGGGGCTTTGGGTATAATGAGAGATATTATAGGTGCTAAACTTGGTACTTTTGCTATCGATATGATACAAACCATAGCCCGCTGTCCCTACCCACAACACCCCCGATTTGTCTTCATACATACAGCTTACTGTAATATTGTCCAAGTGAGTAGCAGGGTAAAAAAAACGTTCTATCTTTTTTGTCTTTTCATTGATCCAACACAAGCCATTTTCGGTACCTACCCATATTGTTTGCTTACTGTCTTGGTACAAGTCATACACCCTCGCCAAGTCCTGGGCAAACAATGTTACTTTACTACGTGTTTTGTTAAGCAAATACAAATGACCAACTCGTGTACCTATCCATAAGCGCCCTTGTGTGTCTTCTAATATGTTCTTGATTGATTCGGGACTATACCGAACGCTATCTGGTGCCAGTGGATAATGAGTAAAAGAAACCTTTCCGCCAGCTTGCCTCTCCATTTTTTTTAGGCCTTTGCTTGTACCCACCCAGGTAATTCCTTGACTATCGTGACATATAGCTCCTATAAAAAAGTGCTCTTTTTTTGTACCTTTAGTAGCATATAAATAACGTTGAAACTTAAGAGAATTCCGGGAGTTGGTGGCTACCTTGTTTACGCCTTTATCAGTACCTACCCATACATTGCCATCTTTGTCTTGTTCAAGGGCATTTACCCAATTATTACTCAAACTATTGGGTACTCCTTTTCGGTGTTGGGCATTATCAAACCTACCTGTTTTTAAATCCAGCCTGCTCAGTCCTTTAGATGTTCCTATCCAAATACGGTGATTTTTATCTTCCACTATTTGATTCACATAATTATTAACTAACCCTGTAGAATCACCAAAAACAGCCTTATACGCTTTAAACCGCGCCCCGTCGTAGCGGTTGAGCCCACCTGTAGTGGCAAACCACATAAAACCTTGGCTATCTTGCAGAATATCTTGTACTATATTTTGACTTAGCCCTTTTTCACTCGTAAACTTTCGTAATTTTAGTTTGTTTTTATAAACCAAAGGAATGTTAATTCTTTGTGCAGAGCTAACCACAGGTATCACTAGATAAAAAAATATCACACATATTTTCTTCATAGACAATAGAGTTTACTAAGATGACATACCTAAACCTTTGATGTGGTAAACCTCTAGTATGTATGTACCAAGACAAAATTAAATATACCTAATATACAAGTATAACTATCATATTATGAGAGAGTTATCTTTACTTGTAGCTTATAGCTAATTGCTTGCTGCTATGTACCAAGACAAAATTAAATATACCTAATATGCAAGTATAACTGTCATATTATGAGAGAGTTATCTTTGCTTGTAGCTTATAGCTAATTGCTTGCTGCTACTTAGTTAGAGGTAAAATGCTTTTACTTTTCAATCATCACTTAGGTATTTACCAACAAGGGCATAGCTCAAGGACGCACTTAAGGGGAATTGATTAGATTAACTTTGTGGCAGAAGGCAAGAAGTAGGTTAGGGTTAGACTAGGAGAGCGAAACAAATGCTTTGTAAAGTTGCCTATCTTCCGGCTATATTGAAAACACGAATTATTTACCTGATAAGTTATCGGCAAATCTTGTCCAGATTAATGATGGCTTTTTCGTTGCCTAATTCTTTCGCCTGTATCCAATCAGCACAAGCTTGTTTACTTTTGTTAAAATGGTAATAAATATTGCCTCGGTTTAGGTACGCTTTTGCCATTTTTGGGTGAAGCTCAATGGCTTTGTTAAAATCTGTCATGGCTTCTTTATAGTCTTTGATCTCCAGGTGGGCAAGTCCTTTGTTGTAGTGAATCAACGGTAAATACTTTTTAGGTGGTTGTAGGTCTAAAGCCCTTGCGTAGTCTTTAATCGCTTTTTTGTGGTTTTTCATAGCCACATAAGTCTGCGCTTTGCCTATGTAAGCATTTGCCAGCCCTGACTTAAGTTGAATTGCCTTTTCATAATCTTTGATTGCTCCTGGGTAGTTTTGAATGCGACGTTTACAGCGGGCGCGCTTTTGGTAGGCTATAGCCGAATAAGCTTGTTTTTCTATCACGGCATTGTAACTCTTAATTGCGCCTAAAATATCTCCTTTTTGATATTTTGTTTCTCCTTCCTTGAGTAACTCAGCCACACTCTTTTCAGGAGGAGCGGTATCATTTTCAGTTTGTCCTGGCACCACCGATACCCGCAGAAAAAGCAGGCAAGCAATACCCAGCAAACAAATCGTTTGGGTAAGTTTCATGAGATATAAAGGTTTGTCTGTAAGTTTTTGGTTCTTCTTCAATTTAAATACTCAAGGGTGTTTTTGCAATCTTATTGGTAAAAAAACTAATTAATGACTAGATTTGGGTAAAAAAACGTTTACATACCACTTCCTTTGAAATAACTGACAAACCTATGGGAACAGAAGAATTTTATACATCGCTACGACAAAAGCTTGAAGAAACCAACCAGTATCCAGTTATGTATATGTTCAAGTTTATTGTGCCTACCTTAACCAATAAAGCCGCTGAAATCACTGCTTTGTTTGGCAAAGACGCTAATATTACCGCCCGCCAATCGAGCAATGGAAAGTTTACCAGTATCACGGTACGATTGGTAATGTTGTCAAGCAACGAAATCATTGAAAAGTACCAACAAGTGGGCAAAATAGAAGGCGTAATTATGCTTTAAACTATATTGCATTTATTTACGAAAAACAATGTCATTATTTAACATTTTATTAAGTCGTTTAACCCCGTTAACTGCGCCTAAAGCCACACTTTAACCAACAGGTGTTCGGCAAACCCAAAGCATACTTGTAGTACGCAAGTGTAAAGCTTTGGAAAATATAAAAATATTCAAATTTTCCGGACACAATAGGATAATTGAAAGTTTTTTACTCTTATTAGGTATATAGAATGTAATAAAATTGCAATTTTGAAAGTTTATTAGTATATTTTGGTTTTAAATCTTGAAAAAATCACAAAATCATAAAAAAACAAGTTTAAAATATAAACTTGTTTTAATCCAACAAATTGAGGGGAATTAGTCCCACTTTAGTAGTTTACCTAAACCAACAAACGGAAAAATGTCATGAAAAATAAAGAACAAGGATTGGCGTGTTTCCGCAACATTTATAAAATAGCAGTAGCAGATGGCTACCTTGTCCGCGAAGAAAAAGAAATGTTGCTGGAAACCGGGCAACGAATGGGTGTAAGCCGCACCCAAGCCCGTGATATAATGAATAAGATTAACCACTTAGATTTCATTATTCCAGACGACTATAACGAACAAATGGAACACTTGGAATACATCATTCGCATGATGATGGTTGATCATGAAATTCACGATCACGAATACGAGTTGTGTTATGCTTTTGCTAAAAAGATAGGACGCAACGAAGTAATTTTGCAGAGAATGATTGACAAAGTATCTAAAGAAATGAGCGTGCTTTACTAAAAAAGCGCTATCTTTTGATGTTTTTTTGAACCCTGAACCTCACCCGTTCGGGGTTTTATGTTTATAACTGACCTACCCATTTCTTTAAGAGTCTACATTACAAACCCTCTACAAACCTAAAGCGTTGTTTATCACCCCTTACCTATTACTTTAGCAGAACAGGCTAACATTCACCCAATATCATTTGTCTTAACCGCCGTTTGCACTACATCGAATTGCTCTGTTTTACCACTATTAAATGCCTACTAATCTACGTTTAAACGCTTATAGAGTACAGGCTTTATTGTCATACAGCTTAATACTCAACTGCCAATAAAAGCCTGTCTCATTTATTTTTACCCACTGTATCACTAGAGTTGTTATTTGATTAGTCGTGGGTTAAATAAAAAAAAATAATAGCTGATTTTTATTTGATTAATAATTTTCCATATATTTAAAGCTGAAATTAGTTGAATATGAAGGCTTTAACCTTCGAAAAACAATTGTAAACTCGCGAAACCTAAAATCAATATAATATCATGACCGAGGATTCAAATTTGGATTACGATGTGGATGATCAGGACGAACCAAGAGGTGGTTTAAATGGTCAGGCTATTGGACTCGTAGCAGTAAGTATTCTACTTGTAGTAAGTTTGTTTTTTACTTACAAATACTACAAAGACTACAAAAAAGTAAAATCTACTGAAAAGGAAAAAACTGCAGCTGTAGATAGCCTTAAGGGACTAAGCTCAAGTCTGAAAGATTCGGTATCAAGTAAAACTACCGAAAACGAAGAGCTTTTGAAAAGAAAATTTGAGCTGGAAGACAAGCTTAACAAAGTAGAAGACAAGCGCGACTCAGTACAAAAGCTATTGAACAACTCTCGTTATCGTGAGCGTCGTTACAGAGTAGAGGCAGCCCGCTTAAAGAGATTGTTAGAAGATGCACAAGACAAAGTAGACTCTTTGCAAAAAGCTTATGATGAGATTTCAGCAGGTAGTGGTTCTACCCTTGCCGAATACCGTAAGCAAATTGAGCAATTGACTACTGAACGTAACAGTCTGGCAAGTCAAAACCAAACCATGCAAGCTGAGTTGAGCAAGTTGAAAAACGATACTCAAAATGCCTTGTTTGCACTTACTGTGCGTGCCATTCCTGGTGAATTAAAGCGTAATCGCTTTAGTGCTTCTACCAAAGCGCGTAATACTGACCGGATTCAGGTAGGGTTTCAATTGACCCGCGCACCAGCTGCCAACGAAAACATTGTGATTAAGTTGTTTGATGCTACTAATAAAGAAGTGCCATTAAAACCTGCTTACCGCAACAACATTGGTAAACCAACACCTACCAATCAACAAGTAATCGTGGAACCAGAGAGCGATGCCCGCAGAAAATTCTCTCGTGGCAACTACTCTATCCGTCTGTTCTTGACCAATGTAGATCAGGGAATCAACAACCAAAGTATTGGTATTGCGGAGTTCTCTTTGCGTTAAGCCACTTATATAAAGGTTGCTAAAACCTTTTCATGATATTGCCCTCAAAAGTATAAGCTGTACTTTTGAGGGCTTTTTTTATTTAATTGTTATAAACTTATGTGTCGCACATTCATTCGCATTTGTGTATTCACTTTATTTTGGGTAGGTTCTTTCAACATAAGTAAAGCACAAACCACCGCACAGCTGCAAGCCTGCTTAGATAGTTTGAAACAAGCATACCTAGCCAAAAATATTCAGCTGGATAAACAAAGAGGAATTAATAAAAAGCTCATTACAAATAAAATAAAGCTGGAATATGTCCAAGAACAAACCCAGCTTGGCAAAGATTCGCTACAATTATTACTCAATGCTGCTCGTTACCGCGAAGGTCGCTATCGGTCAGAGTGTTTAAGGTTAAAAAGATTGTTGGAAGTTACACAAGACAATGTAGATTCTTTGCAAAAGGCTTATGATGAAACTTCAGTCCTGAGTGGATTAACCCTTGCCGAATACCGTAAGCAAATCAAGCAATTGGTGACAGAACGTAATATACTTGCACAGGAAAGCATCACTTTACAAACAAAAGTCAACAGGTTCAAAAAGACCCTACCCAGCTTGTTCCCTTTTGACATAAGAGCAGTACCTGGAGCATCAAGGCGTGAGCGTTTTAGTCCAGTAAACAGGGCAAAAAACATCCAACTTATCCAAGTTACTTATCGTTTTACCTGCCCACCCGAAGTGAGTGATACAATAAACATTAAAGTATTTGATCAATCGGGTAAAAATCTCCCTGTAAAGGTATACTTAAGTGTGCCCTGGAGCCCCACCAGTAGGTTTGAACGGGTAATATTAGATGTAACCAGGATAAAATGGTTGCCCGGAAGATATACCATTAAACTATACCGACACAACCATCAAAAAAATATGGAAAACCAAGAAGTAGGCTTGACAATGTTTATTGTAAGACAATGATGGTTGATATTTTTACTGCAAAAGGTAAAACAATCTTGTGATTTGATTGTATACTATATATTTGTAGAAGGTAATGGGTTACCACCCTCTATGCTAGAGCATTAATAAAAACAAAAGCAAAGTTTTATATCATTGTTTTGTTGTTAGGCTTTGATTTCAACGAAAAAAACTTGTTTTTTGTACTCAAATCATTATATTGTTTTAGAGTAAGTTTGAGTTTAAACCACCCTTAAACCATCTTTATCTTGATATAATTTTATTCACACTAAACCAAGGAGGTAAATATTAGCAGACAACCCAGAAAAAGGGGACCTCGCGGAAGACGCGAAGAACCTTACAAAGTTAATGAAAGAATTAAGGCTCCAGAGGTAAGACTCGTAGGAGACAATGTAGAGCAAGGGGTATATCCAACCAAAAAAGCACTCGACATTGCAAGGAACCAAGGATTAGATTTGGTAGAAATTTCTCCAAAAGCAGCACCCCCTGTTTGTAAAGTCATAGACTATTCTAAGTTTCGTTACGACCAAAAGAAAAAGCAAAAGGAACTCAAAGCCAAAGCTCAGAAGGTGGTAATGAAAGAAATTCGCTTTGGTCCTAATACCGATGAACACGATTTTAACTTTAAGCTCAACCACGCCAAAAACTTTCTCGAAAGTGGCGCCAAGCTTAAAGCTTATGTTCACTTTGTAGGGCGTACCATTGTTTTTAAAGAACGTGGTGAACAGTTGTTGTTAAAGTTTGCACTTGAGCTTGAAGATTACGGTAAAGTAGAGCAGCTTCCAAAGCTTGAAGGTAAAAGAATGAGCATATTTTTAGCTCCTAAAGTTACCAAAAAACCTACAAAACCGAAACAAGATGCCCAGGCAACAACGAAAGACAAGAAAAACAAAAGGAATAAAAATAAAGAAGGGCAAGAAGATGCTGACAAAGCCGCAGAAGCGGATAAGGACGCAAAGGCTACTACAGATGCAGAAACTACTCCAAAAAGTGAGTCTGCAGACAAGCAACCCAACCCTGAGAAAAGTTAATATCTTAGAAGATATTTTGCAAACAACCTGATGAATTTTGAGCCATTTATTGATTCAAATCAAGTCAGGTTGTTGTTTTTTATATACTCACCTGCGTTTGGCTGTAGCATAATTTATAAAAATCTCTCAGGTTTCCCTGTTTTTTTTGTTAACTTTGCGAGCTCAAATTCAAAGCCATTCGATTAAATTGTTCGATCATGAAGGTTAAGAAAAATTCAAGCGCGAAAAAACGCTTTAAACTTACGGGTACTGGCAAAATCAAAAGAAAAAAAGCCTTTAAAAGACACATTCTTACCAAAAAAGGAACCAAGCAAAAAAGACGTTTGGGACAAACTGGTTTGGTAGACAAAGCTGATGAGAAATTGGTTAAAAGAATGTTGAATCTTTAAGATTCCCGATTTTTAACAACAACTTTTTTATTTCACCTGATGGCTGGCATAAAGCATCGCAGTACGTGATCGCCAGTTGTCGTAATTAGTAATTTAGCATGCCACGTTCAGTAAATGTAGTAGCATCTCGTCGTCGTAGAAAAAAGATGATGAAAGAAGCCAGAGGTTACTTTGGCCGCCGGAGTAATGTTTGGACAGTTGCAAAAAATGCAATAGAAAAGGGAAGAGTATATGCTTACCGAGATAGAAAGGTAAAGAAGCGTAACTTCCGTGCTTTATGGATTCAGCGTATCAATGCTGGAGCTCGCATTCACGGTTTGTCTTACTCTCAGTTTATAGGGAAACTGCACGCAGCCGATATTGAGCTAAACAGAAAAGTGTTGGCTGACTTGGCAATGAATCATCCTGAAGCTTTCAAAGCAGTGGTTGATAAAGTAAAGTAAGCGCATAATATTACCTTATAAAGGCAAAAGGATGAAAACCAGAGGCTTACCTCTTTTTTCATCCTTTTTTTTATGTCTTTTTGACAAATATATTCCTAATACCCCACCAACCAAATGCCACCCCTCCCCTATTTAAACATACACTTCTTCTTTTAACTAATAAGTAAACCTACAAAAATAATCTGAGCCATAAAACGGTATCTTTGCCGAGTGGACTTCCTCAAAAAACAGTTCCATAGCTTAGGCTATGCAAAGGTTTTTTGACTCGCCTACTCAACAAATATTTTGTTTTATTGGCACATCTTATTTTTTCCGCTTTACTAAATTCATAACCCACTGAAAATAAACGTACGATGAATTATTAACTCCCCATAAACCGAATCTATTTCTAATTTATCGGGGCAGCAGCTTGCTATGATGAGCTCAACGGGGTTACACAGGGTTTGTTTAGTGGAGGTTATGCCGACATTTTGCTTGTGGGGCACCGCTATTCATCGGTATCTAAGGACTTGCGGCTTGTCGCTTAAAGCTTTCCCCTGCCACGCAAACTGTTAAACATGTACCGAGGTTCTGAGTTATCTGATAAAAAAACCTCCATGCAACAACGTAAACACCACATTAATTTTGATCTTCAACAAATGGAAAACATCTATGAGGCAGCTCAAGGCTCTACCGATGTACCACACCGTCACGATTATTACACAATTATGCTGGTAGAAGTTGCCAAGGGTAAGCACGTAATTGACTATCAGTCGTATGTTTTTATGGGGTGTGAAGTGTTCTTTGTTAACCCTGGACAAGTACACCAGGTGGCTTTGCAAGCCCAACCCAAAGGTTGGGTGATTACGTTCTCACGCGATTTTCTGGTTGAAAATAACATCCCCGAAAGTTTTATCTCCAATATCAATCTTTTCAGGCAGTTTGGCGACGCTCCTCCGCTTTCGCTGGATGAAGAGACCTTTGCTCGGTTAAAAAATCTTATTGTAGAAATGCAGGCTTGTTTGCCAAGCTCGTTTCATTACCGCAACCGTGCCTTGGGTGCATTGCTTCAGTTGTTTTTGATCTATTGTAGCAATAGTTGTTTGTTAGACACTACCCAACTCGACGAAGAAAGCAACGGGGTATGTATTTTACGCGAGTTTAAAAAACTGGTTGAGCAGCGTTATCAACAATGGCACAAAGTGGGTACTTATGCATCCGAAATTCCTATATCGCCTAAACACTTGAGTCATACGGTAAAAAAATTGACGGGTAAGACTGCCAAAGAGTTTATTCAGGATAGGCTGGTACTTGAAGGTAAGCGTTTATTGATTCATACAGGGCTTAATATCAAACAAATAGCCTATGAGCTAGGGTTTGAAGAGCCTCTCCACTTTAGCAATTTTTTCAAAAAAAAAGCCCAGGTTTCCCCTTCTAAATTTAGGCAACAAAAAAAGAGATAAACTCATTTTCCGACTTTTTTATATAATTGGGTCATTTTTTTATATCTCTTTAGAGTCAGGCATGTAGCATCTTTGTAATGTAATTAGCTGCAAGTAGACATCACTCACTGATGATCTACTTATTAAAAAATCAACACCAAAAATGTCATGAACAGAAAAAAGTTTTTACAGAAATCGTTGCTGGGAGCCGCTGGAATGGTGGCGGGTTATTCATTGTTAGAAGCCAAAAACACCCCAACGGTTCAATCAACTTACCATCAACTCATGGCTCAGGTAGGTTTTAATCATTTACCAAATAAAGAGGAGAAAACTATGAACACAGTATTGCACAAAGCCGACACAAGAGGACACGCTAACCACGGATGGTTGGATAGTCACCATACATTTAGTTTTGCCAATTATTACAACCCCGACAGAATGAATTTTGGGGTACTACGAGTACTCAACGATGACATAGTATCGGCGGGGCGGGGGTTTGGCACCCACCCACACGACAACATGGAAATTATTTCTATTCCACTGGCGGGCAATCTGGAGCACAAAGACAGCATGGGCACTACGTCGGTAATCAAAGAAGGAGACATTCAGGTAATGAGTGCTGGAACAGGGGTTTATCATAGCGAATATAACCAGAACAAAGATGAGGAAGTGAGGTTTTTACAGATTTGGGTTTTTCCAAATACGCAAAATGTAACCCCACGTTATGATCAGATTTCGCTGCAGGCTATAGAGAAACACAATGCATTTTATCAAATACTATCGCCCAATAAAGACGACCAAGGGGTATGGGTACACCAAGATGCCTGGTTTAACATGGGCAAGTTTGACAAAGAGGCAAAAGACACTTATCGACTAAACAAAGCTACCAATGGAGTGTATGCTTTTGTCTTAGAAGGAGAGGTAACCATTGGTGGGCAACAGCTTAGTAAAAGAGATGGTTTTGGGGTGTGGAATACCCCCCAGATAGAGGTTGAAGCCAACAAAGCAGCGAAGGTATTATTGATGGAAGTACCAATGCAGGCATAACGTGTGGTGATAAAACCTATAGCAGTGAAAGGGGCATCGGTTTGTTGGTAATGTCTAACAAAACCGCTTGCCCCTTTTCTTTCTAAATTTCGTAATCCTCTTCAATATACCATATTTCTAACACATTATTGCCACACCAATTGCAAAATTTGGTTTTCTTTGATGTTTAATTTATCCTCCTCAATATTTGCAGTGGCAATGGCTTTTTTGAGGCTGTTTTTATCAAACTTGACCTGAGTAAGTGTTTTAGCCAATTGAGCAAGCATCGCCTGCAATTCGCTATGGTGTGCTCCTTCAAAATTTACTCCTTGTATGTGCCCTTTCTTAATATCTACTGTAGCAGCCAGGGTACCCCAATCAAATTGGTGTGTTTTATGAATGCTACATTTGGGCGATCGGGCGTAGTTCCATTCCCAGGTATTATATTTCTCTTTTACCAATTTATTTACCACCTCCCAATCGTCTTGGGTAAGGGTATAAGTGGGTATTGTAGAGACTTCGTTGGGCTGGGTTTTGAAAATGTACTGAAGCAATACTTTTTTAAACTCTTCCATATTCAACCTGCTTTGCTGTTCGCTGCTCAGGTATTCGTACACGTTGGCCACTGGGCTACGTACCGATTTTATACTCTTGGATTGAATGGTGGTTGTTTTGGCTTTGAGCGATTGTGAGAGGTGAATAATTTCAGAGTTGAATAGCAGCGTTCCATGGCTTACCATACGTTTGGTGGTAGAAAACTGGGCATTGCCTGATATTTTTTTACCTGCTGCCATCAAATCATTACGAGGGCTTATTTCGGCGGGTACTCCCAGGCTTTGTAAGGCCTCTACTATAGGATCTAAAAAATAGTGGTAGTTGTTGAGTTTAGACGAGTCGTGAGGCACCAAAAAACTAAAATTCAGGTTGCCCAAATCGTGGTATACAGTCCCCCCACCCGACACCCTACGCACTACTTTGATGTTATTTTGTTGTACAAAGTCTACATTTACTTCCTCATAGATGTTTTGATGCTTACCCATAATCACTGATGGTTCGTTGACATACAACATGAGGTATTCATGATCGGGAGCAAAATTGCGTAGTACGTGTTCTTCAATTGCCAGATTTATCCTTGGGTCATTAATCCCTTGATTATCAATATAAAACATAAATTATACGTCTAAACCTACAAAAGCCCGATAACCAACATAGGCTATCAGGCTATTTTATTTTTTATCTTATTTTTTGCCAACTTAATTAGTCAAACTTCCAGCCTTTGAGTGAGGTAGAAGCTTCTAGTTTTTTCTCTAAATCATCGGGGAGATTCGGAAAGAAGTCAATCCCGGTTATTTCTTCTACTTTATCAATGCTTACTACAAAACTACTCAAAGGTTTGTCAGAACCCTCATTTTTCATCAAAAAAGCAATGGCTTTGATCTCAGGTTCTTCTAGGTCGAGTAAAATTTTATAGTAATATTTGGGCACGCTTACTTTGGTTTTGCGCCCAATTTTGCGAAAGCGCCCCCCTTTGAGCACTGGTCCAGTAACTATATAGTATGCCTTGTCTTTGCGTACATTTTCTCTTACCTGTTCCTCTAGCGATTTCCAGATGCCCCGGTTAAATCGGGGTTTTTGGGGGCTCATGTTGCTCATGTAAAAACTTTCTGCCATGGCTTTTTTTGAAAATTTAAAATCAGCCGCAGGTGCCAGGTGTCCCCTGTCATATCCCGAACCAGAATAGTCTGAATGGCGTGCAGTGCGGGTGGTTACACTTGGGTCGGGTATAAACCTATCTTCGCGCTCTGCCCTGCCTCTGGTTTCACGGGCTTCGAGCTTATAAGCTACCCAGGCAGCTTGTTCGTGTCTTTCGTCATACCCCAAGGCAAAATGTGCGTGGCGGGTTACTTTATAGCTACTTGCCGGAATTTCGAGGCTTTCAGTTTTTATATCTTTTACTGAAGTAGTAGTATTAGAGTCATCCGATTGACTGTTGTTATTACCAGTACCATTATTATTGTTTACTTCTTCTGTATAGCCTTTTTCTTTGTTTCTGGCAGCATCTACCATATCCTTGAATCCACCAAGATTAAACACATACGCTACCACACCAAGCGCCATCAATAATATAAACAAATAGCTAAAACCGCTTCTTTTTCTTTTTGCCATAATTGTATTTTAGGTTCGTAAAAAAACAATAAATCTGAAAATAGATAATCTCCTGCAAGATACAGTTTTTTAGAAAATATTGAGTAGTTAAGGAGTTCTAAGCACTTAGCCACAAGGAGTATTAAGTGGGCTCAGCGCTTTATTTTTGTTCTAAAAAAATGAGGCATCGTTTGATATTGCCTCAATCGATGCCTCAGCCACAAGGACTTGCAAAATATACTGACAATTAGCAACAGACCTAATAATGGAATTTTTACGCCTGTTGCCTCAAGGGGTTAATACTCCTCGCACAATATCTTGTGGTAATCGCCTTCCTGCATAATTTTATTCCAAATCACCTTCTTTTGGTGGTTGATATAACTCACCACAAAGCTTTTGCCTCCGGCGTATTGACGTTCGGTAAAAAACATAGGTGTTTCGCGGCTTCCTAAGTTATAAATCAAGTCGTATTCCATAGGAATTAACAACCCTCGCTTGTTGCTCAAAATACCAAACTTCACCTTAGATACCAAAGCAATGATTTCATCACCCTCTTTTTTTAAGTACTTTATATCATTAAAGTCTTGAGTTTTGAGGCGTTGTTTGGTAATGAAATTAAACAAAAACCAATGACCCACTTCATTTTTTATCAAGGCTATGCTGTCTGTCCAATACTCTATTTTTTGGTATTTAGCTGCTACCATATCTTTACCCTGGTCATCTACCAAGCCAAAACCATGGCTTTTTTTCACCACAAACAAACGGTTACTATCACTCGTACTATAAGGGCGTGGCAACGAGGCATACTTAGGTTCTAATTTTATTTTACGCTGGTGATGATATAAGCCAAACTTCCGGTTGAGCAACAACCCCTGGTACCCTCCTTTGAGGTTGCTAATGCCTTGGTATCTAATGGGTAACACTACTTTTCGGTTGGTATCTACCAAGCCATACCTACCATAACGTTTTACACTAAACAAATCATCTGCAAGTATCAAAATATCGTCGTATACTGCTGCCAGCATTTTTTTACCCTTTTGGTTATATAACCCTTTTTTGCGGTAACGGGTTTCTACCTGAACAAAAGGTTGAGCATCAGGGTAATTGCCCCTTTCTCCCTTGATAAACCTGTAAGGTGATAGGTTCAGCGGCTTTTCTCGCCCTTTGATTTTGGCAAGCACCTGTTTGCCTTTAAAAGTAAGCAATACATTGCCAATAAATACTAAAGAGTCTCTCTTGAATGGTTCCAGAGTATCGCCCACTACACTTAAAGCCCCCCATTTACCCTGTTTTTTTGCTACAAAAAACCGATCGTGTGGGCTGGCCATTTCAAAGAAAGTTTTAGAAAGCAATCCTCCTTTGCGTTTGTACAACTGCCAAGCGGTAGAGTCTGAAGTACGGGCTGCCCAACCCACGCGTAAATCTTTGATTTGGGTAAACTTGGGCGGCAATACCAATTGTCCAGTGGTGTCAACTACTCCTTGCTTCTCTTGGTCAAGTACTTTGATGTAAGCCCCTCCAATCCAGTCTACTTCATCATACATGAGCTGTAGGCTAAACTGCTGTTTCAAAAACTGGTCAAATACCTGACTGTTTTTTATCAGTGCATAGCGGTTGTCTTTACGGAACAACACAAAACTGTTGGCTTTTTTATCTATTTCTGAAAAATTACAATCTACAATTAGTTTCCCGTTGAGGGTAGCTACTCCCCACATTCCGTCGCGATACACCCTCAGAAAATATTGATTGAGTACTTCTATTTTATCGTATACTGTAGGCAAAATCGGAAAACCAGATTGATGAAAGGCACCACTCATCCCATTTTTTACTACCTTAAATACCCCATCTGTCAACACCTCTACCTGATCGTAGTATACCGGAATCAAAGTTTTTCCTAATTTGTCTATTACTCCTGTCAGGTTATTTTGCCTTACCATGATAAAACGGTCTTGAATACCTTCACACAAATAGTCTTGATAAATCTGCTTGTATTTAATAGGAATACGTAACCCTCCTGCCTGGTCGATAAAACCATACCTGCCAGCTTCCAGAATAGGAAAATACTGTAAACTGTCTACTTCCAGCAATTGCTGCACATAGGCAATGCGATGGTAGTTGCCAAATTGTTGATAAAACTGTCTTAGTTTGCCCTCGTTTTGGTACATACTCATGAGCCAGTCTCCGGCAGTTTTGGCAGCAGTACTATTGGCGTATTTTTTCATAAACCACTCATAAGTAGCTTTTTGATGATTGACCGATACCAAATCAAACACTTGGTTGACTGCTGAGTCACGGTATACGCTTTGAGGGTTATTTGCCAAAAAAGCTTCTAAGTTTTTTAGCGTGGCAGGGGTAGTTTCGGCTTCGTACACAAAAAAATCTATCCGTGTTTGTGCTTCGGCTACCTGACTTGCTTTGGGGTAGGTTTTGATAAAACTTTGATAACCTGCAATGCTGTGCAGAGCCTGGGCATTGTTCCAGGCAAGTTGGTTACGCAATTCAATCGCTTTATTTAACTCACGAGCAGTAGTAAATCGCTCTACATAAGTTTGATAGGCAGTGATGGTATTTTGACTTTTTGCCAAACTAAACGCTACGCTTTCTACCTTGCGACGATGGCGCTCTATAGAGGTAAGCGTAATGCCTACTTTTGCCCAAGTAGTGGAGTCTCCTTTGTCTATTTGGGCATAGTGAGACAACGATAGCATAATGTGGGTATAGGATGAATCTACCTGATAGGCAGGGTTTTCTTTAGTTAAAAAGTATAGCGCATATATGTAATGCGCCCCGGCATTGATGGCTTGTTTGCCAATGGCACGGTCAAGCAATGACTTGGTTTTATCATATCGGCCTTTCTGCAATTGCTTATAGGCACTGGTTACCCGGTCGGCAAATCCTTGACTTGTCAATAGGGCAACCAAACACGCAATGATTCCTAATTTTCTCATTTGTTTTTATCTCTAGCGGCTAGTACTCTGATTTCTAAATAGGTAAAGCAGAGATTATACTTAAACAAAAATGGTTTTGAGGATGGATTTTGACTAATTGTCTGAATACCAACATTAATCAACCGAAGCTACAGCTTTGCTGTGCTGAGCTCTGCTTCAGCTAATCCTGTAAATCTTAAAATCACTTTAATCCTAGTATAACTTCGTTGAGCTCGACCTAAAACCCTGCAACTTTGATAAACTTTGTGCTTTGGTGATCTTCAAAATTTATTCCCCAAAAGAAACTAACAAGTAGTTAAGTGATTCCTCACAGAGTATTTTTTTAAGAGAAGCCAAAGGGCAAAAGGTGCAGAATAACACTTTATGTGTTTAATGTTCAGAGTACTAATCAAGGTACAAGTCCATGGGTATCAACCATTGAACAAAATGAAGGTAAGGGGCATTGCCCCCCGGTTTTACCTACATCACAGCACTACAATGAGCGCCTTGCACCTTGTGGCAAAGTATCAAATAGATATTTGCTCAAGCACTTGCCTGGGCAGATGCTTAGCCTTTATGTTATAGATTCCAGTTAATTGAAAGCAAATTTAATGAACAGTCGGCATAAT
Source organism: uncultured Microscilla sp. (assembly GCF_947493425.1). Taxonomy (GTDB): domain Bacteria; phylum Bacteroidota; class Bacteroidia; order Cytophagales; family Microscillaceae; genus Microscilla. The sequence goes on along the minus strand of NZ_CANLRP010000144.1, from coordinate 3,433 downwards.
GTGCCGATCCTGTTTTATTTTATAATAATTGTTTACAATACTCCGCAGTGATTTTCGTCAAAGTTGTTTGCTGGTGATCAGTTATTGATGAATTTAAAAACTATTTAATTGGGTGTTTAGGCGTAAAGCCAAAACACTTTTAAAATAAAGTGAGTAAGCAGTCTTAATATACGCCACTGGTTTACAGCATTTAACAAGGTGAACATTTACTCGAATCAGCTATGGACTATTGTGTTTAAGCAGGCAAGAGAAATACATCAGAGGTTTAACGAAAAAACTTTTTTGCTACCGATTTTCGCTGGATATACCGCCTAAGTTTTTTGTAGGGTATTACTACAGTGCGAGCCCCTGCCACGTAAGGAGCTATTTCGTATACATTGTAAAAAAATGCCACACCGTCGGGGCGGAAATAAAAGTTTTTGGGCAACGGGCATTCGTTCTTAAACAGCCCCAACTTAGTAAGTGGAGCATCTGACTTTAGCCCATAGTCTTTTCTCATTTGTTTGGCAATCAACTGTTTGACAGGTCCTTCGAAGCCAGGAATGAACACATCCTTCATTTTAATTATTTGCCCGGTACGTAGGTCAAACGATGTAAAGCTACTATTGTAGTAGCCATGGGCTCCTCCACTAAACCCATTGAGATTGTACTCAAGAGTCAAAATGTTTTTGTCATTGGTATTAATTGTCGTAAGGTGCTCTTCATAATAGCCATAATTGTCGCCAAAACCTCTTGCTTTTTTATCCTCCAGATAGTTTTTTATGAACTTGGCAGCCCGCTCTTGTGGGTTTCTCAATATGTTTGACTGAATATAATCATTGATGGTTTGAGCTACTGCTCCTCCTTTGACTATTGGATACAAAAATGACACTGCGGCTCCACGTGGAGCTTTTTCACCAAACATGGTCGTTTCATCCATCCATTGCATCTCTACCTCTTTCCTTCCACTTTTATAAGTTTCATCAAGTTCAAAAGGAAATGATTTGGTGCCTCCAGCAGCTGTCCAGGTGCCAATTAGTTTTTTTTGGTCAGCATTCCATCTTCCCGAAAAAGCGCCTGTTTTTATATATTTACCCTTTATCCTTATGCCTCCCTCTATCAACATACTACCGTTGTCTTTCCAGGTACCTTTTGATAAAATGACATAGTTTCTATGTCTGGTGTAATGATAATACCCCGACAAGTTATTTTTAACCGACTTGCTGCGCTTACGCTTATTGAGCAGCATTTTTATTCTATGTCTGCCGTTGATTTTACCCTCCAAAACCTTGTGTGAAAAGTCGGAGGGTCTGAATTGTGCCTGACTGCTCAATGCTACCAGCATGAGGCATCCAGCCAACATCATGTAAGTAAAAAATCTTTTCATAATTGTTTATTTTTTGATGCTTTTATAATTTTTAAAACTAACCCCCAACTGATCAAATTATTGTTCTAACTTGTGGTAATAGGGCGGTATTCATAATAAAAATCATCCATTATACGCTCAGTATTCACCAAATGCCCTTGGACTTTGGGGGCTTTGATGCCTTCATGAAATACAGTTTGGGTACTTTTAAATACCCTTGCCTCATCCCACATGTTTTGCTCTATCAATAGGTTAATCAAAGTACTGCCTCCTTCTACAATCACTGAACGTATGTTTTTTTCATATAAATCAAGTAATACTTCTTCCAAAAACTTATCCTTGTCGAGCTTTACAAACTCCAGGTTAGACGCCTGGCTACGGCTAAGCTGATTGTATACCAAAGTAAGTTGTTGTTGATTATATAAATGGAGGTTGGAAGGTAACTTCAAACGACGATCAATCACTACTCTTGCCGGGTTGCGCCCTTTCCACAAACGAGCGTTTAATTTAGGGTTGTCGTAACGTGCCGTGTTGCTGCCTACCATAATACTATCTTCTTCGGTGCGCCATTTGTGCACCAGCATACGCGACATTTTATTGCTAATCCACTTCGATTCATAGTTTTTTCGAGCAATAAATCCATCGGCAGTTTCTGCCCATTTAAATATCACATAAGGGCGTTGCTTGAGCAATCCAGTAAAAAAACGCTTATTTAACTCTTTGCCTTGGGCTTCCAGAATGCCTACTGTTACCTCAATACCTGCCATGCGTAGTTTTTCCAGTCCTTTGCCGCCTACCAGGGGGTGCGGATCTCGGTTGCATACCACTACCCGTTTTACCTGGTGTTTTGTCAATAAGTCGGCACAGGGAGGGGTTTTACCTTGGTGAGCACAAGGCTCAAGGGTAACGTATACAGTGGCTTCAGATAGTAAAGCCTTATTTTCCACTGCATTTACAGCATTTACTTCAGCGTGGGCTTTGCCATAAAATCGGTGCCAGCCTTCGCCTATTATTTGCTCTTGGTGCACAATCACACAGCCTACCATAGGGTTAGGGCTCACTTTACCCGCTCCCAATACAGCAAGGTCAAGTGCTCGTTGCATAAATTTTTCATCTACTTGTTTTTGCCCGTTATCTTGCATTTGTTGGCTCATATTTACATAAGTTACGCTTGAACCTCCAAATTAGTTAAATCGCACAAAATGGCATATACATTTAGTTAGAAAAAGTGTTTAAGCACTTTTTTAATTGATCCTACACTGCTCTTACGCCGTTGCTTGTGTCTTCACAAGCAACCAAAAGACAGTGCATCATTAATAATCGCAGAATAACCTTCTACGCTCATTTTTCTACGCCGTTGCTTGTGTCTTCACAAGCAACCAGTAGCAAAAAATCTCAAAATACTTCCTCAGGTGTTGGTCTTAAGGCTTTAGCCAGACCAACACACTTGCAAACCCTAAAGTTAGCTATGAGGCTTTTCAAAAATAAGTTGGTTTGAAAGTTTTCGTGTAGCATTGCTCAGGTCACCCTGCGGTAAGACCTTCGCGGGGAGGAGTGCTCTTCCTCAGGCGTTGGTCTTAAGGCTTTAGCCAGACCAACACACTTGCAAACCCTAAAGTTAGCTATGAGGCGTTTCAAAAATAAGTTGGCTTGAAAGTTTTCGTGTAGCATTGCTCAGGTCACCCTGCGGTAAAACCTTCGCGGGGAGGAGTGCTCTTCCTCAGGTGTTGGTCTTAAGGCTTTAGCCTGACCAACGCACTTGCAAACCCTAAAGTTAGCTATGAGGCGTTTCAAAAATAAGTTGGTTTGAAAGTTTTCGTGTAGCACTGCTCAGGTCACCCTACGGTAAGACCTTCGCGGGAGGTAACGATTTGAATTGAATTTACTTCCTCAAGTGTTGGCCTTAAGACTTTAGCCTGACCAATGCTTGACAACTCTAGAGCTAATTGTGAGGCGTTTCAAAAATAAGTTGGTTTGAAAGTTTTCGTGTAGCACTGCTCAGGTCACCCTGCGGTAAGACCTTCGCGGGAGGTAACGATTTGAATTGAATTTACTTCCTCAAGTGTTGGCCTTAAGACTTTAGCCTGA
>NZ_CANLRP010000143.1 GCF_947493425.1 uncultured Microscilla sp. | reverse complement strand
TGCCGCGTTTTTTGACCTCGCCTGACCAAAAAATATTTCCTTAAACTATAGAACTTTATTTTTGCATCGTTCCTAAGTATTAGTTGGGATTTTTTATAATAGAAATTCCTATGCTACACTGAAGACATTTGCGAGGTGTACAAAAATTATTGTAAAGTTCGATCAAGGCTTGAGAGTCAAAAGCTGTTTTGACTTTTAGCCCTAAATCTTCCCACATTCTCAGTATATGATTGTTTTCGGCTTTGATATACTCTAAAAAGCCTGTAGCACGCTCCATGTACTCATCTTGTTTTTTCTCTTTGGCATACAATACCAGCAGCGGTACTACTGTGTTGATTACGATGTTCTCTATGCTGCCCTTGCCCAATAGTGGTACAGACTTTTTGGCGGCTTTGCCTGGTGTATAGTGCTGTTGCCAGTAAGCCGATTGACTCACTTGTAGTTTTTTGACCAATGTTTTATAGTCATTGTTGAAAAACAGCGAAAATAAGTTTTGTTGTTGGTGAATAAGTGAGGCAAACTGTGCCAACCTTATGGTGGGAAAATTGGTAGGACGCAGCCGCATAAACTTCCAGTGTTCATAAGACATTTGCTCATCTTCTAACCGATGCTTACGCTGCAAAAAATGATGCTCTTTTCTTAAGCGTGCAATGTATTCATCTTCCACTTTTTCAGCATTGGGCTTATCATCAAGCAAGCCTGCCTGCCCCAACAATAATGCTTCTAATTGAAAGATATTATCCTGGCTTTTACGCAGAACCTTAAGAGGCAAACCTTGACTAAGTCTTAAAAAGGGCTCACTATTCACCTTAAATCCAAAATTTTTTGCCAGTACTTGATAAGTGGTTTCGTCCCAATCTTGTTTGTTTTTAACAAGTAATGCCCTCAATAAAAAAGCCTTATCTTCCAGTCGTTTAGCAAGCGCTTTGTCAAGCATTGCCAGCTTTTGAATAGTTTTGACACTGGCAAACTGTCGTGCACAAGGAATAACGTCTTTGTTGTTCAATAATACCTGGTATTGATCCAACCATTTTGGGTCGGTGCGGCCTTTGAGCTCCAGAGTAGGCATAGGCGTGTTATCGGCTCGTAGGGCGGGGGCATCGTCTTGCCACACTACATGCAAAATCACATTGTTATAAGCCGGATTACGTTGGTGTTGATGGGCGTTCCAGTCCGACGATTTGAGGTGTATCTCAATGTCACCTGCCCAGTCTACTCCTCCTATTTTCACTTTACCCAGACTAAAATCTGCTCCAGCGTTTGCGTTATGATTACCCACTTGTAAAACACTGAGCGTCTCGCCTTGAGTCGTACATAAATCTTTTTTGTCAAAGTATTGAAACAACCACAAAAAATGCAGAAAATCTTCTTTCATTACTATCAACTATTGTTTAAGGATAGAATAACTACTCAATAATCTACTATTAAATGTTTGTAATTGAAAGAGGAATGCTTAAATATAAAGTATCGTTACTTATTTAAAAACCAACAAATCTTAAAATATTGAGCAATCATCACCAAGAACAACCCATAGTAGAGTTAGATATTGATGGTAAGATGCATCGGTTGCTGGTAGCCGACCATCCTTATGCCTGGCAACAAGGTTTGATGCATTACCGCGAACTACCTCAGGCTGACGGCATGCTATTTATATTTCCTGTCAAAGACTATCACTCGTTTTGGAACCAAAACACTTTTATGGATTTAGACATTTATTGGGTGGCAGACCACACCATCGTAGGAACCGCTTTTTTACCCTCTATTGAAAAAACAGGTAAAGTAGTAAGTGTGGCTTCACCCGAACCTGTAGAGTGGGTAATTGAGGTGGTGAGAAAATAGTATGCATAAAAAAATCCCGTGATTGATACTTATGATCAAACACGGGATAAATATTTTTAAACACTATATACAGTGTAGTAGTGACTTATTTTTGGCTTTTTCTTTTAGCTGCTTGCTCAGCTCTCATTGCAGTAAAGTGCACTTTTTGGGTAGCGTTTAATGCTTCTTTGATTTTGTCTTCACGGCGCACACGCATTTCTTTAGACTCTTTGTTCATTGCTTTTTTGTCGGCAATCAACTGCTTCTTCATTGCTTTTAGTTTGGCAATGTTTTCTGCACTTTGAGGCTTTTTAGACTCTGCTTTGAACTCTTTTACATCAGCACGAAATTTTTTCTTTTTCTCTCTCAATGCCTTCTTATCATCATAAAACTCAATATAAGCAGTTTTGATGGAAGCCGTTTGGGTGGCTGTTACGTGCTGGGCTTTGTCAGTAATCTTAGAGTTGATGTATTTAGTAATGTTGGTTGCTTTTTTGGCAGCTTTTTGCTCTGGTGTCTTTTTTTGAGCTTGGGCAGCAAAAGTAAAAACTGTAAGTAATAAGAATACTGGTAGTAGTCTACGTATCATAACTTCTAAAAAAATTAAATGTTTAAATGTTAGTTTTCCCTTGTTGTAACGCGAAAAGGTACTCTTTTAATGCAAAACACAATAGCATTTTTTCACATTTGACAAAAGGGGCTTTCAAAACGCTTTACAAATTTACAGAAAATTCGTGGGCTTAACCAAGCATTTGCCTGAATAAACAAACGCTGGCAAAAGCACCATTTCTGGAATATGGTAATAAAATCATCTTTTTTCACCATAGTTTATTTTACAAAACAAAGATTTTGCAATTGTTATGTTTTCACGCTCAAACATATAACTAATTTGATAGTTACATGTTGTAAATCACCCCACTTTATTTGTCATTTCTTTGCTTTTGCAACGTTTTTCTGCTTACACTACGTTAATAGTAGCAGTGTTGACTCAAAACACCCCAAACATAACCTTGAACAAATATGTCGAAAAATTTACTTCCCCTTATATTATTACTGTTCATTACTCAAGTATCCTTTGCCCAAAAAAAATGGCGTAGGTATAAGTCGAAGCCAGGAAACTTTAAAGTAAAACTCCCTGTTAAGCCTACGCTCAAAGAACGCAAAGATCAATACATCGTAGAGGCAGAGTCTGAAGGTGTTTTATACCAAATATTGTTTAACAAAACCCGACAAAACAATGACCTAAAAGTTGCCCAAAAATTAGTATCAAAGGAGTTAGACAAGGTAAGGAGAGATTTGCGTCTTAAGGAAGAGCTCCGAATAGAGAGTAATATGGGCACGCTTATGCTGGGCTTACCCGTACAAGGCATACGTTTTCGAAACCAACGCAATCAATTATACCAATACCGGGTATTGGTAACCAAATACCATACTTACCATTTTATCATTACCAAGTATAACAAAATTCTGGACAAGGCTCGCTCTGCAAAGTTCTTTGGTTCTTTTAAACTCTGGAAAAAAGAGAAGTAAACCAAAGGTAATGGGGTAGTCTCGTTTTTTGGCAAAGGGTAGCTTATTGGTGTCGCATTCGTACCACTACTGGCACTATTACTTTACTGGTTTTAGCTTTAAAATTAATCATAGATTGCTCCATTTTAATTTCTTTTGGCAACGCTGCCTGGTTTCCTAATGCTTTGCTCAGGCGCTGTTCAAATGTACCTGTAGCTTTTTCAATAGCTAGCATAATGCGGTCAATATTGAGCGATTTTCGCGCAAATAACACACAAAAATAGTCCAGCCCTTTGGTATCATCCAGCTCTATTACATTGTCTTCGTGAGGAATAATAGTTTTGGCTCTTTTATGATTTTTGATAGAACTTATTTTAGTGCCCCGTGCTTGTTGGTGGTAGGCTTCCAGCACATCTCCAGCAAACGGAAAAAGCTTAAAGCATTTATTTGTTCCGTCAAAATTGAGTGCATATACATGAATGCGTTGGTTATTGGTAATGACCATTTGAAAACTGTCACCTTCAGTATAAGCATTGAGCATTTGGTAAGAGTTACCCACTTTGGTTGCGCGCATATCTTTGAATACCTCAGCCTCTTTAAGGTATTGTTTAAAAACCACGGTACCCGAAATAGTTGCCTTGGGAATATCTTTGCCCAACATATCGTCAGAGATTAAAACCGGACTGGATGGAATCATCTCATACGCTTGTGCACAATATTTTTGAAACGAGTCGTAATGATAATACACAAAACCTCCATCGCCCCATTTAGTCCCCCAACTATTCATCAATTCAAAAGCTTGTTTTTTGTCGTCATACCCTACTACTACCATCGCATGACCACCTCGGCGGGCGTTGGCTGGTGCCGGGTCGCGGTATACTTTTTTGGCATAAGTAAAAGTAAAACCAATTTTCATAGCTACCACTACGGGGTTACCCTCTGCAATACTTTTTTTTACCATCGCTACCTTGTTTTTGGCACTACTAAAAAACAAGCGTTGATAATCTTTAATGCGGTATTTGCTGGCTTTAGCTTTATCGGCAGGCTGGGGCATACGGTTGCAGTCAAAAGCAAAATCTTTGAGTGGCATGGCTCCTTGTTTTTTAAGCTTATACATCGCATCATACACGTAGGTGCCTGATTTGCATAACTTATCTCCTTTTTCACGGATTTGATTGTAGATAAAAGAAGGGGAAAAAGCGATGTTATTAATCTTCTTTGGGTTGGTTATGCCGTGTTCCATAGCATAAATAATGGTGCGTGCTCCATAAGTAGAAGACCAGGCTACACAAGTACCTGTTTTGCCTTGATTGCCTGGAGTAGGACAATATTTTTTTAATGACACTTTGCCTGGCAATGCCTTAAAGTCTCCCCGTGACACATGGGCAAGCTTTACCTTATTGTACCCTTCCTCGTCTATTTTTACTCCCAAGCCATAATCAAATTGTTGTGCATACGGTGTGTTGGGTGATATAAACCCTATAACCACTAAAAAAAGTGCGTATTTTAATTTCATATATTCAAGAGTTGAGTTAGTAAATGATAGTCTACAGCTATCGCGTGAGCATAAAACACTGATACAATACTGATAAAATTATATATCAATTTATTTTTCATCTCATTTAATGAGGGATAATATAGCAAAAGTTATCTCTATAGAGTCTTTATAAGGAGCGTTTGTAATGAAAAAAGATAAATTTTATTGCCTGATAAAGGAATGGTTTATATTGAATATGTTACCTTCAGAAAAGATAACCTTTAAAATTACTATGATGAACAAATACCCTTGTCTATTTTTACTACTCCTTGCTTTGTGGGCTTGCCAGCCAAACAAAGATGCCCAACATACTGATGAATCGTCAGACACCACTTACAACACCCTCACAGAAGGTGCCCCTACCAACCAAGCAGTAGTTAGCCCAAGTGTTAAGTTGCCTGCTCATCTGGAGCAAGCCAAACAAAAAAGTAAATATAAAGATGTAGAGGTGGTTGATTTGGGCAATATGGTTCCTTGCGCTTTTAAAGGGTTTCAGGCTGTAAACGAGGCAGCGTTCAAAGGTTTGCAATTAGAGCAATACTTGCAAAAAACAATGCCTGATGAAGCTACATTTAAGAAAAATAAGCATTTTTATTATGCCTTTCAGTCAAATGTAAATGGACATGTAGTAGTGATATTGCTCTCTTGTATGGAAGGAATGAGCAATGAGATAACTGGGCTGATGTACAACAAAAAAGGTCAATTGCTGGGCAATGTATCCCTTGCTTATAATGGAGCCGATATGGATATGGTGTGGAGCTTTAAAGGACAGTTTAAAGCGAATGGAGTGTATGCTTATGAGTATAAAAAGTATTTGGGTACCGAAAAACAAATATGCGAATGGTATAACTCCCGGCTTACTTTTACCCCTGAGAGTAGTATCGCTTTTGGAGATACAGTGTTTAAGGCAAAAGCTGATCCGCAAGTACCTTGTTATGAAAAGTTTAGAAAGAAAGATTAGGCATATAATATGAGAAGCAGGCGGATTAAGGGAGCATACAAAAAATAAGCTACCCATTTCTGGCGTTTTTTTTGTCCAAATACTTCGTTGCATTTTTCGGCCGTAGCGCTGCTATGCCCTTAAAATGCGCCTAGTCTTTGAGCAAAACCATTCACCAAAACTTGGGAGACTATTTATTGCAAACTCCCTAATTAAATAAAGTTAATTATTACAAAAAACGGCTGAATATAGAAAATAGAACTTCTATGACTCATAAAAACCGAAATAGCCGTATATTTGCATTTTGATTTTTGAGAGTACGTGACTTATTCACGAAAAAAATTCAGTAATGATTGTAAAAACCAAAAAATTCGAACTTCCTAAAAAAGTCTATTCCCGCATAGGAATGAATAATGTGCTTAAACAACAATGGTGGATTCCTGCCGGGTTGTTTGGTATTTTTATGTTGCTAAACCTGATTACGGTAAGCTTTTGGTTCTTTTTTCTGGCGTTTTTGTCGGTAGGCTTATATCTCTTGTTTTGGTATATCCAATTTGCCGGAGCCAGCCAACTGCCTCAAAACAAGATGATGTTTGAGAAACTTCGCTACGAAATAGACAGCCGTCAGATTATGATTAAGCTCAACCAACGCGAAGGAATGCCGATGAAGTGGGATGTGATAAAAAAAGCTGAGAAGAGAAAAGATTATTTTTTGTTTGTAGTTTCTAAAGGTCAGTTTATATACATTCCGTTTACCGCTTTTAGCAACCCCAAACATGATATTAGAGTAGTAGAAACTATATTGAGACGCAAAGGATATATCAAGGAAGAAAAGAAAGAAGTCGCTTAATTTTTTAGGTGATATTTTGCAATGATGAGTCACAGGTTTTACCCAAAGCTTGTGACTTATTATTTTTAGGGGGGGTACTACCTTGGCTGACTAGGGTAGTCAAAAGGGTCGGTGCAGGGGTCTACAGTATACCCCAGGTATACGCCTAGGCAAGTGGCATCCCATACATATTTATTGCTTTGTTCGTCTTGATAACCACCAGTGCGCACGTGCACATACGCCAAGTCTATATAAAAAGTATCTTTGATGATTGTTTTGGTATAATTGATTACCTTATTGTCTTTGAGTTCGAAGGTAGCAAAAATAAAACCTTCTACTTTTAACTGAAATTTATCTTTGATTTCAGTGGGTGCTATAATTACCTTTTTTACTTCTACCCTGCGGGCAATGTCTTTAAGTTCGCACCCGGCAAATAAAATAATATCATCTTGTGTTCTTAAATAATTGGCTGCTTTTTCTGCCTGTTTCTTGGTCAAATAACACATCCGACACTGAGCATTTACTGTTGTTATATTTGATAGCAATAGTAAAAGTCCCCCAACCCATAGCAGACATAGTTTTTTCATACAATTAATAGGATTTTCTTCGACGGTACAAATCTACGCAAATACCCCTAATAGTGTGCCGAACTCGTATTATGAAAATTATTTATTTTTTTTAACCAAGTATCGGTTGTGGAGAAGTAGCAGAGGCAGGGTGCGTTAGTATTTGGCTTTGGTATTGTACCTCTTTTCGGTCTAGTTTTTTGAACTCAAGCGAAAGCAACACCAACACTAGCGATATTACAACTACATCTACCAAAGGGGCGCTCAAATATACCCCAGAGATACCCACATAAGTAGGTAAAATAAGGACAGTAGGTATAAAAAACACCACTTGACGTGCCACAGTAATGATACCAGATAACAAGCCATTGCCTATTGATTGCAAAAAGTTGCCTACAATAAACACCAATGGAATGGCAGGCATCATAATCATGGCTACTCTGAAGTTATTAATATCTGTGACAGTAAAACGCATATCTGGCAAAAGCCAATGCAAAATGGTCGTAGGGAAAAGCTGCACTGGCAACCATATAGCAGTAAGCAATACCATGCCTCCGGTTATAAACACTTTTACAGTTTGTTTTACCCGTTGAAAATCTTTTGCGCCATAATTGATTCCTACGATAGGTTGCATTGCCTGCACTAAGCCAAAGACTGGCACAATGGCCAACATCAATACCCGATAACAAGCACCCATAAAAGCAATGTCGTTGTCGTTGCCATAATGGGCTATAGATTTAAATACAAAGGTTTGCTGCACCAAAAACATCAGTTGCATCATCATGGCTGCTACCCCCACTCCCAACACTTTAGGCAAAATAGAACGGTCAAGAGTAACTTTTTTCAGATCAACTGGAAAGGAGTTTTTACCTTTTACAAAGTACCAATAATTTAATACTGTATACACTCCCAATGACGACACTGTGGCAAGTGAGGCGCCTTCTATCCCCCAGCCAAACCCTGTAATAAACAAAGGGTCGAGTACCATGTTAATGACCATGCTAATGGCAGCATACTTCATAGCAATGTTTACCTTACCTTCGGCACGAATGAGCATGTTGGTAGCAATAGCAAAAATACGAAAGAAAGACCCTAGCATAAATATTTCGAGGTAGGCAGTACCATACATCAATACTTCGCCTTTGCCACCCATAAAAGCTATGAGGGGACTAGCGTAGATATACCCCAACACAGTGAGTATAGCCGAAAAAAGAAGCGACATACCTAACAAATTGCTGAATACTTTTTGTTGGGTTTCTGTATCCTGTGAGCCAATGGCACGGCTCAATACTGAGGCCGAACCCACGCCAATCATTGCAGATAATGCGGCAGGAATCATAGTAATAGGCAACACCAAAGAAATGGCAGCCAAGGCGTTTTGGCCAATAAGTTGTCCTACAAACAAAGCATCTACAAAGTTGTTAATGCTCACGACAAGCATACCCAATATGCCAGGGGTAGCCATTTTAAACATTAATTTCCAGATGTTTTGATGAAGAATTTGCTCGCGTAAAGACGCTTTCTGATTAGATTTTTGCATAATTTAAATTAGGCCTGCGTTACGATGGTTATTTGGTATATGGTGGTGTTTATGGTATATTTTCAATACTGAATTACGTGTTTTTAGTAATAAATTCTATAATTATATTAAGGTATAACATATCTTTAACAGGGCTTTTAGGGTAAACGAAAGGTAAAAAAAAGAGGCTGTCATAAGTATAGTTTTAGTTGGTATATTTATACCAAGTATTGGTATAAATATAGCTATTAAGGTTGCTTTTCAGCCAATAAGCATGAGGGCAACCTGACCACATATTGCATGGGGCGACCGTTGTATAGACGTAGTTTGAAACGTTCACCACTAAAAAACAAGTGATTTGCCACCATTACAACGCTTATTTGAGAGCGATTAGGCTATGTTTATAAAAAATAATTTAATTTTAGCCAGTCAACCTATTTTTATTGAATTCTATATTGTATACACTGTTTGTCAACAAATGTCCATGAAATACACGCATTTAAGATTTGTTTTATCTATTGCCATTGGTATGTCTTGCTTTATGGCACAGGCACAGCAAGCATCTGCCCTGCTCGCTGGTGCAAAAAAAACCATTCAGGCGCTGGCAGCCCCCGAAATGCACGGCAGGGGTTACATTAAAAACGGGGACAAAATAGCCGCTGAGTTTATTGGTCAAGCGTTTGAAAAAGCAGGACTCAAGGCTTTTAATGACAGTTACTTCCAAAAATTCCCTATCAATATCAATGTGTTTCCTCGCAGAATGCGCCTAAGAATAGGCGGCAAAAAACTAAAACCAGGGATTGACTTTATTATTCATCCGACTTCAAAAAAAGGCAAAGGACGAGGCAAATTGCGCTGGTTAGATACTTTATTGCTTCAAGAGCCTACGCGCTTAAAGTCGTTTTTGACAAGCAATATTTCTAAAAATATATTGGTATACAAGGCTACATATATGCGTAAGTTGCGGCAAAGCAATAAGGTGCCCAAAAAGTTTTTCGACAAGCTGCAAGAATCAAAAGCAGCTATAGAACTACACACTAAACTCACGGCTGGTTTTGCCAGCAAACCCGTCAATCGCCCTATTTTGATGGTACAAACAAGTAGCTTTGATATAACCGCACGGCGCGCCAAGTTTGCTATAGACAACAAACACCTGCAACGTTACACGACCCAAAACGTGATTGGCTATATAGAGGGGCAACACGAGCCTGACTCTTTTATGGTTTTTACGGCACACTACGACCACATGGGACGAATGGGCAAAAGGATTTATTTTCCGGGTGCCAACGACAACGCCAGTGGCATTGCACTTTTGCTGGAGTTAGCCAAATACTATAGCCAAAACAAACCCAAACACTCTATGATGTTTATTGCTTTTGGCGCCGAAGAAGTAGGCTTGATTGGCTCGTATTACTACGTCAAAAACCCTACGATAGACTTAGGCAATATCAAGTTTCTGGTTAATTTTGACATGGTAGGTACTGGTGATGATGGCATAAAGGTAGTTAATGGATCGGTATACCGTAAAGAGTTTGACCGATTGACAGCGATTAATCAAAAGAAAAAATTATTACCTGACGTGAAAATCAGGGGAAGAGCTCCCATTTCTGATCATTATTTTTTTACGCAAAATGGGGTGCCTGGTTTTTATATATACACGTTGGGCGGCATCAAGGCTTACCACGATATTTTTGATCGTTACGAAACCCTGCCCCTGACCAAGTTTGAGCAGTTTTTTAAATTAATTACCACTTTTGCTGACAGTTTTTAATAGTGTACACAGGGTTTAGCCATTCGCTACACCCTGTTTCACAGGTAACTAATAAATTCATCATACATTCATTTTCTATTAGCTACTTGTCGCCTGTATTTAATGGCTTGACACTATTTGTTTTCTTGCTACAAAAAAGTTTTTCTTATATCACAAGTAGATTTTTCGCCTACATGCTCAAGGTTTTGCTCCAGCCATTTGTCGGCATATTTTCTTCCCAGCTCTTTGAGCTTAGTCAAAAAGCCCCAAGTAGCATTCAACTTGCTTGATAAGTTAAGCGCCCACAAATCTTTTTCTGGATTGATATTATGCATTCTTATTTTTTGAAACTCATCTCCTGGGTTGATCCCTTCTTTGAGCAAACGGTCAACAAAAGCTACCCGGCGCATTTCGAGCATCAAGCTAGAGTTAAAGCTGAGTTCGTTGATACGATCGCGGATGCCTTCTGGCGAGGTGGGTGTGTCAGGTATATTGATTGGGTTAATTTGCACCAGCATAATATCGTGGCATTGGTCATTGCTAATTAATGGAAAGATAGGTGGATTACCCATATATCCTCCATCCCAATAGTCTTCCCCATTAATGGTGACCGCTGGAAACAAGGTAGGCAAACAAGCCGACGCAAGTACTGCATCTACCGACATTTCGCTGAGGTCAAACACTTTGGCGCGCCCACGCCTTACATTGGTGGCGCATACGTATAGTTTGGTTACTTTGCATTTTTGCAACTCTTCAAAGTTTACCAAATCGCCCAATATCTTGCGTAAAGGATTATGGTGGGTAGGGTTCAGCTGGTAAGGAGATACAAACAACGACATGACTTCGGTAGCACGGTAAAAGGGTGAGTAGTCCATGTTGCCATCAAGCCCAAAGTATCCATCTAGCCAGGTGGGTTGTAACGGAGTACGCGCAGCATATTCTGAATTGGTTTTCCAGAATTTGTGCAGCAACTCTCTGGCTGTTGAGCGCCCGCCTATATGCAAGCCATACGCTAACACAGAGGCATTCATGGCTCCAGCACTGGTACCTACAAAACCATCCAGGATTAAGTCTTCCTGTTCTAAAAAACGATCTAATACTCCCCAGGTAAAGGCCCCGTGGGCACCTCCACCCTGTAAAGCCAGCGAGAGATGTTTGGTTTGTTTGCTCATAAGTTTTTTTTAGTATTTTCTTCTATGGAATAGTGAAGGTAGTGGTTTTATCAGAAGAAGTAATAAGTAAGTCTACCAAAATAATTACTTTTATTTTTATAGACTTCATAAGTTATTTTGGTAGTTTCTTTAACAACCCACACGCAGTTTCGTTTGTTTAAAAATTCGTTGATTGATTTTTACCTAATTAAGACTGAATTAGTCATAAAAATATCTATTTTTATTTTTTCATAAGCTACTGTTAATCAATGTCTTGATTTAAGAGTATGTTTAAAAATCATAATCTGGGTTAAAAAAGTGATTTTTATGCGCTGACTTTGTTGATTTTAGCCTTTGGCAGAGCTCATATCGGTTTGCGTCAATAGCTTCCGTTGCTAGAGGCTCGCCCAACATCCACTGGATGTTGTCGTACTTAAAAATACGCCGCGCCAGCACAAAAAACTCATCATTTTTAACTCCAAAGACAAAATTCAAACATACTCTAAGGAATGGTACCAAAATAAATTTACATTCTTAATCTCATCTTTTGAGGCTATGCTTTGTTAAAAAATAGCCGAATAGCGCTACTATTAGTCGGCCATCCCTCAAGCTCGCTCAATATCCACTGGATATTGCCGTGCCGCGTATAGCAACAAAATATTTTAGCGTTACTATATAAATTTATTTTTACACCATTCCTAAGGCTATTTTTTATTTCCAAACACTCCAAATAAATTGTTAGTGCTGTAAAAGCAAATGTGATCGTATGAGTCAACAACAAACAGGCATAGGATACTATAAAATAGAAAAAACCCTAGGTACTGGCGGAATGGGCACCGTATACCTGGCTACCCATACTCAAATTGGTCGCCAGGCAGCCATTAAAGGCTTAAAGCCTCATCTTGCCAAAAACCCGGACATTCGTATGCGGTTTAAAAATGAAGCGGCTCTGATGGCAAAGCTCCACCATCCCAATATTGTAGACTTATACGATTATGTAGAACTGGGCGAGAACCTGTTTTTGGTGATGGAATACGTGCAGGGAGTGACGCTGGAACAATATACCAGCGAAATTTCAGGTCCATTGAGCGAAAGCCAGGCCAAGAGGGTGTTTGCCAAAATACTGGATGCATTTGCTTATGCTCATCAACGGGGCATTGTACACCGTGATATTAAACCTGCCAACATTATGATTACCCAAATGGGTGATGTGAAAATAATGGACTTTGGTATTGCCAAAATGGTAGACAACCAAGAGAAAAACCTGACCCAAGCGGGGGTGAGGCTAGGGACTATTTATTATATGAGCCCTGAACAAATAAGGGCTTGGGAGATAGACGCCCGCAGCGATATTTTTAGCTTAGGCATTACCTTATTTGAGATTCTTACTGGTAAGTTACCTTATTCAGAAGAGTTGGGGGAGTACGATCTGAGCCAAAAAATTGTCAACGACCCGTTGCCACGTCTCAAAGAGTTTTTGCCAGCGGCAAGTAGCCATATGCAAAAAATAATAGACAAGGCGACTGCCAAAGACCCTGATCACCGTTTTCAGAATGCCGAACAGTTTAAAAAGGCCTTGTTTGATGCTACTTTGTTAGGCAAACAAGAAACCGAAGAGGAACACCTCCACCAGGTAGTATGGAACATTAACCAAGAGCAGTTGGTGCATCCACCCAATCAACATTTGCAACAAGTAGAAAGTAGCCCGGCAAATGCCTCAATGAGTTCTGACACGGCCGAAATAGAAAATCTACCTACAGCTCAGCCCGAAAAAAACGCCGACCCAATTGACCAGCCCGGCACTGAGTCGCCTCAGTTTAAAGCAGAAAAAGAAGAGTTATTGCTCAAGAATTATTTTGGGATCGTATCTACCCGAAGGGTGCAATATTTCCGCAATCAGGATTTGTTTGAAAAGGGTAAAAAAGAACGCTTGTTTTTATCACAGGTAATAGATGTAGAATATAACTCACGCCGCGAACTATTGGCTGGATCTGTGTTTATGCTCATTGCTGCCGGACTTTTTATATTGGGGCATGTTATTACTTATGTGCTGGCTATTAGTTTTTTATTTTTTAGTATTGTGTGTTTTTCGCACTTTCCAAGCCTTACGGTAGTGCGTAAAGATGGTAAAAAAGTAAAGATGAAGGGTTGGCCCTGGCACCTCAAACAGTCTAAAAAGTTTTTGGTGAGTTTGAGAAGTCAATTGAGCAAGAAAAAAAGGTTCTAAGCACTTCTTTTATTTCCCACTATTTATCCTCAAAAATTTTATATATATAAACCTTAGCCAAAAGCCTACTTTTACCGTAAGTATGTCTTAACTAAAGGTAAAAATATCTATATTGAATTTAACGCAAAATGCTGTAAAGTTAGACTGGGTCTAAGGAATGTGTTAAAAATAAGTGTGCATTTTCAATCCACTATGAGCGCTTTATTTTTCACCATTCCTCATGCAGCTTGCACAAAGACCTTCTTAAAGTTAATTATTTACTCAAAACGAACTCAACCACTCTCTTTACACCTTAGAGGTGGTTTATTGATTAAAACTTATGCACATGAAAAATTTTACTAGAAAAGTACTCCCCTTTACTTGTTTACTTTGTTGGGGGTTGGTACTACTTGCTGGTTGTACCAAAATAGTAGAAACCGATCAAATACCACAAGTTTTTACTGATACCAAGTACTTGGTAAGCGCCACATTGGTAGCTGATATTTCGGCCGAAAACCTCAACAATCGTTATGGGGGGGAGTATTCGCCTTTAGATACTGAGTTGGAGGCCATTCAAGCATTGCCAGGCATCAAGGTATATAAGCTTGTGTACAAAACTAAAGACGCAGCTGGCAATGATATTACTGCGTCGGGTGCTTTTTTATACCCTACCAATAACTCCAGTGCCAAACCTTTGTTGAGTTATCAGCACGGAACCATTACAACCGAAGCAGGTGCACCATCGTCTTATGGTACTTCTGCCGACTCATTTATAGGAGGGTCGTTTCTTGCTTCTTTGGGCTATGTGGTGTCTATGCCCGACTACTTGGGCTATGGCGAAAATGCGGCGACTGACCACCCTTACGAACACCGGGCTACATTGGCGTCAGCATCGCTGGATATGTTGCGCGCTTCTAAAGAGTTCAGCGCCAAGCAAAACATTGAGCTCAATAATCAATTATTTTTGACTGGCTACTCTGAGGGTGGTTCGGCTACTACAGCCTTGCACCAAATGATAGAGAGTTCGGCAAGTAGTGAGTTTACCATAACTGCCAGCACTCCTGCTGCGGGTGCTTACGATAAAATCAATTTTGCCAAAGATATTACAGTACAAGATAAGCCAATGCTTAATATTAAAAACTACGCTTGGGTAATCTTGACTTATAATAAAATATATGGCTTAAATCGCCCTTTGACTGCTTATTTCAACGAACCTTATGCTACCAATATAGCTAACCAGCCTGAAGGCGAAGGTATTACCATTGATATAGAGCAAAATCCTACCAAGTTGTTTACTGCTGAGTTTCGTAATGGGCTGCTCAATGGAACCGATACAGAGTTTTTAAATACCTTAAGCGATAACTCAACCTTTGACTGGAAACCCATTGCACCGCTTCGTTTGATCCATGGTACTGCCGATCAATTTGTGTTGTTTTCGAACTCGCAAAGTGCTTTTGATAAAATGACTGCCAATGGCTCTACCAGTGTTACTCTATTCCCAATCAATGGCACTGGACACTTTGAGTCGGTACCAGCGTATGTGATAGAGGTTTCTAAGTATTTTGATAGTTTTAGATAGTAATCAAGGGTTTAGGTACCAAGTGCTGGATTTTATACCTTGTTCGCTAAGCGTTCAATCTATATTGTTGTAGTAATCTTCATCATTGTTATTGTTGTACCTGATCGCTGTGGTTTTAAATAGTAACAATAGATTATTACTAAAAAAGGCAAGCACGCCCAAGGGTATGCTTGCCTTTTTTAATATTAGTTTAGTATGCCTCTACTTGTAGTCTGTAACTAATTGCTGAGGGCTACTTAATATATTTCTACTTGTACATCACAGCTTTTATCGCGTCTAATGTACGTTTGGTATTGGGCAGTATGGCTTCTATCAAAGTAGGAGCATACGGCAAGGGCACATCCATACTATTGATTCGATGAATAGGTGCGTCTAAATAATCAAAAGCGTGCTTTTGTACATGGTAAGTAATCTCAGACGAGATAGCCGCCAGTGGCCAGGCTTCTTCTACAATTACCAGACGATTGGTTTTTTGTACCGATTTCACCACCGATGCATAATCAATTGGGCGCACTGTACGTAAGTCTATTACTTCTACCGAAATGCCTTCTTTGGCAGCTTCAGCGGCGGCTTCAAGCGCTATTTTAAGCATTTTGCCAAAAGTAACCAAAGTAACCTCGTTTCCTTCTTGTTTTATATCAGCTACTCCCAATGGAATCAGATATTCGCCATCGGGTACCTCACCCTTATCTCCATACATCAATTCCGACTCCATAAATATCACAGGGTCTTCGTCTCTGATAGACGATTTTAACAAACCTTTGGCATCATAAGGGTTAGAAGGTACTACTACCTTGAGCCCGGCACAGTTGGCATACCAGCTCTCAAAGTTTTGTGAGTGTTGAGAGCTCAACATTCCGGCATTACCAGTTGGGCCACGAAACACAATAGGTACTCCATATTGCCCGCCAGACATTGACATCATTTTTGCAGCTGAGTTAATTATCTGGTCAATTGCTACCAGCGAAAAGTTAAAGGTCATAAACTCAATGATAGGGCGGAGACCATTCATTGCCGCTCCTACACCAATCCCTGCAAAACCGAGCTCGGCTATGGGGGTATCTATTATTCTTTCGCTCCCAAACTGATCAAGCATTCCCTGACTCACCTTATACGCTCCATTGTATTCGGCGACTTCTTCACCCATCAAAAATACCCGCTCATCCCGAGTCATTTCCTCGGTCAGGGCTTCGCGTAAAGCTTCTCTGAACTGTATTTGTCTCATTGTTGATTGTGCAATTGTTGTCTATTAGTTTGGGTAAAGCTAGTAATTAGTTTATAATTTGCCAAACATCTGTACCAATCAAAAAACGGGGGGTAAAAAAAGAGGTAATTTTGTATATTGTTTATCTATTGCCCATTAAGTCCACTTATTTAGACTTCACCTATTGTTATTACTGCTCACTCCTAAACTTTTCTAAATACTCAAAAAACAATTCCAAAGCACGGTACTCATCGTGTTGGGCTTCTTCCATGAGTATTGCTTCCCAAAACTCAACCTCAGGGTTGTCTTTGTGATGTACAAGCCACTGAATAAAACCATTGTGCCCAAAAAAATCATCTTTATAAGGGTATTGGCTCACATAACGCCCTATGCTATAGCCCATCAGAAAAGTAGAAAGGGTTGACAAACGAGGTTCTTTAAGGTACATACCAGGGCGCTGCTGGAGGTGTTGCAACAAGAAATCGGTCAAGGTTTCGTAAGTTTTTTTATTCATCTTTGTTGGTGTTGTAAGCAATTGATTACAAGCTAAAAGTAGGGTTAGTCACCTCATAATAAATGAGTTACCCTCATACAGACCACATCATATTCAAAGCTTATTCGAGTACTTTCTTAGCGCTGTTTTGAGCATATATGATCCAGATCATAAACCAGCCATTTTGCCTGCTATACCTTTGGAACATTATCAAAGTAGTTACCCCAAAATTATATAAATAATCTACCGTTATGATAAGTAAAGAAAGCATAGCAATTGTAAAATCGACTGTGCCTGTTTTAGAGACTCAAATACATACTATTACGCAGGCTTTTTATAAACGTTTATTTAAAAATCACCCCCAACTGAAAGAAGTGTTTAACATGACTCACCAAGCTAAAGGCAGCCAACCCAAGGCACTCGCCACGGCTATTTTTCAGTATGCCCGCTACATAGAACAACCTGCAGTACTGAAAACGGCTATAGCCATGATTGCCGAAAAACACGTGAGTTTGAGCGTAACACCTGCCCAATACGAGGTAGTAGGCGAAAACCTATTGGCAGCCATTAAAGAGGTCTTGGGCGATGCTGCCACTCCCGAAGTGTTGGGCGCCTGGGCAGAGGCTTATGGTCAACTTGCCCAACTGCTTATTGGCGAAGAAGAAAGTCGTTATGCCAGCCGCGAAGCACAACCAGGAGGGTTTAGGGGAAATAAGCAGTTTGTGGTAGCCAAAAAAGTAAAGGAGAGTGAGGTAATTACGTCATTTTATCTGCAACCCAAAGATGGTAGCCCTGCCCCTTCCTTTGTACCTGGGCAATACATTGCCCTTCAAGCAAAGATACCCGGCGAAGCTCACCCACACACCCGTAACTACAGCTTGTCGGATGCTTGCCACTCCGATTATTTGCGCATCAGCGTAAAAAAAGAAGGCTTGGTCTCTGGTTACTTACACGATCAGGTGGCTCAAGGCGACGAACTCACTATAGG
The DNA here is from genome assembly GCF_947493425.1 of uncultured Microscilla sp. Taxonomy (GTDB): domain Bacteria; phylum Bacteroidota; class Bacteroidia; order Cytophagales; family Microscillaceae; genus Microscilla. The sequence goes on along the minus strand of NZ_CANLRP010000143.1, from coordinate 3,514 downwards.
CGTGCCTGCGGGTGTATTTACGTTGCAACCTTCGCAGCATCCAGTGCTACTCATTGCGGGTGGGGTAGGCATTACCCCCTTGCTGAGCATGTACAAAACATTGGTAAAAGAAGGCAAACGGGAGGTAGTGCTGGTGCAGTGCGCCCAAAATAGTGAGGTACACGCCTTTAGAGATGAGGTAAACATTGGCATCAGTGCCAAAGCCCAGGCAATGACAGTATATGACCAACCTACATTTGATGACCAGCTCAAACAAAATTTTGATTTTGAAGGTTTTTTGTCTGCCGAAATGCTACAACCATTCGTGAAAACCCAAAGTGAGGTATATTTGTGTGGTTCTCCAGTATTTATGAGCCATGTATTGGGCTTATTGGCAGGATTGGAGGTAAGCAAAGATCAAATATTTTATGAGTTTTTTGGTCCTGCCGATGCGCTCACCCCTTCTACGGTTGACTATGTATAGTTGATGCTCAGTAGGTATAGGTTTCTTTTTAAAATTAGCCGTTGGCAAAGCCCCGATTGTAACTTTTAAAACAAACAAAGGAGTAAGAAAAAATCCTTACTCCTTTAGACATTATGAATATAAAATAAAATGAACCTTACAAAAAGTCTTGATTGGGTTTACAAAGTTTAGTGCACTATTTGCCCCCTCCTTTACGCTTGGCTTTTCTTGCATCTTGCAAAGCCTTTAGCTTGGTTTGCTGCTCGCTTGTCAAAATAGTGCTCAATTCGGCACGGTAAGCTTTACGAGCAGTTCTCAATGCTTTACGATCATTTGAAGCTTTGGCCGCATCTCTGGCTTTTTGCCAGGTAAGGTTTGCCGCTTGCACTTTGGCGGTTTGGTCAGCGTTTAACTCCAACTTTTTGGTCAAATTCTTGGCTACTTTTTCAGCACGTTGTTCAGGCGTCCAATCCGCACGTTTGCCATTTTGGGCATACGATGCATTGACCAATAGTACCATCAACAATGATAGTACACTAAAACGGGTGATGTTGGCAAGAGTTGCTCTCATGATTTTGTGATTAATAAGTGATATAATAATAAAAATATTCCCTGAGTTACAGGATTTGCAAGCTTAGATGTATCTTTTACCTAAAGGATTAATCTAAGCTTGCTTTTTTTTCAAAATATTTCTCACACCATACATAAATCATTATATATCAACACCTTACAATGATTTAATTTCTTTGAGTTTGCCTAAACTTTGTATACTGATTGCGGGTTAAAATCGTTTTTAACTCTGCATGGTAAGCTTTTCGGGCTGCCCTTGCCGCAGTTTGGTCTTGGTGGGTTTTAGCCACTTCGCGGGCACGCTGAAAAGTCAGGTTTGCTTCTTCTACTTTGGTGATCTGCGCCACACTTAAACCCAAATTTTTAGTCATACGCTGTACTGCTTTTTTGGTACGCTGCTCGGCAGTTAGTTGCTTGTTACGCTGGGCGTAAGAAACCGTGTTTACCAATAGTACCATCAACAATGATGATACACCTAAGCGAGTAATGTTGGCAATGGTTGCTTTCATAATTGTAAAGCATTAAAAGTGTACGTTGTTTTTAAAAGTATACAAAGTTTTTTTATCCTGATCTACCAGGATTTGAGAGCTTAGACGATACTTTTGTAAAAAGGATTAGTCTAAGCTCATTTATTTTTCACTTTTTTAACTACTATTTTTCAACAATAGCATAACTCATTGCTAATCAATGTTATCCACGTCTACCTTTGCGTTTTTTTCTTTTCTTCATTTGCTCAAACTTCGAGTATTGCTCGCTGGTTAAAATCGTTTTTAATTCTGTCCGATACGCTTCGCTGGCACTTTTCATTGCCGCACGATCACGGGTAGTTCTTGCGGCGTCTTTGGCAGTTTGCATTTTTAGGTTAGCTGCCTGTACCTGAGCAGTTTGGTCAGCATTTAACCCTAGTTTTTTGGTCAAGCGTTTGGCGGCTTTTTCAGCGCGTTGCTCAGCCGTCAGGTTGTTGCCTCGACGTCCACGTTGGGCATAAGAAGTAGCATTTACCAATAATACCATTAACAGTGATAGTACACCTAAGCGAGTGATATTTACAACAGTTGTTTTCATTGTTCTTAAATTTTAAGTTGTTGTTTTGTTCAAATACACCCATTAGACACTGCCATACTTTTTTTATTCCCCAGGTCGTCTATTTTTTTTACTTTTTTGATTTTAACCAACAAAAATGCGCTTTAAACATTGTAAACCCACTTTATAAAGCTTTATTTTTTTCAAAAAAATTATCCCAGGCAATTTGATTTGCCGCTTTACAAGTATACTTTTACACATCATCTTAAGTACTCAAACAACTTGGTCCACTACTAACTTTATGCTATGATCAAAGTCCCTCCAAACCTGAAAGACCACCTAAACGCTGCCGAAATAAGGGAAACCGAAAATTGGTGGAACCAGTTGAGCAATGAAACTCAAAGTGAGCTATATCAATTGTACAAAGTTGAATCGGGAAATGTAACAGAGAAGAAACGAGCGGAAGAATATGGGATTGAACTCATTCCAATTGCCGTATATGGCGAGTTTGTAGAAGAAGAAAACTCTAAACGGCGTGAATGGGTCAATAATGACTATTGGCAACAAGGGTTTGTAGAGTATTTGGTCAACCACGAAACCTACTTTATGGGACACCTGCCTTATAAAGAATATGTCAGATACCAAAAAGATTCTATATTCATCTCTCCTTACAAAGAAACCAAAGCATATATTACAAGGACAGGTAGACCTTATTATTCATATATATACCTTTATATTTCACCTGAGCTCGTTGAGTACTAACCTTAATTACTTCCAAACAACACCGCTTTGTTCTTGTCAATTCACGTATACATTCATGCAATTTTGCCCAATACTAATTTTATTCTATGATCAAAATCCCATCAAACATGAATGCTCAGCTGAACGCTGCCGAAATAAGGGAAACCGAAGATTGGTGGAACCAGTTGAGCGAGGACGCACAAATTGAGTTAAATCAATTGTATAATAATGTTGAATCGGGAAATAAAGAAGCAGAAGAAAATGGGGTTGAACTCATTCCAATTGCCGTGTATGGGGAGTTTGTGGAAGATGAACGCAGAGACCGACGCGAACAGGTACAAAACGATATCTGGCGACAAGGCTTTCTGGAGTATCTCGTCAACCATGAAATTTATATCACTGGCTGGGGCAGGACTTTTCACTTAGGAGGTACGTGTAGGGCTCATCCAAAAGCACGTAAAGCGTTGATGAATGGGTTTGTACCTGCTGATTACACTTGTCCTTACCAAGATAAAGGTTGCCCTATGCGAAAATTGTTGAGTAAGCAACCAGGCAAATCGCTCAGGCTACTGCCTAGATTTAAAAAATAGTAGAGTCTGATTTCAAACACCGGTGCGTAGGCGCTGGTGTTTTTTTGTAATATAATCAATTAAAGCAAAACCTAGTACCTCAACCTCTAAATACCTGATACATTATTTTGGCGATATTCGCACCCTGACTTTACTTAAAAAATATCGC
>NZ_CANLRP010000142.1 GCF_947493425.1 uncultured Microscilla sp. | reverse complement strand
TCACTTAAAAATATATCTCGCCAGCACAAAAAACTCATCATTTTTAACTCCGAAGACAAAATTTAAACATACTCTTAATGTAGGCTTGTAAGCCAAGTCATTGCCTCTCCTAAATCGCTAAAGTACCTGTTTTTGATTCTTCTGCCCTCGTACTCATCTACAAACTGCTCGAGTGCTACTTGCGAATAAAAATCTTCGGGCACTGTAAGTGCTATACGGATTACACCTGCCTTGGCAAAACGGCCAAAAACATTGGTAGCAGACCACTCCTGCAGATCGGGGGTGATAATAAACTTATAATTAAGCGTGTTTGCCAAAAATCCTATAGGCTTGTACTGCTCTATTTTTTCTGCCAAACGTTGGTTCCATTCTTTAAAATCATCAGCCGTAGCGGTAGAAGTTTCTTCTGTCCAATTGCCTATACAAATGTTTTTCTCCTTGTCGTATGTAACCTTTAAAAACCTATTTTGATATAATTCCATAATCGTTATGAGTAAGTAGGTAATGAAATGAAAGTAAATGATTGTTGAGTCGTTGAAGGGAGATCAAGTGTTTGTTTTTCCTGTAAAAAACACCAAAAACTGGTGGAGGTATCACTATATAAATATAAATAATTATGAGCAAATATTTTTCAGAAAAAGCATTTATGCATCTTATTTTTTTACCCAACAACAACTTAGTAAAATGGAAAAAATAAAGTAATCCAAAAGAAGGCAGTATCTGTTTGTTGGACGATGAAAAAAATCTTTGCGTAGCCTTAGCTACGGAACTATTTTTTGAAGAAGTACAACGGTCAGAGACGAAATTCAGTGGATTAGGTTATTTTTGTAGTTTTACTTATATACTCCTGATTCAACAATTGCCCAGTACCTTGTTTCTTTACCCCAAAAAAACCCTCATCACTTTGTTGTAAAACAACAAAATAGTGAGGGCTTACCATTTGTATGAATGGTGAAACAAATATCTTATCCAAAAGTTAATTCTTGTTGTTGAACAATCACATTGAAATCAAGCAAAGGGAAGTCTTCCTGAAAACTTTCTCCTTCGTCTATCATATCTACATCTTTGTGGTGCACATACCAGTTGATCACCACAGGTGCTTTTCTGTCTTCCAAGAGTGCTAAAACTTCAAAAAACATTCTCGAAGAACCTGTATTGTAATAACTCATCCTAAAGTTAAATTCAATAGGGCTTTTACTATGACGCAAAAACTCTTCAAGCCACGCTAATACAGGCTTATAAAATTGTTGAGGATATTCCATGTGAGACTCTCCCCTAATCTCAAAAATACCTGAATGCTGGTTAAAAGAGATATAAGGAGCGTAGTTCTCTTTTGGAAATAATAGGTTTCTCATAATTCATCTATCTTAGAAATTGTCATTTTATAAATTAACCCTTACAATTTTTTATCCAATTAATCAACTTCCTTTATTTTTAGTAATCATCCCTAAATAACTTCATTAATAGTCACTTAGTAAAATTATTTGGATAGCAGGGCTCCTAAAAATCATGGTATACGTAAATTGAATGCAAATTGATTGGTTTATCCATGAGCTGTTACAAAATAATACAATGTAATTGTGTGATGATTTAAAAAAAAAGACCCTGCATTGCAAAGTCTCTTTCTTTTCCTAACCACAAAGCTTATTAAATATCTTTGTTGACTATTAATTCAAACCTGATACCAACAATTTACTTCAGAGAAAATAGGTTTATAACCCTCTGTTTATCAGCAATTAAAATATTTTATTTTTTTTCATGAGCTTTTTTCAATGTTAAATTATAACATTTTTTAGCACGATATATCGTACCATTAACGGTTTTTCGTAAGCAAAAAAAGCCACCCAAATACAGGGATGGCTTTTTTTACAGTTTTAACAAAAAAAACGTTTTTATCTGATCACTACTTGTTTTACAATGCTTTGTCCGTTGCGAGTGATCTGTACTTGATACAACCCTTTGCCTAAGGTAGACAAGTCAAAACTTACCACAGGAGACTTTACCTTATGTGTTTTTACTATACGTCCGTTCATATCAGACACACGTACAAATGTAGCAATGTCTTCGGGCGAATAAGTACGTAACTTACTGCTGGCTGGAAACTTCAATGTAAACCTTCCCGAAGTAGGATTAGGGTACAACTGAATTTGCGAAGCTACCAGTTTTTCTTCCTGATTTTCTCCAATAGGGTTGGCAGCACTCTGGGCAGGCTTTGCGGCACTGCCTCCTACAATATTGATAGTGTAGTCTTCTACTTCACCATAAGTAAACGTTTGGCAGGCAGTGGCTGCTTGCTCATATTGCATAGATACCCGCATACGAGTAATACCATTTTTTGCCGTTAATGGGATATTTACAGTTCCGCTTACTGCCGACGAAGATATTTGGGTAAAGACTTGTTCATTGTAGTCAAAAACTCCGTCTTGATTGAAATCAATCCAAACACTGAAGCCTTCGTTATACGGGGTACCAGTAAAAAAAGGTGTTATACCAATGCTTACTGCGCTACCAGCGGTTACCGTGGTCGATTGTGCAGTAAAATCACCATAACCACCATTGGCACCTGATGCATTATTGATAGAACCAAAGGTTACTTGTTGTATGTATTCATAATTTACATTGGTTCCTTTAGACTCACAGTAATCAGGCGCAGCATCAGGCAAAATCCTGATAGTATAATCTTCTACTTCACCATCAGAAAAAGTTTCACAAACAGAGGGTTCTGCGTTATACTTCATAGATACCCGCATACGCGTAGTTACATCTAAACCGGCAGGAATAGCAATGGTGGCGCTTACTGCACTAGTGCTGGCAACTCCTGCGTCAAATACTAACTCTCCGGGATCATCAAAATCACAATCCTTATTGTAGTCAATCCATACCTTGAAATACTCGTTGTATGCACTGCCCGAAAAACCAGGAGTTAGCGTCAAGCTTTGACTCTGCCCGGCGGTTACCTCAATAGTTTGTGCCGTAAAATCGGAATAATTTGCTGCTCCTGAGGTATTGGTAAAGCTCCCTAGCGTTACTCCAGCTATGTGTTCATAAGATGAGTTATTACTGGTAGATCCACAGTAGTTGTTACAAACCCCAGCTTCGGTTACGGTAATGTAGCCGGTGACAGTTTTAACATCACTGCCATAAGCATTGGTCACGGTAAGGCTTACACTATAAGTACCTGCTACATTGTACACAACGGTAGGGTTTTGCTGAGTACTAGTGGCAGGTGTACCACCAGTAAATGTCCAGTTCCACGAAGTAGGCGAATTAGACGACTGATCGGTAAAGTTCACGCTTTGTCCTACTGTAATATTGGTATTGCTTGCCACAAAACTTGCTACGGGGTTATTGCTGCTTCCACCGTACTTATCTACTCTCCACATACCACGTCCAAAAGTACCTACTACTACTTTTCCAGAACCTTCGTGCACTACAATATCATTTACAATCACATTGGGCAAACCATTCATAAATGAAACCCATCCCCCTGTATCGTTTTTGTAATAAACTCCTACTTCTAAACCAATGTATAACCCATTGTGAGCACCTGCTTCATACGCTAAACTACGTGCTGGAATTTGAGGCAAGCTGCCGGAAGCATTAGCCCAATTGTCTCCCGCATTGGCACTTACAAATACTTGGTTATTGTGGTTATAACCTGAAAAAGAGATGGCTATTTGCTCAGGATTAGACGGATGTACTGCTATATCAGTAATCCATAAATCAGGCAACCCAGTTGTAATTTCCTGCCAGCTTGCTCCACCATTTTTTGTTCTCCATATTCTACCTTTTACCGAAGCATACAAGTAGTTAGAGTTAGACGGAGCCACTGCTAGAGCATTCACCGAAGAACCTACACCAAGGCTACCAATAGTACTCCAGGTATTCATTCCGTCGGTGGTCTTTCTCACAATCCCTCCAGTTAAGCCCACATACAAAGTATTGGCATTGTTATGATCCATTACATAAGGTACTACCCAAGCTCCAGTTCCTGGACTATTTACCTGAGTATAACCATTGGTACCACCTTGGGTAGATTTATACCAAACATTACCGTTTTGGATAGTTCCATAAATCACATTTTCATCAGTAAAACTAATGGCACAGTTACCTCCATCAGCACCCAGCCACTCGTGCCATCTACCATTGGTATATACTGAGGTACCATTGTCTTGTGAACCACCCATTGCCTTGTTTACATTTTGACGAGAAACCGCAATGCCATAAAACTGTCGGTTGTTAATGCCTTCGGTAAGATCAATGAAATCGCCTCCCTGGTTGGTAGACTTGACCACTAGCCCATCAGACCCCAAATACATTACCCCATTTACGTATTTTATAACATGTATGTCAGCATGTACATACCCTACACTGTTAGGGTACAACCAGTCGGCAGATTGAGTAAACTGCTGGCCTCCGTCAAACGAACGGAAAGGGTCTATTGCTCCAATATGTACTTCTTCAGGGTTTACATCTGACACTTCCAATGCCATATTGTACCATATCTGATGAGTAGTGTTGGGGGTTTGAGCACTACGCTGGACAAAAGTGTTACCACTGTCTGAAGAGCGATACATTTTACTGCCTGTCCAATAATACACATAATTGGCATTGGCAGGGGTTACTGCAACTTGAGCACGGGTATTGGCAGCAAGTACGCTTCCCTGAACAAAAGTATTACCTCCATCGGTAGATTTTAAAAAGTTTTTGGTAGTAGCATATACAATATTGGGGTTGGTTGGGTGATACTCAATATCACGTATATCGCCTGCTTGTACTATGCTCCAAGTGCTGCCACCATCAATGGTTTTGTATAGACCTTCTGAGGTGCCTGCCATTAGAATATTGGCGTTGGTTGGGTGAATTACTATTTTAGAAATACGCTTGGCATCTGAAGCATTCCAACTAAGTCCGGTAGTATTCCAGGTAACTCCGCCGTCAGTAGACTTAAGCACACCTATGCTGTATGTATTTACTGCACGCTCGCTATCTCCGGTAGAAATGTACACAATATTAGGGTTGGCTGGGTCAGTTACTACACCCCCTACTCCAAGCACTGGTAAATGGTCGGTCATTGCTGTCCAGTTAGCTCCTCCATTGGTAGTTTTCCATAGTCCTCCTGAAGGTGTGCCTACGTAAATAATATTAGGGTTGGGCTTATGTACATAAATGTCTGTAAAACGTCCAATGCCTGGCGCCCAGTGACCAGTCACATCGTTCCATTTTTTTGGTCCCATTTCTTCCCAAGCTGGAGGAACTGCATTTATGCCTTGAGTACGCTTACGCTTTTCGGCACGTCTAAACTTCATTACTTCATTCCATACATTGGCATTATTACCACCTTTGCGACTTCCACTAGGGTAATACAGTTTTTCGTTGTTATACACCCAGCGCTGAAACAACTTCCAGCCTGAACCTTTAATTTTTTTAGAGTGAGTTTTAAAATACGCTTCTCCAGATTTTTTTACTTCATAAAAATTTACATTTGGGTTATCAGCTTTCTCGATGTAGGCTCTTTGAGCAAATCCTACACTAACAAACAACATCAACACTAACCAAAGTCCCCAAACACGCCCGCTTTTGAGTAATTCTTTATAATTAAAATAACAGTAGTTGTTGTGCAACATAATTTTGTAATACATTAAAAGGTAAGTAATAATTGAGTGATTAAATACTTGTAGTTGATGAAGGGGGTTGTACTTGCCGAAGAATTCTTGTGATTAAATCCATACAAAAATAAGGTTCAAGAGATTATAGCACAAAAATATATCAAAATAGTACAACATAAAGCTAGAATAGTATGCAAATTTTAATAAAACATCATAAAAATACTTAAAACATTATTCCGTCAAATATAACTAACACGCTATTTAATTCCGGAATAATAGATTTTACCGTATTTTACCCAATACTTAAATACCATTTTTATAAATCAAGAAGAGAGAAAGTAGCTAATATTTGTGGTGAGTGATGATGAAGTACAAAGGCAATTGCCTGCGAGGGTATGCGATAAAAAAACCCATACAAAGTAGTATTTCATCTACACTTTGTATGGGTTGGTATAATAAGCTATCTGTGAGGAAAAATTCAAGGATGGTCTTACTTATATTTGTACAGACAATGAGTGATCAGGCCTTGTTTACATCATCCATTGAACATACCATATAACCTTTTTTAAGTACTTGTTTGGACAGTATTTTTTTTAAAACCACACAAACAAGTACTTTTAAATTAATCCATCATAGAAGGGAATCTTAAAGGCTGTTTTCGACGGCTGTATCGACGCCCTTGGTACTCTCCCATTTTTATAGAAAGTGAGAGCTCGTGGGCACCTCCGGTAATGCCGGCAAATCGTCCTACTGGCAAGTCGTAATTGTAAGCAAAATTAATTTTCTGGTATTTGAACCCAACCAGCACACTGATGGCTCCATTGGAAGACTCTTGGATGGGCAACCCACGATACCATAGCCCTACGGTTATTGGGTGGTAATATACATTGGTGCCCAGGTCTAGCTGACGAAAGTTACCTTGTTGGCTATAGTAAATGGCGGGCATTACTGCGCCTTCATAGTCTACATTTCGGTTGGTCATCGACTCTAAGAAGGGAATCTTTAGCCCCATGTGTGCCGATAACCTCATAGGCAACTTAGCATCTTGATCTAATGTAGACATCGCATTATTGGGTTGATTGATGTGGTGCCCGGCAATGCCTGCCCAAAAATTGCGTCCATATACTACAATACCAGAAGATAAATCAAGGTAACGCCCTACCTGATTGGCAAGGTTGGGCTCTTGGCTGGCTTGACCAGTAGTACCAAAAGGGGTCAGTTGATCGCCAAAAACCAAGGTAAACTGGTTGAGTAAACGTTGTCCATAGCCTACCGAAGCTCCTGCCTGAACTGCCATTTCGTCGCTTATTTTTAGAGTATACGCATACAATGCATTGATATTGGTTGAGCGTAGCCCTGCCGAGCCAGCTTTGTCGAGGCTCACTATAATACCCAGGTTACTGTTTGCCTTTTCTATGTGTTGGTCGTAAGAAGCATTGATGGTAACAAATTCGCCAGGAAGTTTAGGCCACTGTGTACGATAATTAAACATCAACCGGGCTTCATCGGTGGTTCCAGTCAATGCGGGGTTAATGTATAAGGGGTTATTGTAAAATTGAGAAAAGTGGGCATCTTGTGCCTGCACTTGAATGGATATAAGCAGTATAACAATTGCTGCCAAATAAGCGGTCAAATTTTGTTTGATATATACCTTCATTGCACTACGTTACAGTCGGCGAGAAACAGCCCCTTGATTAAAGCTTTGGGTAAGGTGCCATTCTCTTAATAATAAAGATGATTCGTTTGAGGGGCAATTTACATTTATTCAGGCATATAACGAGCAAAAGTCGGGCATTGTTGTATCAGAACACAGGTGGTTATGTCCCAAGGTCAACTTACTTGCACCGCTTCATACAATAAAATAGGTTTTTGACGTTTATCATTGCTGCAAAGGTTAGCTTCGCAGGGTAGTGCAATGGGTTGGTTAGTTCTCAGTATGATATTACTTGCAGACTTTTAATTATTTGCTCAAGCATAAAAGCTAAGGAAAGGGCTCTATAGTTTGAAATTTTCCCAAAACCCTTTATTTTTACCAATCATTTGATAACCAGCATCTTCAGTGAATCATACTTGAGCGTTTCTTTCTTGCCTTTGTTGATGACTTGCTCAAAAATTATTATATTTCCCAAAAACAAAAGCTGTTTGAGTTTTTTAATGCAGCTTTATGACTTAAAACTTACTAAAAGACACCATGTTATTATTTTTTGCTGACAAAACTCCTGCCCCCCCTCCTACTTTGCTCGACCTTATTGGCGATGCGGGGGTATGGATGTATCCTATCTTTTTTTTATCGGTAGTAGCCGTATATATTTTTATTGAACGCCTGGTAGTGATCAGGGGGGCAATGAAAAACCCGGCTAACTTTATGAAACAAATCAAAAAGAAAGTACTTGATGGTGACATTGAGGGAGCCAAAGTGATTTGTAAACGCAACAAGACCCCCATTGCCCGAATGGTAGCCAAGGGTTTGAGCCGGGTGGGTAGTTCGCTCAAAAACATTGAGACTTCTATTGAATATGTGGGAAAAATTGAGCTGTACCGCCTGGAAAAAAACCTGGCAATGCTTGCTACCATTGCCGGAGCTGCGCCTATGGTGGGTTTTTTGGGTACAGTAGTAGGTATGATAGGAGCTTTTATTCGCATATCGCAACAAAGTACGGTAAGTCCTCAGGTGCTTTCTCAAGGCATTTACACTGCCTTGCTTACCACTGCCGGAGGGTTGATTGTGGGTATTCTTGCCAATGTGAGTTATAATTACCTCATGACTAAGGTGCAAAAAGTGATACACCAGATGGAGTATGTGTCTATGGACTTTATGGATTTGCTCCAAGAGCCAAGTTAATTTGTATACTGAACGGTGTCATTGCCCAAAAATAGTTGAAATGCTGCCGAATACCTCCAAACTCATGACTATACTTAAATCATACTGTACATGAATTTAAAATCCAAACATCAAATATCTACCACTTTTAGTCTGGCATCTCTGACTGATATTATATTTTTGCTACTCATATTTTTTATGCTTACCTCATCGTTTGTTACTCCATCGGCAGTACCGGTTGACTTACCTTCTACCAAGGTATCTAAATCATTGATTACCAAACAGGTAGAGATTACTATTACCAAAGAGCTAGAGTATTACATCAACGAGCAGCAGGTAACCCTGGAAGAGATAGAAACCAAGCTTAAGGCCAAGCTTGAAGAAACAGAAAACCCCAAAGTTTTACTTAATATAGATAAAACTGTGGCTGTCGAATATTTGGTAAAAGTGGCTTCTGTAGCCAATAAACTGGGGGCTAAAATGGCCATTGCTACTGAAGCAGAAACAGTAGAGGATTAGTTAGGCATCAATAATTGCCGCCTCTTGCGTTGCTCTTCAACGGTTTGCATAGCGGTATATCAATGACTCCCTCTCCGTTTGTTTTACGACCAACACATAACCCAACATCTATGGCACAAGAGAAAAGATTGACTAACGACATACCTTATATAGAACAAAAAGGTGGTAAGGGTCGTCGCATATTGGCGTGGCTGTTTACCATTACTGTACATTTGGTAGTAATTATTTTGCTTGCATCGCTTACGCTAGACACAGAAGAAAAAAAGGAAAAGGAAAAACAAGAAATTGCCTTTGGTATGGAAGTAGTAAAGGGCAGGGATGCTACAGGAAGCAACGCCGCCAATGTACCCATAGACCAGGTAAACCCTAGTGTAAGCACCCCCAGCGAATCATCGCGAGACATTGTTACTTCTGATAAATCGGACATTACTACCAAAGCCAAGGGAAAAGAGGATAAGAAACAAAAAAAGAAGAATACCAAAAAGCGTAAAGAAGCTAAAGACGACAGCAATAACAAAGACAAAGGGGGCAATAAAGGAAAAAGCTCTACCGGACAAAAGGGTGACGATAAAAACGAGTCGGGTAACAAAGGGAGCAGTAACGGTACGGTAAATAATAATGCCTTGTATAATGGCAATGGAGGAGTGGGTAGCGACCCTAACCTGAAGTTGTCGGGCTGGAAATGGTTGCAACGCCCCATAGTAGTAGATAAGTCAAACGCCAGAGGCAAAATTGTATTTAAAATAGTAGTAAATGATGGTGGCAAAATAGAGCGTATTAGCCGAATAAGTGCTACTGTAGGAGCTAGTATAGTGGCAAAGTATGCAAAACAAATCAGACAAACGGCCAAGTTTCAATTGCTCAACCCTGACATAGAGCCCACCAACTATACTACTGGCACGCTCACGATTATAATCAAACAAAAATAAACCTCCGTGCAAAACATTCAAACAATCAATAAATACATGACTTACGAGCAAACGCTTGACTATTTATACAAGCAGCTCCCTATTTTTCAAAATATTGGTGGCAAAGCATTTAATGCAAGCCTGGACAACATTTGTCGTTTTTGTGCCCATTTGGGCAACCCCCACACCCAATACCCCACCCTACACATAGCAGGTACCAACGGCAAAGGGAGTAGCTCGCATCTGCTGGCAGCAGTGTTACAGGCGGCGGGTTATAAAGTAGGTTTGTACACCTCTCCCCACCTCAAATCATTTACTGAAAGGATTAGAGTAAACGGGCAAGCCATTGCTCCTGCACAAATTGTAGCGTTTGTACAACGTTATCAAACGCAGATAGAAAGCTGGAATCCATCATTTTTTGAAGTGACAGTGGCCATGGCACTTGATTACTTTGCTCAGCAAAAGGTAGATGTAGCGGTAATAGAGGTAGGGCTGGGTGGAAGGTTGGATGCTACCAATATAGTGACTCCTGAAGCTTGTCTTATTACCAATATTAGCTTTGATCATCAGCAAATTTTAGGAAATACGCTTACAGCCATTGCCAAAGAAAAGGCAGGCATTATAAAACTTAACACTCCAGTAGTGATTGGTGAACGACAAACTGAAACTACTCCGGTTTTTGAAACCACCAGCCAACAACACGAGGCACCTTTGTATTTTGCTCAGGATGAGTATTTCAGCGAATGGGCAGATGTGACTCAAGGAAAGTTAATGGTGAAGAAAAACGGAAAGCCTTTCTTGCCTGAAATCAATATGTCGCTTAAGGGCAACTACCAGGCAAAAAATGTAAATGGTGTGCTTAAAATACTGGAAATACTGCAAAATCGCGATTGGCAAATTACCCAGGAACATATCATTGAAGGTTTACAAAATACGGTGGAGCTTACCCAACTTAAGGGACGCTGGCAGGTGCTAAAAAAGGCACCACTGACCATCTGCGACACTGCTCACAACGAAGCAGGGTTGCGTCAGGTAATGGCTCAGTTGCAACAACTGCCCCGTCAGCAATTGCATATTGTTCTGGGAGCAATGGCAGATAAGGTACTAGACAAAATATTGCCCCTTTTTCCTATAGAAGCTACCTACTATTTTTGCGCCCCAGCAATGCCCAGGGCAATGGAAGCTCATAAACTTAAGCAAGTGGCAGCAGGTTTTGAACTAAGGGGAGTGGCTTATGCGTCGGTTATGGAGGCTTACACTCAGGCGCAAAGCCAGGCACAGATCAATGATGTGGTTTTTGCTGGGGGCAGTACTTTTGTATTGGCAGAGATTGAAGGAGTTTAGAAAAAGTAAATCATTGTATACTAAGATGAAAGTGATTACCTGCGGTGAGCTCGTCACAGCAAGCTGCCCCGATGAGTCGGGATTTATAAATAGACTCGGTTTTAGGATTTACAGGATTAGCTGTAGCTTCGGTTGATTAATGTTGGTATTCAGGCAATTAGTCAAAATCCACCCTCAAAACCATTTTTGTTTAAGTATAAACAGTTAGACACTACTGAAGCAAACCAAACAATAGGTCGGCTCTGAAGAACAACGCTACTACAGCCAGCGCAAAAACTACTAGCAATGCCTGATCATAACGCGAAAAAGAAAGTGAACGCTCGGTTTCTTCGTTTTTGAAAAACATAAAGAAGGGAATGCGCAAGTAATAAAACAAGGCGACTGCGGTAGTAAAGGCTGCCGCAATAAGCGCATACAAATAAATGGACTGCCCTGCTTGTGCCTGGTAATTCTCCCATAAGCCCGAAAATATAAACAGCTTTGCCTGAAAACCTACGGTAGGTGGCAAACCAGTAAGGGCAATGACCAACACCAACATGCTTACGCCAACGAGTGGATGTTTCACTCCAATGCCCTTGAAGTGCTTCAATGCATAAGGTCGCTCACTGTCTTGAAAGTTCCGGGCGACCATTTCTACCCCTAAAAAAGCCCCAAAGTTCATCAATGTGTACGTAGCAAGATAAAATGTAAGATAAGTACTACTAATGGCACGCAGGTCAAGCCAGCCCATCAACAATATGCCTACGTGGGCAATGGTAGAGTAAGCAAGCAGTCGCTTTGCGTTGGTTTGCCACAAGGCAGTAAAGTTGCCCACCAATACTGTAACAATGGCGATGGCTCCTAATAATAAAATAACCTGACGAGCAAAGTCTTGGGTGGTTGCCTCGGCAAATAGCATACGAAACAAAGGGTTTAGCTTGAGCAATAGGGCAAGTAAGGCAGCCTTGGGAGCAATAGAAAAAAAGGCGACCACTGGAGTAGGCGCTACCTGATAAGCATCTGGAGTCCAGAAATGAAAAGGCACTGCCGAAATTTTAAACAAGATACCCGCCAATACCAACAAAGCAGCAATGGTGTTGAGCATAGCTGCCGGGGTAGCAATATTTGCTACAAATGCCGCAATAGACAAACCACCACTCAACCCATACAACCACGACATGCCATAAATCATTAGCCCAGAGGCAAAAGCCCCAAACAATAAGTATTTTAATGCTCCCTCAATGCCTTTTTTATTAAAATACAGAATGGTGAGCACATAAGAGCTCAACGAAACCAGCTCTATGGCTACATACACCATGAGCAAGTGGGTAGTCATGGTAAGCAAGTGCAAACCCAACAACATGGCCAAAATAAGGGCAAAATACTCTCCCCGGTATTTAAATGTTTTGAGTGGAGTAACAGGCGCAAACAAACGTGAGTTGCGGGAAATAAGCAGGGTAAAAACGGCAGCAAAATCAATGATGAGTCGAAACTTAATGCTGAGCGTATCTAAAGTGAGTAAGCCTAAAAATAAGTCGGGCTTGCTACCTTTGCCCACCAGCGACAACTGGGCAAACAAGGTAAAAATGACCAATCCCAACCCCACAAGTGACACCCACCATAAGCCTTGTTTTTTATAAGGTTTGAGGCTTTTACGCGTAGTAAAAACCAAATCAAGCACAATTACCAATACAAACCACCCTGTAAGCAACAGTTCTGGTGCTATATACTTTAGGCTTCCCAAGAGGTTGTCTAACTGAAGGTTGAGTTGGGCAATGAGCGATTTCGAAAACATATTATTCAAGGTTTTTAGGTGGTTATTTGGGCTTATTTCATAAAGGTAGTGAGGTGGTTCACCAACTCGTTTACGGTGTCGGTCAATGGCTGAAACAGGAGACCTGGAAAGATACCTGTAATCAGGGCAAGCAGGCTCAGGCTAACCAGCATCACCCATTCGCGGGGATCAAGGTTTTGCAATTGAGGAGACCATTCGAGGTCGTTTTTGACCCAATATTTGCCCAAAAACATCCGCTGAAGTGTCCAGAGAAAATAAGCGGCCCCCAACACAATACCAAAGGTACTCACGACTACTATCCAAACGGGTAGGTAAGGGGAGGCAAAACCACCCAAAATGGTGAATAGTTCGCCAATGAAACCCGAAAATCCGGGTAAACCCAAAGAAGCAAAAAAACCAATCATTACAAATACCCCATAATAAGGCATTTTGCTGAGTAAGCCTCGATAGTTGCCTATACTACGGTCGTGGGTGCGGTCGTACAACACCCCTACCAACAAAAACAACAAGGCTGATAAAATTCCGTGGCTAAACATTTGGAACACGGCACCATTGATGCCCTCTGCGGTAAAAGAAGCGAGCCCAATCAACACAAACCCCATGTGTGACACTGAGGAATAGGCAATCATTTTTTTAAGGTCAGTCATTGCCAAGGCATTCAGCGCCCCATAAATAATGGAGAGCATCCCCAGAAAACCGGTAATTACGGCAAAGCTCAAGGCCATATCGGGAAATATACTATAGGCAATCCGGATGAGCCCATACCCTCCTACTTTTAGCAGTATGCCCGCCAACACTACCGAAATAGCGGTGGGCGCCTCTACGTGGGCATCGGGCAACCAGGTGTGCACAGGTACTACGGGTAGTTTGATGGCAAAACCAATAAACAAAGCCAGAAACGCCCAGAAACGCAGGGAGTAGCCCCACCAACTCGCTGAACTTTTGACACCTATTGCTGCATTGGTTACATAGTTGCTTTGATCCATCATGTGTAGCATACTAAAGGTGTGTACCTGGTCTTTGGCAGCAATGCCATTGCTGGCCAATTGTTGTTGTACATTTGCCACCATTTCGGGGGTTACCTGAGAGGTTTCATTGGCAAGCTTTAGCTGTACTGCAGTTTTGGCGGGGTCTATAGTAGCGTTGTAGAGGGCTATCATTACTACCAATATAAACAATGACCCTACTAGGGTATATATAAAGAATTTGATGGAAGCATATTCGCGTCGCACGCCCCCCCAAATACCTATGAGAAAGTACATGGGCAAGAGCATAAACTCAAAGAAAAGATAAAACAAGAAAAAATCCAGGGCAACAAAACAACCTGGCACACTACTACTGAGCAACAGGTATAACAGAAAATAGCCTTTTTGTTTTTGCTGAATGTTCCAGGAGGCTATAGCACCCATAAACATTACAATGGCAGATAACAAAATCATTGAAATGCTCACCCCATCTACCCCTATGAAGTAATCTATAGACAATTGCCCAAAGCTGCCTAAATCTAGCCTGATCCATTCTAGTTTCTCTACCAACTGATAGGCAGCTTCCTGGCTTATAGCAGCTGTCTTTTTACCTGTCTCAAACTTAAAGTATGCCCAACACGATGCCGACAACTGAGTGGCAGTGGTCAATAAAGTGGCTATTTTGAATAACTTTGCCTGGCGATGAGGCACAAAAAGCAGGATGGCACATACCAAAAGTGGTAAGAGTACAATAAATGACAGCATTAATATGTTCTTATAGGTTAATAGTTGGGCTTAAACGATCAAATGTAAGGAAGGAAAGTGTAAAGTCAAAGGTGTAAGCAATTGATATACAACCCCCAACCCTGTTTTTTAGCTCTCTCGTTGTACTATTTCAAGTTTTTTGTAGACAGCGGTTAGCCTTTTGATCGAGTACTAAGTTTCTAAACCCTTTGTAAAGCGGGGCAAAAGGTTTAAAACACCTCAGAAATTTGTCAATGGAACAAAATACCACCCTACCCCATAAACAAACGGGGTGCCTTGCCATCAAAATAGCCCCTTCCAGCGCTAAACCAGTGCAAATAAGTGCGCATGTCCTCGGCACTAATGTAGCATTAGCGCTTGGCGGTGGTCTGCATCACACAATATTGGTAAAACTTCTCAATCCAAGCGGCACTCACTGAGGCAGTCTCAGCAAGTTCGCGCCGGTTGCCCTGGTTGATGTGTGGGTCAAGTTCTAGCGTACCTGCCCAAAAAAGTGTTACCACAAACGGCAATGAGTGCTTTCGTCGGGCTTGCTAAAGGTCACCAACGAATCAAACCTTTGCTCCCATAACAACCCTAACTTCTTCATTGCCGAAGAATTCCCCTCCACCCAGTGGATGTTAGGAGAGGATGAAGAGAGACGTCTAAGCGTAGATTATTTAACTATAAAACACTGATAATCAATTGGATATTAAATTTATTGTTTTTATAAGAAAACCCTGATTCTATAGACAGGCGTTGCCTCATGGTTGTTTGAAAAAATGCATAAATTTGCCCGTAGACGCGCGCCTGATACGCCTAAATTCGGCTTGTTGGGCGGGGTGGTGGTCAGAGGCATTGGCAATCATGGTAAACAACCAGCGAGCAGGACGGGCATTGATTTCCAGTATTTGTATTTGCTGGTCTTGGTTAAGCAAAAGGTCAAAACCCAGTTCGACAAAATCGCCGTATTGCTGGTGTAACAAGTGGGCGGTGTGTAGACATAAATCGGTCATTTTTTCACGCAAGTGACTCAAATCCTGCGAGTAAACACCCTGGAAGTAGCACACCATATCGTCGAAAGACATAGCAGTGGCACCCAGGCTCAGGTTAGACATAAATCCGCCCTTGGGTCCTACCCTTACCCCCATTCCACCCAAGTGATACTGGGCATTGCCATAGTTTTGAATCAGCACCCGTACATCAAAACTCCCCCCATTGATACGTGCCGTATGCGCGCGGGGCTGCACTATAAATGTTTGATGGGCAAGTTGTTGCACCAAAAATGCGTGCAAACCGGACGCTTGAGTAAAAACGTGTACCTTGTTGCCCCATTCTATAGAAAAGCCTTGCGTTGCCTGGTGCAAAATGTAAATGTCTCTGCCTTGCCCCCCCGTATTTGCTTTTATATAAAACACCTTCTTCATGGGGTATTTGTCCAAAAAAGCCCCCAACTCTTCTTCTTGGTTAGGCACAAGCTGTAAAGTGTCGATGGTGGGCAATTGTTGTTGCCTCAAAAACTCAAACACCCGGTATTTGTCACGGGCAAAATCAGACAATGCCTGAGGGTTTTGAATGTTGCCTCCAGCCGCCATTACCTGCGCCTTGAGCGCCTTTACCTGGGCTATGTCTTGCGGGGTTCTTGCCCAAAACCGATCATAGATATAACGAGGCAAAGGGTGGGCGCAGGGTTGCCACTTGCCCCGGGCGGGAGCATAGGTATACCCTGGTATGCTTGCCTGGTGTGGGCTCCAGTCTAAAGGGCTAAAGAAAAAAACCGGAGGTAAGCTCCGGTCGCCCAATGGCATATCTTCAAAAAAATATGTTTGCTTACCAAAAGGTGGTTTATCTTCCAGCCTTCTGGCGATTACTCCTATAGTTTCCATTCGGTAGTGGTTATATTGAGCATTCACTTAACCGTTCAATTGAAGGTTTTAAATTAGGAGTGTACGAAGTCTTGTAATCATCTGATAATAAGTGTTTTGCAAGGTTAAAGCAAACAAAAACAAGGTTGTTTTCACTTTTAAAAGGTGGCGTATACGCTCATTTTTGCTCTTTGCTAGGGCGACCATTCCGATAAATCGAAAACTTCCATTGCATTACAGCAAGGGTAGCCCCTACAATTAACACCTTGATTTATATGTAAATACCTGTATATCAAGGATTTTAAAAACTTCGTACAATCCTAGTTTTAAATATTGGATAAACAATGCTTACAACTAAAAATAAGCCCCTTTTGCAAGTACTTGATTCTGATACATCAGGAACACACGTGAGGACACGTGCGCCGGCTTTTGATGCACTTATCGCTTAAAGCTTGCCCCTTTCTAAACTAAGCATACGCTTCTATAGGGCGGGTGTCTACATAGCGCAAGTGAATTAAAAAACGCCCCAATGGAAATACTGCCGCTGCGCTTATAATGTGCCACAAAAAATGAGTGCCTTGCGGCAATACATGGGCAAACGGATTGGTGGGGTATTCGTAGCTATCCAATACCCGAAACAACAGTGCAAGATTGAGCAATACAACGGCCAATGCTACCATTTTCCATTTTCGCCAACGGCTTCGGGCAAGAATAAACACCACTGGAGTAAGTACAATCATCCCCGTAATGAAATAGGTAATATTAGTAGCGGCTTCGGGCTTGCCATTGATATAAAATATGTATGCCATCAATGCATTGATACCATAACATCCCAGCACGATCAATACCCCCGAAAACCAGGAATTGGTGGTTTTGGTCCAAAAATAACTACTGAGCAAAATAATCATCAATAACGGAGGAATGCCATCGAGCAAAGCCAAGGCAAGGTTGGGCTCAAACGCATGAAACAGCGTAGAACCTAGTCCATTGAGAAATAGCAAAGGCAAAATGGCAGTCATTACAGGATATTGCCTGTAGTGAGGTTTGAGTTTCCATGTCCAATAAATGACCGGAACAAAAAACACCAGCGAAGACACGGCGTTCCAGGGTTGGGTAATAATGTACTCTGCATGATACTCGTGGTAAGGCGGTTTTATCACTTGCAGAAGTATAACACTCAAGTTCATTGGCTATTAAAATTGCTTTTTTTGAATAATCCGGCAAAATTGCCTATTTTTTTTGAAACAATAACATCCTATCCCTAAGATATGTTCAAATCATTGGCGAGCTTATCTAACTTTTAGGCAAATACTTCTTTTTTACCCCATAAGTAAAATCACAAAAATAACCTTATCTGTTTTACTAAGTTTCGGTAGCAGGCATAAAAAAACCTGTGGGGTAGCAATCCCACAGGTTGGCTAAAAACAGTAACTATTTAGTATAGCAGCCTGATCCTGAAATAATCTTATATGTCTTTTATTTAGTACCTAAATACATCAACCGCCAAAATTCATCCCAAATAATAGCGCATTTACTTAATGTTTAAGGTATTAGTGTGTTTGAATATCAAAGTCGGTAAAATCAGTCACTGGTACTTGTATAATGTCCATATGGTCTACTTTTGACAATTGTGGACCTTTATGACATTCCAACAAAAATTTCTCTACAGTTACCTGAGGTGCTTCGGCCTCCATATATACTGTGCCGTCGTGTTCGTTTTTCACAAACCCTTTTACTCCCAATTTGTCAGCAATGCTTTTGGCAAAGGCTCGGTATCCTACTCCTTGCACCTTCCCAATTACAGATATTTTGTAATGTTTTTTATTGGTGTGCATTTTAAATAAAAAATATTTTTTGTGAGTTTAGATCCTGGTTTTTGTAAAAACTCAAGATAACTTCATTCATTAACCTTCGAATATATTAAATAATTGCTAAAATATTGCTCGAATATTTTATAAAAAAGCAAAAACACGGCATATTAATTCAATGCTCCCATTTTTGCAACTATTGTTTTCAAATTTAATACATTTATCTTAAAGATCAGCTGGAAATGTTAAAATTTAACATGTCTGGGCGACTATAATGCCCTACTGGGTCAAAATCGAGTTTACTTTTGATAATATCGTTTAAGTCAAGCGTAGCCAATAGTACCTCCTCCCGGTCAAAAACAGGTCCTGCCAACACCTTGCCCAACGGCGACAACACCACACTGCCTCCTCTGCTCATTACTTCGGGTTGGGAGGTCATTTCGGGCAATTCTCTGAGGTGTGGAGGGTACATACTTTTGGTCACAAACTGGTTGCACCCTACCACAAAACAACGCCCCTCAAGGGCAATGTGCTGCATAGTAGCCTGCCACGAGTCGCGAGCGTCAGCGGTAGGCGCCAGGTACAGATGAATGCCTTGCTGATAAAGAGCCATACGCGCCAACGGCATGTAGTTTTCCCAGCAAATCAAGCCTCCTATATTGCCATAAGGTGTAAGGTAGGTTTGCAAGGTAGTACCGTCGCCTTCGCCCCAAATAATACGCTCGGCAGCGGTAGGTTTTAGTTTACGATGCTTGCCCATCAACTTGCCTTCGGGCGAAAAGTAAAGCAGTGAACAATACAACGAACCGTTGATGGTATCTTGCTCGGTAATGCCCATTACAAGGTAAACGCCACATTCTTTGGCCCATTTTGCCAATAAGTTGGTGGCTTTGCCGGGTACTTTTACCGAATTTTCCCAATAAAGCTGCCATATCTCTCTGCCCGCATCGGTACGACTGCCCACTACAGTGCCAAAGCTCAGCCCGCGTGGATAGGCAGGTAAAAACGACTCTGGGAATACTACCATCTGGGCGCCTTGGGCAGTGGCTTTTTTCAATAAATCATAGGTTTTGTCAAGGCTTTGCTCCAAATCAAATAATATAGGAGCAGCTTGTATGACGGCTATGTCAAGCGTAGGCATGGGTGAGTGGGTTTGTGGTGTTATATTTAGCTTATCAACTGAAGTTACGTAGACCTACTTATTTTGATGGTTATATGGCTTTATTGCTAAATGATTGGGCTGCGTATCGCGCAACCATAAAGCTATCAAACAATATAAATAAGCAGATTTGGAAATTACTGCGTAACATCAGTTATCAATACAAACGACAAGCCTGTATTTCACGACTTGTCGTTTGTATGCTTTAGTCAATAGGCCAATACTGTTTTCTTAGTGGTCTTTTTTACGCCTGGCGTAGCCACAATGGACTATCGACATTGGCTATGGACAAATTAGTAATCTCCCAGGGTCTCTTCTAGCTGTCCCAAAGCATTGGCAAGCTCATCGTCGTTGGGTGCTACTCCGTGCCATTTGTGGGTACCCATCATAAAATCGACTCCTGCCCCCATTTCAGTCTGCATCAAAATCATCAAAGGCTTGTCACGCTTGGTTAAGCCACGGGCATGTACCAACGTTTTGATTACCTCGTCCATTTGGTTGCCTTTCATGTGCAATACCTGCCAGCCAAAAGCTTTCCACTTGTTTTCGAGGCTAATCAACGACATTACATCTTCTACGGGTCCGTCTATTTGCTGTCCGTTTACATCAATCACCCCAATCAGGTTGTCTACCTTGTGGTGGGCAGCATACATCGCGGCTTCCCATACTTGTCCTTCTTGTTGTTCGCCGTCGCCCATGAGCACATACACCAAGTGGTCGTCACCATTGAGTTTTTTAGCCTGAGCTGCCCCAGTGGCTACCGACAAGCCTTGCCCCAACGAGCCCGAAGCTACCCTGATGCCAGGCAGCCCCTCTTCGGTAGCCGGGTGCCCTTGTACCCTTGAGTTGATTTTACGAAAAGTAGCAAGCTCGCTTGTTTCAAAGAATCCGGCTCTAGCCAATGTACTATACCAAACCGGAGAAATGTGTCCGTTAGACAAAAAGAACAGGTCTTCGTTTTCTCCAGACATCTTAAAAGGAGTTTCATAACGCAATACTTTGAAATACAACGCCACAAACAGGTCGGTGCAACCCAATGAACCTCCTGGATGACCAGAGTTAACCGCATGTACCATTCTTACAATATCGCGGCGTACTTGTGAAGCTACTTTTTCCAGCTCTTTAATTTCTGTATTCTCCATAATTTTGTATTTAAGCGCAAGCGCCTTCAGGAAGTTGACAACTTGCTACTTGATAGTCTATTTTGTTATAATTTGGTTGGTATGTTCAGCAGTTTTCACTTTCGTGATAATATCGGTAATAATGCCCTCTTCGTCTATCACAAAAGTAGTGCGCACCGTACCCATATAGGTTTTACCGTACATTTTTTTCTCTTTCCACACCCCATACAACTGGTTTACTGAGGTATCGGTATCGGCAATGAGGGTAAAAGGCAGTTCAAACTTAGTGATAAATTTTTGGTGCGACTTTTCATCGTCTTTGCTTACCCCCAATACTTCGTAGCCTTCTTTCTGGATCAACTCATAGTTGTCGCGCAAGTCGCAAGCCTGGGCGGTACAACCTTTGGTGTTGTCTTTGGGATAAAAATACAAGATCACCTTCTTGCCTTTATAATCTTCTAGTTTTACAGTATTTCCTTGTTGGTCTTTGCTCTCAAACAAAGGTGCCTTATCTCCTACTTTTAGTTCCATGATGTACTTTAAGTAATTACGAATGATTAATTACAAATGAGGTAAGTTGCTCTTTTACAACAAGTATTACTACTCATTAGTTATGCTTCTGCTGGCTTGGTGTGTATCCAGTTTTACGAGGAATGAATACCACACTTAACTCATTAACTCTTCTATGATTCGGCAAAAATACAGGTATTTTTTGAAAATGGTAATGTTTTGAAAAAAGCTGTGAGAATTGTATGGAGGTTGGGTAATTATTTGGGGAGTTGATTGCCAAGGCGATGCCTTAAAATGTTTTTGACTCTGACTGATGATCACGATCAAATGTTTTGGCAGGAAAGCTATTGTCAAGATTCTACAAAAAACACCTCACCCAACAACCTATTGCAGTGGAAACTAAATTCCTACCACAGTATTCGGAGTCTTTAGCCCGCTGACTTTACTTCAAAAAGTTTGCGTAGCTGCGGTTCCGATATGCACCGCATTAGTCAAAGCTTAAAAATCCGATAAAATCATTTGAACCATGTTTGGCTTTTCTCTTATTTGATAACAACATT